>JARLGO010000117.1 GCA_031292655.1 Geothrix sp.
CGATTGATGCACCCCGCCATTCCCAAGAAGAACCTGGGGGATGTGGTCCAGCAGGTCGGTGTGGTGCGCGTGCTCAGCACCCAGCCGAGCGGAGCGGTAGCCGTCATCGAACGCTGCATGGATTCCGTGGAGATCGGCGATCACCTGGAGAGGTTCATCGAACCCGCGAACATCCCCTCCCACCTGCGAACGGATATCACTGAGCCGCTGAAGGTCGCGCCCGACGCCGGCGTGGTGGTGTACACCCGGGACTCCAGGTATCTCACCGGCAGCGGCGACATGATCCTCATCGACAGGGGTTCCAACAGCGGTCTCAAGGTCGGCGATGTGCTCCTCGCGGCCCGGGCCCGATCCTTCTCGGTGGGCTCCGACAACCAGAAACACCCCCCGACCGAAACCACCACCTACTACCTTGGCCAGGCCCTGGTGGTCCGGACGGATGCACAGTCGGCCACCTGCCGCGTGCTCCGATCCATTGAAGAGCTGAAGCGCGGGGACACCATCACCCAGTGAGGCCCCCTCGTCCATAAAGCCCCCGCCCCGGGGGCTTTTTTACGGTTCCTTGGACTGGTCCCGCCGGAGTTCGATGACCGCGCGCTGGCCGCGGGTCGGGAGCCGGTAGGGATGCGGCTGGACCGTCCAGCCATCAGGAATCCGCTCTTCAGCCCAATCCAGCCCCTTCAGGGCAAAGAAGGGACTGCCCCCCCGTCCATGCCTGGTCCACCAACCCACCAGCAGTTCCAGGGGGCCCAGGGCCTTGGCCGTGCCCCAGTCGGCTTCAAGCGGAGGCAGGGCCTCTAGGCGACCGTGCACCGCTTTCAGGTTCGGAATCGACAGTTCCATGGCCACCTGCCTCAGGAAGGCCAGCTTCTTCCCGGAAGCATCCACGCCGATGACCTCCAGGTCGGGCCGGGCCAGGGCCAGTACCACCGCCGGCGACCCCATGCCCGTGCCCAGATCGGCCACCCGGGCTCCCGAAGGTAGTCCGGCAAGGAAGGGAAGGAGGGCGGCCGCATCCACCAGGAGTTCCTCCCGGCGCTGCCCCGGGGGCAAGGCCGTGAGGGCATGGGTGCGGTTCCAGCGATCCAGGAGGACCAGAAAGCGGCCCAGGGGCCCGGCAAGTTCGGAAGGAAGACGCGGCTCCATGGCTTAAGCATGCCAGGGGATGCCCTTGGAATTTTAATTTTGCAAATGTCATTAATTTGTCTTTTGTAATCAACGTTTGATGACACTCAAAATCAGATCATCATGAACAATAGTCTGGAAATCAGGAAGTGAACATCGATACAATTCCTGCATCTAGAAATGGGTCATTGACGGAATCACCATAATGCACCATGATGAGTGCCCTTTGTTTGATCTTGCATGAGGAATCGGCCATGACGCAAGCTCGCGCCCCTTTCGTAATCGATTGGTCCAGTCGGAGCAAAATGCGTGGACCTGGCGAGCAGTCCCTTGGAAAACTGCTTCATGACCTTCGGGATCGCCTCGCGCCCGAGGCACAAGGCATCTCCTTGACCTATGTCGATGATCGCGGCATGAGAAAACTCAATCGCGAACATCGCGGAAAAAACATGACGACCGATGTGCTCAGTTTCCCCTCCAGCGTGGAAAAGGGCGCCTTCCCCCACCTCGGGGACATCGTCATCAGCCTCCCCACGGCCGAGAAAATGGCCAAGAAATTCGGGGTCAGCCGCCG
>JARLGO010000011.1 GCA_031292655.1 Geothrix sp.
GGCTGATCTCCTGTGGAGTGGGGTGGGAAGACAGTTCGGGCGGGCGGCAGTCCCTTCTCGGCGCGTCGCATGGGAGTTGCGTGGAAGGGGTGATGGAGGGCGGGAAATCGGCCTGGGGGCCGTTTGGCAACCAAAAGGTCTCTTGGACGACCATGGTGGGTGTTGAACCTGAAGGTCCGCTTAAAAACGATCAACAAGTCGCGTGATCTTTGTCACAGGCTGACGCCGGCCCCATGCCGGCCGGGCTCGCCTCAACGGCGGTGTGAACCACCAGGCCCCCACCGATCCGGGTGGGTCAGGTGTGGGGCTGCGCCAGGGGGAGGCTGACGGTGAAGGTCGCCCCGCCCTCCGGGCGGTTGGAGGCCTGGATCGTGCCGAGATGCTCCTGGACCACCCAGGAGGCGATGGCCAGGCCCAGGCCCAGGCCCGGGACATGGCCCCGGGAACGGGATGGGTCCGAGCGGAAGAACCGCTCGAAGACACGTTCCAGTTCATCTTCCGGAATGCCGGGGCCCGTGTCGCTGACGGAGAACCGGAGGACCTCAGCCGTGCGGGCCATGTCCACGGTGATCGTCCCGCCCACCGGCGTGTACTTGATGGCGTTGTCCAGCAGGTTCCCCACCACCTGGAGCAGCCAGCGCTCGTCCCCGAGGATCTCGTCGGGCAGGAGGGCGCCGAGCTCCAGGCGCATGTCCCGCGCCTGGGCCCGGGCCTGGTGGGCATCCACCTGGGCCTCGAGGAGGAAGGCCAGGGACACGGGCTTCATCTGCATCACCATGCGGCCCGCATCGGCCCTGGCCAGCAGCAGCAGGTCATCCACCAGCGTGCGGATGCGGTCCACCTCCTCGCCGATGCTCTGGAGGGCGGCGTCCTTTTCTTCGCCGCTGCGGGGCCTCGACAAGGTCACGTCCACGGTGTTGCGGATGGTAGCCAGGGGGCTGCGCAGCTCATGGGAGGCATCCGAGGTGAAGCGCTTCATGGCCTCGAAGGAGGCCTCGATGCGGGCGAGCATGTGGTTGAGCGTGTCCACGAGACGGCCGATCTCGTCATCCACGCCCGGGTGGGGCAGCCGCCTGGAGAGGACCGAAGCCTCGATCTCGTTGGCCAGGCCGATGATGTTGGAGACGGGCGACAGGGCCTTGGTGGAGAGGATCAGTCCGCCGATGAAGGAGGTGAGGATGCTGAAGAGGACGAGATGGAAAAAGGCGATCCGGAGCTTGCGCAGCGCCCTCCTCACATTGCCGAGTTCTTCCAGGATCCGGATCTTCCACACGCGGCCTCCCA
>JARLGO010000514.1 GCA_031292655.1 Geothrix sp.
CAGGGTCTCCGCCTCCATCCGCTCGACCCGGACCTCCATGGTGATGTGCTCGTAGCCGGGGTAGGTGATCTGGCCCTTGGTCCGCCCGCCGGGGACGAAGGGGCCCTCCAGCTTCACCCGAAACCAGGCGCCGAACTCCCGGGCGTCGGTCAGGGCTTGCCAGACCCGGGATTGCGGGGCGCGGAGCAGGATCTGCTTTTCAATGCGGTCCGTACTTGATGAGCTCATGTGCAACCTCCAAGTTGCATGTTAAGGCGCTCCCGGAGTCGCGCAACCCCCCGGTTGCGTTTTTTGATGCCTTTTTCGGGGACAGCACCAAAGCCCTGAGGCGGGCTCTCCCAGGGCAGTCTCAGCACTCGCGGGTCCGAACCTGTCAGTGCTGCCGTTCTCCGCCCGTCGTGCCGACCCATGCGATCGTGGGCTCGAACGCAGCCGCTGCGCCCTACGGGCTTGCGTCTGCCGGTCTCGTTCGGCGCCACATCTAGTGGCGCCTCTGCGAGCCCACTCGCGGGTCCGAGCCCCGCCGGCCCCGCCGCATAAAAAACGCGCCCGACTGGGCGCGTTTTTTGGCGGGGCTGACGGGGCTCGAACCCGCGACTTCCAGCGTGACAGGCTGGCACTCTAACCGACTGAGCTACAACCCCTTGTTTTGTTGCATTTCACCAGGTGTCTGGTGGGCGATGACGGGCTCGAACCGCCGACATGCTGCGTGTAAGGCAGCCGCTCTACCGACTGAGCTAATCGCCCGAATCGCCGAACACTGATCCTCCCACAGGGGTCCGGAGGGGTCAAGGCCAAAGCTCGGCATTGAGGGATTCGCGCTGCTCTGGTAAGGTTTCTAGACTTCCGTGCCAGGGGTTCCCGCGGACCCATGCTGGTGTCGGTGTGACCCTGGCTGAAGTTGTCGGCCGAGGCCTTGGGATGTTTCTGGAGGGTGGCCTGTGGCGCTGCTGGAACTGGCAAATTTGACGCTCCGATCTCCCGAAGGGGATGGCCCCGTGGCGCGCATCCTGGCCCAGATGCCGGATCCCATGCGCCCGGACCTGCCGGCCCTCCTGTTCGTGGTGGTGTTGCTCGTGGTGCTCTACGTCTACCTCCGGGTGGTGTTCTTCGGACCCATCACGAAGGTGATGGAGGACCGGGATCGCGATCTGGATGCCGGCGGGGATGCCAAGGCCCAGGCCGCGGCCCAGATGGACGCCCGGCAGCGGGACTACCAGGCGCGGCTGAAGGAACTCCGCGCCCAGGCCTTCGAGGCCCGCAAGGCCCTGGCCGAGGCGGCGAGCAAGGAGAAGCATCGCCTGCTGGACGAGGCCCGCGCCAAGGCCATGGCCGAGCAGCAAGCGGCGGTGGAGTCCCTGAAGGCCCAGCAGGTCGCGGCCAAGCAGACTCTATTGACCCAGGTGGACGCCCTGGCCGAATCCATGGCCCAGACCCTTTTGAAGCAGGCCTGAGCATGCTGAACCTGACCCGACTTTCCCTGTCCGCCCTGCTGGTCTTCAGCCCCCTGGCGATGCTGGCCCAGGCGCCCGGCGCCACCCAGGCCGTCGAGAAACACGAGAGCCCCACGGCCGGTCACGAGGCCCAGCCCGCGGGGCATGAAGGCCAGGCTCCCGAGGGAGAGGCCGCTTCCGAGGCAGCCCATGGCGAGGGGGCCCATGAAGCCGGCCATGGCGCCGGGCATCACGGCCCGGCCATGAAGCTCTTCGGCAAGGAATACGGCAACGGGGGCGCCTTCCTGGTCCAGCTCCTGAACTTCGCCATCTACGGCGCGGCCCTCTTCTTCCTCTTGAAGGGTGCCCTGTCCGCCATGTTCAAGTCCCGCAAGGAGGAACTGGAGACCCTGCTCTCTCAGGCCGAGACGGACCGGGCCGAGGGCGAGGCCCAGCTGAAGGCCATGGAAGCGAAGATGTCGGGGCTCGAGGCCGAGATGGCGGGCATCCTCGACAAGGCCAAGGCCGATGCCGAGACCGAAAAGCAGCACGTGCTGGAGGCCGCCAGGACGGAGGCGGCCCTGATCCTGGCCCAGGCCCAGGCCGAGATCGGCTATCAGAAACGCCAGGCCGAGTTCGAACTCCGGGCCCTGGTGGCAGAGCTGGCCGTCGAAGGCGCCGCCAAGCGCCTGGAGGCCAAGCTGCAGGGACCTGATGCCGGCAAGGCCGTGGACCGTGCCATTCAGCAGATTGGAGGCGCCCAATGAGCAGCCGCCTGACCGCCCGACGCTACGCCAAGGCCCTCCTCCAGATCGGCGACAAGCAGGGGAACGTGCCCATGCTCCAGCAGGAGCTGAACACCGTGGCCACCGCCGTGGCCGCCAATGCCGACCTGTCCCGCCTGGTGGCCTCGCCCCTGGTGCTGCCCGCCAAGAAGGCCGAGGTCTTCGAAACCATCCTCGCCGCCGCCAAGGTGAGCGAGACCCTGCGCCACTTCTTCCG
>JARLGO010000118.1 GCA_031292655.1 Geothrix sp.
AGGAAGGGCCCGCAGGGCAACGTGGTTCGTTGTTCAAGGGACCTGACGCCGCGGAGCGCCTGCCTGGCTTCATCCCTCCGGGCGAGGGCCGGCGGGCGTCGCCATGCTTCGTCACGCTCGTCGCGCGTAGTACCCGCTACGCTTTAACTCGCGTTCCTCGCCTCGCTCGCCCGGCGACCCTCGCGCGGCGCCGTGGGGTTCTGTTATGAGCTCTTAGCCCGCAGCCTACAGTCCAGAGCCCACAGCCCGAAGATATTTCTTCCCGATCCAGGTGGCGGCCAGGGGCCGTTCGAGCCTGCCCTGGCGCAGGTCGCCGAGGGTGAGCAGGGCCAGGTCGAGGACCGGCGTGGCGCCGTCCAGGGTGCCATCGGCGAGGCGCGCCTCGAGCTCGGATCGGGGGATGGCGCGGAGGCTGTCCCCGAGCCACACGAGGACCGCCTGGGGATCCTCCAGGCGCAGATCCAGTTGGGCCGCGAGGTGGCTCACGCCCCGCAGCATGCCATCGATGGCGCAGCCCGAAGGCTGAGCGGCCAGGGTGGGTTCGGCGATGGCGATGATGCGGTGCTCCAGCAGGGCCCACGCTCCCCGGTACTGGATGCCCTTGTGCCGCCAGCGGCCCAGCAGGGCCTCCAGGTCCGGCGCCAGCACGGAGGCCTCGATGGGATGGGCCAGCGCGAGCAGCCAGAGGCGGGCGTCGTCGGGCAGGGCGGCAAAGGCGGGCAGGGTGGCAAGGGCAGTCAGGGGCATGGGCACTCCGGCCAGGACATCTGGTGTCAGGACAGTCTATGGGATGCCGGCATCCCGGGGTTCATCTCCTGTCCAGAGTTCCGTGACGACCATTCCACCGACTCTCGCGTAAGGTGGTAAGTGATGCGAGACACGGCGATCCTGCTCCTGAACCTCGGCGGTCCGGTGAACCTGGACCAGGTGGAACCTTTTCTGGCGGCCCTGTTCGGCGACCGGGAGCTCATCCGGCTGCCGGGACCCGCCTGGCTGCAGGGCCCCTTCTCGAGGCTCATCGCGAAACTGCGGGCCCCCGGCGCGAGGAAGCGCTACGCCCAGATCGGCGGTGGCTCCCCGCTGCTGCGGGAAAGCGCCTTCCAGGCCTCGGCGCTGCGGTCGGCCCTCCGCGCCGCCGGTCGCGCCGAAGCCGTGAAACTCTGCTTTCGCAGCGCTTCGCCGCGGGCCGCCGGGTTGCTGAAGGCCCTGAAGCGCCAGGGCATCACCAAGCTCGTGCCCGTCAGCCTCTATCCCCACGACTGCCGGGCCACCACCGGGTCCAGCCTGCGGGAGCTGGCGGTCGAGGCCGCCAGGGCCGGGATGGAGCTCCTGCCGGGGGTGGAGCATTACGCCACGGATCCGGACTACCTGGATGCGCTGGAGGCGCCGCTCCGCGCCGCCCTGAAGGAGCTGCCGGAAGCCACGGTGATCTTCAGCGCCCACAGCCTGCCCGTGCGCCAGATCGAGGCGGGGGACCCCTACGAAAAGGAGATCCACGCCACCCGGGATGCCCTGATGGCGCGCATCGGCGCCATCCCCGGCGGCTACCTCCTGGCCTACCAGAGCCGCACGGGGCCCGTGCGCTGGCTGGAGCCGCCGCTGAAATCGGTGCTGGAAACCATGGGCGGCAGGGACGTCATCGTCGTGCCCCTGAGCTTCGTGAGCGAGCACATCGAGACCCTGCACGAGCTGGACATCGAGTACCGCCACGTGGCGGATCGGGCCGGCATCCGCACCTACCGCCGCGTGGCGGCCCCGGGCACCGCCCCCGCCTACATCCGTTGCCTCACGCGGCGCGTCCTGGAGATCCTCCCATGAGCACCCTGATCCTCGGCGGTGGCGTCACGGGCCTCGCGGCGGCCTGGCACCTCCAGCAGCGCGGTGAGACCGTGGAAGTGTGGGAGGCCGGCGCCTCGGTCGGCGGCTGGATGAAGACGCTGCCCTGGGAGGGCGGCCACTTCGAGACTGGACCTCAGGGGGTGCTCTGGCAGAAGGGCACGGCCGTGGACCGCCTCTTCAGCGCCATCGACCTGCCCTTCAGGGCCCCGGGCACCGGGGCCCGCTGGGTGGGGAAGGGCGGGCGGCTCATCCCGGTGCCGGCCTCGCCTCCGGCCCTCCTGCTCTCGCCCCTCCTGTCCCTGGGCGCCAAGCTGCGGATGATGGGCGAGCCCTTCATCCCCGTGCGCGGGGCGGAGCCGGAAGAGGGCCTGTCGGCCTTCATCGCCCGGCGCCTGGGCAAGGGGGTGGCCACCGAGCTGCTGCCCGCCATGGTGGCGGGGGTGCTGGCGGCGCCGGCGGACATCCTCTCCGTGGACGCCATCCCCAAGCTGCGCCATTGGGAGGCCAGCGGCAGCCTCGTGAACGGCATCCGCAAGGGTGGCGTGAGCCACATGGTGGTGCCGACAGGCGGCATGGGCCAGCTGCCCATCCGCCTCGCCGCGAGGCTCGCCACCGTGCGCCCGGGCCTTCGGGCCGAGGGCCTGGAGCCGCTGCCCGGAAGCCGCTGGCGCGTGCGCGGGGGGGGCGAGGTGCGCGAGGCGGATCGCGTGGTGCTGGCCCTGCCGGCCTACGAGGCCGCGGCCCTGCTGGGGACCGTGGCGCCCCAGAGTGCCGGGGCCCTGGGGGCCATCCCCTACACCTCGGTGGACCTCTGGCACAGCCGCCACACGCCCCTGCCGGCCCTCAAGGACAGCTTCGGCTTCCTCATCCATCCCCCCGAGGGCCGCGGCTACCTCGGGTCCCTCGTACCCTCCTGGATGGATCCCCAAAGCGCGCCCGAAGGCCTCATGCAGTTGCGCAGCTTCATCGGCGGCGCCTTCGGCAAGCCGGCGGATCTGGAGGCCTGGGAGGGCATCTTCGCCCGCCTCCGGTCCTGGATCCCCACCCTTGGCGAGGCCGTGGCCTTCCGCCACGAGCGGGCCGAGCGCGCGATCCCCCGTCCCGAGCTGGGCCACCGGGCCCGGGTGAAGGCCGCCCTGGAGGGGCTCCCCCCGGGACTGGACTG
This sequence comes from Geothrix sp., assembly GCA_031292655.1. Classification (GTDB taxonomy): domain Bacteria; phylum Acidobacteriota; class Holophagae; order Holophagales; family Holophagaceae; genus Geothrix. Next base: position 3,005 of record JARLGO010000118.1, read on the forward strand.
GCTCAGCAACGCCCGCTTCGGACCCGGTGTGCGGGACATCCTGGAAGGGCTTGAAGGCTGGAGGTGACCCGGTCCGGCGATGCACCGTGACAGGAAGCGCCCACCGGCCCAGAATGGGGCCCAGTTTCCAAGGAGTCTCCCATGCGCCCCACCCCGTTCGCCGCCCTCCTCCTCCCGGCCCTGCTTGTGGCCCAGCCCGCTCCTGCCCCCACCGCCATCCGGCCCCATGCCGAGCTGAAGACCGGCACCGCCGTGGAGAAGCTGGAGATCGTGGGCGAGACCTCGGACTTCAAGGTCGCCGCCGGCACCCGCATCTATGTCTGGGCCAAGGTCATGGGCGCCGCCGACAGCACGGTGACCTTCGTGTTCAGCAAGGGGGACAGGACCTCGAAGCAGGAGCTGAAGGTGCCCCGCTCGCCCTACCGCACCCACGCCTACCGGACCTTCCGGAAGGGCGATGAGGGCGAGTGGACCGTGAAGCTCATGGGCGACCAGGAGGCCGTGCTGGGCTCGGCCACGTTCAAGGTCGACATTCAGTAGCCGCGGGCGGGTCCCCGCCTACCTCAGCCCCACTGGAGCGGCCCGGCCGTTCCTGCGAGGCGGGGACTTCTCCTTTTCTGCCGGCCCATCCGATCCCCACGGCCTGTTCATCCCGAGGTGCGAAGCATGAAAATCTACGAGCATCACCCCCATCCCCACATCGAGACCCGGAAGAAGCGCGCCCCCAAGCCCAAGGCGCCCCAGATCGGCCGGATGGCCCGATTCAACGCCTTCCTGGGGGAGGGGATCACCCGGGGCGTGGGCACCATGTGGTGCGCTTACGCCTTCGCCATCATCGCCTTCATCAGCCTGCCGGAGGCCATCCACGCGGGCACCAGCGCCCTCATCTCCTGGATCGCGCAGACCTTCCTGCAACTGGTCCTGTTGTCCATCATCATGGTGGGCCAGAAGGTCGAGGGCGCCGCCGCGGATGCCCGGGCCGACGACACCTACAAGGACGCCGAGGCCATCCTGCATGAGGCGCTGGAGATCCAGAAGCACCTGGAGGCCCAGGACGCCTGCCTCCAGAAGCTCATCGAGGCCTATGAGAAGAACGCCAAGCCATGATTGGGACCAGGTGATTTCCAAAAAAGCCGGAAAGCCTTGACGTAGCGAATAAAAAGCGAAAACTGATGGCATGACACCCCTGCCACTGCCCTCGGATCCGCCGCCGCTCTTCAAGGACCTGCTCGTGGAGCCCGAGGAGGCCCGGTCGATCCTGCGCCCCCAGAAGGACGAGCGCTACGGGTTCGGCTTCGCCCTCAGCCCCTACCGCGGCTGCGGCCATGGCTGCCGCTACTGCTATGTCCGCGAGTACCCCAACGCCCTCCACGGCCCCGCGGATTGGGGCGGCTGGGTGGCGCCCAAGCTCAATGCGCCGGAACTGCTCTGGTCCCAGCGCCACAAGCTCCACGAGGCCCGGGTCTTCATGGCCTCGGCCACGGATCCCTACCAGCCCCTGGAACGGCAGTACCGCCTCAGCCGGCGCTGCCTCGAAGTGCTGCTCCTCTGCCCGACCACGGAAGTGATCCTCCACACCCGCTCGCCCCTGGTGCTCCAGGACCTGGATCTCCTGCGGGCCTTCGGGGACCGGCTCTCCGTGGGCCTGTCCATCCCCACCGATGACGACACGGTGCGCCAGACCGTGGAACCCCGCGCGCCCGCCATTCCCAGCCGCTGGGCCGCGGCGGAGCGGCTGGCGGCAGCCGGCATCCAGGTCACCATCGGCGTGGCGCCCCTCCTGGCGGTGCATGATGCCCGGGCCTTCGCCCGGCGCGCCCGGGCCAGCGGCGCCTCGAACGCCTGGGTGGGGGGACTCCGGCTGCTGCAACAGGATCCCTTCTACAAGCTGCTGGCCGACCACGGCTGGCTCAAGGTCCTGGATCCCGACTACAAAGAGGGCATCCGGGCCGCCTTCCTGGAGACCTTCCCCCCGCGAAGACCCAAGCGCGAAGCGAAGGCGGAACCCGTCGCCCCGCCTCGCGGCCCCGCGGCCCGCCAGCCCGGATTGTTCGATCGCGTGAGCTGAACGGAGCTCCTTGGACCCTGACGCCGCCGCTTGCCTTGTGGGAGACTGAACCTTCCATGACGACCCTCGCCCTCAAATACCGACCCCGCCTGCTGTCCGACCTCGTGGGGCAGGAGGGCAGCGTGAAGGCCCTGGCCAATGCCCTGAAGCGGGCCAAGGACAGCGGGAAGATCCACCAGGCCTACCTGTTCGCGGGCGTCCGGGGCACGGGCAAGACCAGCACAGCCCGCATCCTGGCCCGGGCCCTGAACTGCGCCGAGGGCCCCACGGCCACGCCCTGCGGGGTCTGCGATCCCTGCCGCGCCGCGGAGCAGCCGGACAGCAGCCTGGACATCGTGGAGATCGACGCGGCCAGCCGGGCTTCCGTGGCCGACGCCCGGGCCCTGCGGGAGCAGGTGCAGACCCGCCCCGCCTTCTGCCGCTATCGCGTCTACATCATCGACGAAGTGCACATGCTCAGCACGGAGGCCTTCAACGCGCTGCTGAAGGTCATCGAGGAGCCGCCGCCCCACGCCATCTTCGTCCTGGCCACCACCGAGCTGCAGGACGTCCCCGACACCATCAAGAGCCGGGTGCAGATCTTCCCGTTCCGCCTCATCCCCGTGGGCCTCATCGAAGGGCGCCTGCGCCATGTCTGCGAGCAGGAGGGCGTCACCTTCGAAGGCGACAGCCTGCGCCTGGTGGCCGAGGCGGGGCAGGGCTCCATGCGCGATGCCCTGACCATCCTCGATCGCGTGATCTCCGCCGGCGATGGCAAGGTGATGGAGGAGGCCGTTCGCGAGCAGCTGGGCATCGTCAGCGCCCACCTGGTGCAGGGCGTGATGTCGGCGCTGGCCATCGGCGACACGGCCGCCCTGGTGGAGGCCTGCCGGGAACTGGCCGAACAGGGGGCCGACTGGGCCACCTTCTGGCGGGAGCTGGTCCTGGCCTTCCGGGACCGCCTGGAGCAGGAGGCCCTGGCGGCCCGCGGACCCCAGGAACTGCTGCGCTGGGCCCGGATGCTGAACCTCCTCCTGGGCCGCGAGCGGGATCTGCGCGACAGCAGCCTGCCCCGGGTGGTGGTGGAACTCGCCCTCATCACGGCGGCCCAGCTGCCCCACCTCCTGCCCCTGGATACGCTCGTTTCAGGGCCGGCCCCCGGGGTCCCGAGGCCGCCCGGTCCGGCCTCGGGCCCTCCGCCGGTCCCTACCCCGGCCCCCCAGGTCGCGCCGGCGCCTGAGGGGCCTCGACGGCCGGCTGCCGCGGCAAAGCCGTCGACCCCTCCGGCGCCCGCCCCCGCGATCCGGCCCTTTTCGGGTTCTTCGGATCAGCTCCGCCGGGCCTGTAGCGAGGCCCTGCGCCAGGCGCCGTGCCTGCGGGCCCTGGCCTCGGCGCCGCAGCTGGCCGCGGAGCTGCACTGGGATCCGCCCACCCTCCGGTTCCGGTTTCCCGCCCAGGTGCGGCAGACGCTCCAGGATTTCGAGCGGGAGAAGGCCAGCCCCCACCTGCTGGCGGCGCTCGCCCTGGCGCTGCCGGGCCTGAAGGCCGTGGAGGTCAGCTTTGACGATCCGGGCGGGCCGGCCATCGAGGAGCGGCCGGAGGACCGGCTGCGCCGGGAACCGGCCTTCCAGGAGCTGCTGCGCCTCAGCGGTGGCGAGGTGCTGGAGATCCGGCGCGAAGGCTAGGAGCCGGATCGCCGGGGATCAGCCGCCGGAAACCGGCGGCATGAGGGCCACCTCGTCGCCGTCCGCCAGGGGCGTGGTCCGGTCGGCGAAGCTCTGGTTCACGGCCAGGAGGGCGTCCGGGGGCAGGCGCTCGAGCCTCGGCTCCTGCAGCAGGTCGCCCAGGGTGGGAACCGCGGCCAGCTCCAGCTCGGAAAACCCCAGCAGGGCCCGGTAGCGGGCAAAACACTTCACCGTGATCATGCCGCTCCCCCTCCCACAGCCTACAGCCTACCGCCCACAGCCTAATTGGGGCTCCACGTGTGCCGGATCTCTCCCGAAGGCGTGAGCCCGACGCCACCCCCCTTGGTGAAACCCAGCAGGAGGATGAGGTTGCCGAAGCGCCATTCCACCTGGCCCGAGTCGATGCTCAGCTCGCCGCTCTTCGTGTGGGTGAACACCATGGCGCTGCGCTGGCCGAAGAGGTTGAAGCTCTTGCCCATGGTGAACTCGGTTTCAGAGGTGCCGAGGGTGGAGGTGCGGAACGCCACGTTGACCCGGTCCACGCCCAGGGCCCGGCGCAGCGTGTCCTGGACCGGCGCGAAGGCGAGGGTGGAGATCAGGCCGACGCCGGCGCTGCCCAGTCCCGACGTGATGGC
>JARLGO010000119.1 GCA_031292655.1 Geothrix sp.
CGCGGGGGCAGCGTCCACGCCCAGGTCTGCTATTCCGACCTGCCGCTCACCTCGCCCATCATCGACGAGGGCTGCGCCGAACTGCTCATCGCCCTGGAACCGCTCGAAGCCCTGCGCTACGTGGCCATGCTCCGCATGAATGGCCAGCTGGTGGTCTCCGAGGAGCCCCAGGCCGACATGGCCGGCTATCCGCCCCTGGATGACGTGTACGCAGCCCTGAAGGGCGTGCGCGGCTGCCACCTGGTGGACACGGAGGAACTCGCCCGGCGCCTGGGCCATCGGCAGGCCGGCGGCATGGCCCTGCTGGGCCTGGCCTCGACGTTCCTGCCCGTGGCCGACACGGTCTGGCAGGAAGTCATCACCCAGCGCTTCGAAGCCAAGGGCGCCCGGGTCACCGAGAAGAACCTGGAGGCCTTCCAAGCGGGGCGCGGCCTGGCCCAGAAAACCGTGGGGGTCTGAATGCGCACAGGAACGGGATTCCTCCATGAGGGGCGGGCCTACGGCCTGCTGGCCGCCGCGGGCCTGAGGGTGCCCCGCCACGGGTTCCTGGGCACGGACGGCCTGCCCTTCGCCCCCGGCGAACCCATCGTGCTGAAGGGCATCGCCGATCAGCTCTGGCACAAGTCCGACCAGGGCGCGGTGCATTTCGGAACCTTCGACGTCGAGGCCCTGAAGGCCGAGGCCGCGGCCATGCGCGAGCGCGTGGCCGAGCATCCCTGGATCGGCGGCCTGGTCTGCGAGAGGGTCGCCTTCAAGCGCCTCTCGGGCCTGCCCACCGAGGCGCTCGTCTCCCTCAAGCGCGACCCCGAGGCCGGCTGGCTCGTGGTGTGCGGGATCGGCGGGCTCCAGGCCGATGCCTGGGCGGCCCTGGCGCCGCCCCTGATCTGGCCCATCGCCCTGGCCACCCCGGAAGGGGCCCTGGCGGAGCTTCGGGCCCACTGGCTGGGACGCACCTGGCTCGGCCTCCAGCGCGGCACCGAGGCCCTCACGGACGAGGCCAAGCTGCTCGCCTTCCTCCAGGGCCTCTGGCGGGCGGCCGCAGGACTGGAGCGGGAGGGCGTCACGCTGCTCGAGCTCAATCCCATCGTGCTGGACAGCGAGGGCCTGCCCACGGCCCTGGATGGCGTCGGGACGGTGGAGACGGAAGCCCCCGCCCGTCCCGCCGCGCCGGACCCGGCCTGGTACCGGGCGCTCCTGAACCCCTCGAGCGTCGTGATCGCCGGCGTCTCCAGCCGTGAAGGCACCGTGGGTCGCATCATCCTGGAGAACCTCCGCCGGTCCAGCCTGCCCGCCGGCGCGCTCCGCCTCATCAAGCCCGGAACCGCGGAGTTCCTGGGCCTGGCCTGTCTCGATTCCGTTGCCGAGCTGGCCGCGGCCCCCGCGGACCAGCTCATCCTCTCCCTGCCGGCGCACCAGACCCTGGAGGCCGTGGAGCAGCTCTGCCGCCAGGGCGGCGGTGCCGCCGTGGTCTACCTGGTGGCGGGGGGCCTGGGCGATGGGGCCGATACCGAGGGGCTGGGCCAGCGGCTGGTGGCCTGCCTCGACGCGCACCGTCGGGCCGGGAAGTGGACCCCGGCCATCGTGGGGCCCAACGGCCTGGGGCTCTTCAGTCCGGACCAGACCCTCAACACGCTCTTCATCCCAGACGCGAAGCTGCCCCTGCGGGCCCGACCCGGGCACGTCGCCCTGGTGAGCCAGAGCGGCGCCTTCCTCATCACCCGCCTGAGCCGCCGCACGGAGCTGGGCCTGCGGGCCGCCGTGGCCATTGGCAACCAGATGGATCTGCGCTGCTCGGATTTCCTGAGGGGCTTCGGCGGCGATCCCGCCGTGAAGGTGGTGGGCGCCTACCTGGAGGGCTTCGCCCCCGGCGACCTCCAGGCCGCCGCCCAGGCCGCCAAGGACCTTCGGGAGGCCGGCCGCCGCGTGCTGTTCTACAAGGGCGGCCGCAGCCAGGAGGGCATGGCCGCGGCCAGCAGCCACACCGGGGCCCTGGCAGGCGATCACGCGCTCCAGGCCAGCGTCCTGCGCCGCGCGGGAGTGATGCTGGCGGAGCGCATGGAGGCCTTCGACGCGGCCCTGGCCTGGCTGGGCGCCTATCCCGAAGGGCGCCCCGCTTCCGTGGCCATCATGACCAACGCGGGTTTCGAATCCGTGGCCTCCGCCGACCTGCTGGGCGGCCCCTTCCACGGGTCGAGGCTGACGGAATCCGAGGTGGCGGCCCTGGCGGCCAGCCTCGAGGCGCACGGCCTCACGGGGCTCGTCAGCCCGCGCCTGCCCCTGGATCTCACGCCCATGGCCGACGAGGCCGCCTATCTCGACTCGGCCCGCCTGCTGCTGAACACGGAGGCCGACGCGGTGGTGGTGGGCCTGGTGCCCCTCACCAAGCGCCTGGACACCTCGGACCCCGCGACCTACGGCTCCTTTGCCGCCGCCCTGGCCGCCCTCGCCCGGACCAGCGGCAAG
>JARLGO010000120.1 GCA_031292655.1 Geothrix sp.
GACGAGGGCGTTGAGGTCCATCACCTGGGCCTGCTGGAGGCCCTTGCGGGCGAAATCCGTGAGGCCCTTCACGAGGTCGCGGCCGCGGCCGGCGGCGCGCTCGATGATGCGGAGGGAGTTGGTGAGCGGCGCATCGTCCTCGTGCCTGGTCTGCAGGAGCGAGGTCATGCCCAGGATGGCGGCCAGCACATTGTTCATGTCGTGGGCGATGCCACCCGCCAGGCTGCCCAGGCTCTCCAGCTTCTGGGAGTGCTGGATCTCCGCCTCCAGCCGGCGGCGGTTTTCTTCGCTCCGCTGGCGGTCGGTGAGGTCCTGGGCGAAGGCCAGGACGGCCGGGCCGCCAGGCAGGTCGAGGGCCGCGGTCTGGACCGCCACGGGGACCTCCCGGCCCCGAAGGGTGATGAAGACTTCCTCCAGGAGGGGAGCGGAGATTCTGGTTCCCAGGACCGTGTGGACGCGCTCGGCCACCCGGTCGTGGAAATCCGGATGGATGAAGCGCATGACCTCGAGGCCGGTGAGCTGCCCGGGTTCGTCGGCCTCCAGGAGCTGGGCGGCCGCCTGGTTGACCTCGAGGAGGCGCCCCTCCCGGTGGATGAACATGGGCGCCGGCGAGGACTGGAAGAGATGCCGGAAGCGCTCAGAGCTGTCCGCCAGCTCGGCCAGCATCCGGTGGCGTTCCCCCTCGGATCTCACGGCCCGGCGGACCCCCAGGAAGAGGCCCGCCCCCCCCGCCGTCCAGATGGCCATGAAGGTGAGGAGGGTGATCCCCCGATGGGTCCACCCCGGGGAGATCACGGTCGAGTCCAAGGGCACCGTGATGCTGAGGCCGCCCCGGATGTCGCCCGTGCGGTAGCCCTGGCGGGCGTGGCAGGCCAGGCAGCTGGGCTCGACCAGGAAGGCGCCCATGTAGCGGAGGACGGGCCGGCCCTGGTCCTGCACCAGCTCGGAATATTCGCGGCCGCCCCGCTCGAAGGACTCCAGGGCCCGGCGTTCCCAGGGGTCCGGGGCGTTTTCGGGTCGGAGCGGCTTCAGGCTCGTGAGGTGGGCCATCAGTCCGTACTCCCCGGCGCTCAGCTCATGGACCATCCGGGTCATGTAGGCGGGGTTCACCAGCGTGAGGCGCTTCCCATCCGTGGTGGTGACGTCCCGGCCCGGCAGGGGGGCCAGGTAGGGATTGGACGGTGTCTTGGCGTCCAGCGGGACGTAGACCCCGCCGCGTTCCGAGGCCCAGCGCCGGTAGGCGAGGTCCTTCAGGTAGCTGTCCTTGGCCCGGTGGAGGGCGATCTCGCGGTCCTCCCGGCGCCCGTAGTACTCGCCCAGGCCCAGGAAACCGGCGATGACCAGGGTCCAGCCCGCCAGGAGGACCGCGAAGGTCCGCCGGGTGCCGGACCTGAGCAGCAGGGATGGAAGGTGGAGGGTCATGGGCGGGTTCGTGGGACGGCTGCTCAGGAGGGTTCAGGCTTCCCGCCCACACCAGGCTACCAGGTGGCCCGCAATGGCATGGAGGGGAGCCTGTTCTTCCACGGCGCCCCGCATGAAGGCGACCCGGGGCATGCCGTAGACCACGCAGGAATTCTCGTCCTGGCCCAGGGTCCGCGCGCCCTTCTGGCGCATCTGGAGCAGGCCCCGGGCCCCGTCTTCGCCCATGCCCGTGAGGATGACGCCCAGGGCATGGGGGCCGCAGGCCTCCGCGACCGACTGGAACAGCACGTCCACCGAGGGCAGGTGGCGCGAGACCCGGTCCCCTGGCTGGATCAGGGCCGCCAGGCCCCCGCCGTGGCGCCGGATGACCAGGTGGGCCTCGCTGGGGGCCAGGTAGACGGTGCCGGGTTTCAAGGGCTCCCCGTCCTCTGCCACCTTCACCCGGGCGCGGCAGCCGCGGTCCAGGCGCTCGGCGAAGGCCCCCGTGAAGCCCGGCAGCATGTGCTGGACCGCGGCGATGGGCGGGAGGTTCTCGGGGATGGCCTCGAAGATCCGGCGCAGGGCCTCGGTGCCGCCCGTGCTGGAGCCGATGGCGATGAGGGCGCGCCCCGCCTTCGCCCGCTCGGCCAGGGGCGCCAGCGTGGAGTGGGCCAGGGGCGCGCGGGGAAGGGGGCCGCTCACCCGGGCCAGGGAGGCGGCGTAGACCGTTTCGGCGATCTCGGCGCCCATGGCCTCCAGGCCCGCGGCCTGGTCCTGGATGGGCTTGCCGATCACATCCACCGCGCCCAGATCCAGGGCATCCAGGGCCGTGGCGGTGCCCTTGGCCGTGAGGCTCGACAGCATCACGGCGGGCATGGGGTGGGCCTTCATCAGCTTGCCGAGGAAGGTGAGGCCGTCCATGCGGGGCATCTCCACATCCAGGGTGAGCACGTCCGGATTCAGTTCCTTGATGCGTTCGCGGGCGTCGTAGGGGTCCGTGGCGGTGCCCACCACATCCAAAAGGGGGTGGCGCGAGAGGATATCGGCCAGCACCCGGCGGACCAGGGCGCTGTCGTCCACGATCAGGACCCGCCGCTTCGATTCCGTCTTCATGAAAACAGCTCCACGTCTCCATCCATCGGCGCCCGGTTGAATTCCTGGAGATAGGTCAACTCCCGGATCAGGACCGTGTCGTTATGGGTGCTTTCGATCCGCTTGACGAGGACCTGCCCGGTGTGGGGGAAGAAGTAGACCTTGCGGGGGTGGGTTCCGCCGAGATCCTCGCTCCAGACCGGAATGTTCTCGTTGCGCAGGAACTGCCGCACGAAATCGATGTTCTGGTCCCCCACGTCCGAGGTCATGCCGAGCATCACCCGGCCGCCGCCGAAGGCCTTGGCCACCAGGCGATCCCGCTGGGCCCCCAGGTGCAGCAGGTTGTTGATGAGGAATTCCATGGCGGCCACCCCGTAGCGGGCGGCGTAAAACACGTCCGGATCGCGCTCGCCCTGCTTCATGGGGAGCATGAAATGGTTCATGCCGCCCACCATGGCGATGGGGTCCAGCAGGCAGGCCGCCACGCAGCTCCCCAGGACCGTGACGATCACCTCATCCTGGGCCGTGGCGTAAAACTCGCCCGGCAGGATCTTCATGGCCTGGCGGTTGAAATGGCGGTCCAGGTACTTCGAGGCGCGGCCATGGACCAGCTTGGCGGGGGGCGGGCTCATGGTGCGGCGGCCTTGCGCCGGTAGATGGTCTGGCCCAGCGACTGGTATCCCAGGTTGGCATCCAGCAGGGCCTCCGAATGGCCCACGAACAGCAGCCCCCCGGGCTCCAGCAGGGCGTGGAACCGCTTGAGGAGGCTCCGCTGCGTGGGCTTGTCGAAATAGATCATCACGTTCCGGCAAAAGATGGCCTGGAAGGGCTCGCTCCCCAGGGACCAGGCGTCGTCCAGGAGGTTCATCTGCTGGAACGTGATGAGCTGGCGCAGCTCCGGCCGGATGCAGACCTGGCCCTGGTGGGCCCCGGTGCCCCGGAGGAAGCCCAGCCGCTTCCATTCCTGGTCCAGATCGTCGATCCGCGCCAGGGGATAGACGCCGCTGGAGGCGGTCCTGAGCACGGCCGTATCGAGGTCCGTGGCCAGGATCTGAACGGAGGCCGACGCGCCGAAGGCCCTCTGGAGCGTCATGGCCAGGGTGTAGGGCTCCTCCCCGGTGGAGCAGCCGGCGCTCCAGATCCGGAGGCGGCGCGGGGCGGCCGGGGCGGCATTCAGGAGCTCCACCAGGCGCGTGAAGTGGTGCCCTTCGCGGAAGAAGCTGGTGAGGTTGGTGGTGAGGGCGTTGATGAACTCGGGCCACTCGGCGGACTGGGGGCCCTTCACTCGGTCCAGGTATTCCTCGAAGGTCTGGATCCCGAGGCTCCGCAGGCGCTTGGCCAGCCGCGACTGCACCATGGTGAGCTTGTGGGGGGCCAGGGCGATGCCCGTGTGGGCGTGCAGAAGGTCGCGGAGGACGCCGAAGTCGGCGGCGGAAAGCGGGGCCAGGTCCAGACCCAGGGACTCCCGTTCGGGGGAAGCCACGGGGCTCATGCCCCGACCGCGGCCGCCCCGGCCTCCAGCCGCATCAGGCCCGGCACGTCGAGGATCAGGGCCACGCGGCCATCCCCCAGGATGGTGGCGCCGGAGATCCCCTCCACCCGCTTGTAGTGGGTCTCCAGGCTCTTGATGACCACCTGCTGCTGGCCCAGCAGCTCGTCCACGGCCATGGCCGCCCGGCGGCCTTCCGATTCGACCAGCACCAGCAGGGTGCGTTCCGAGACATCCGGGCTCGAGCCGAGGGCCAGCAGCCGCTGCATCCGGACCACCGGGATGAACTCGCCCCGGAGGCTGATGACCTCGCGATCGCCCTTGATGGTCTGCACGTCCTCCGGCCGGCCCTGGAAGCTCTCCAGCACAGAGGCCAGGGGGAAGACATAGGTCTCGCTGCCGACCCGGACGGTGAGCCCGTCGAGGATGGCCAGGGTGAGGGGCAGCACCAGGCGGATCAGGGTGCCCCGGCCCGGCTGGCTCTCCACTTCGATGCGCCCCCCCAGGGCGCGCACATTCTGGCGCACCACGTCCATGCCCACGCCCCGGCCGGAGAGATCCGACACCTGCTCCACCGTGGAAAACCCCGGTTCGAAAATGAGCAGGTTCAGCTCCTCGTCGGAAGGCCGGCTCCCCTGGGCGATGAGCCCCCGATCCAGGGCCTTCCGGTAGATCCGATCCCGGTTCAGGCCCTTGCCGTCGTCCGCCACCTCGATATGGATGTGCCCGCCCCGGCTCGAGGCGCGCAGGGCGATGGTGCCCATGGCGGGCTTCCCGGAATGGCGGCGCTCCTCCTGGGTTTCCATGCCGTGGTCCACGGCGTTGCGGACCAGGTGGGTCAGGGGATCCACCAGCATCTCGATGAAGGTCTTGTCCAGCTCCGTGGCCTGGCCCTCCATCACCAACTCCACGGCCTTGCCCAGCTGCTTGCCCAGTTCGTGGACCATGCGGGGGAAACGGGAGAACACCATCTCCACGGGCACCATGCGGATGCCCATCACCCGCTCCTGCAGCTCGCGGGTCTGGCGGTCCAGCTGCAGCAGGGCCGCGCTCATCATCTCCTCGCCCTGCATCGTGTTCGATTGCTGGGAAGCCTGGGCCAGCATGGCTTGCGTGATGACCAGCTCGCCCACCAGGTTCACCAGGCGGTCGATCTTTTCCGTGGCCACCCGCACCGTGGAGGCCTCGGTCTGGTTGCGCTTCCTCTGCTGCTGATCGAGGGCCTTGGTGACGGCCTCGGGCTGGACCTTCCCCATGTCCACCAGCAGTTCGCCCAGGTGCTTCTGCTGCGACAGGGCCTCGCGGATGTCGGCGGGGCTGACGTCCGCCTCGACCTGGAGGATCTCGCCCAGGGGCGGCACGGCCCCCTCGGGCGTGAGGGGCTGGATGCGGAGGTTGTCGCCGTCGGCCACGAACTCGAAGACTTCCTCCACGTCGGCCTGGGGGTGGGCGGTCTCCAGACGGATGTCCCAGGCCAGGTGGCAGTCTTCGGGGTCCCCCTGGTCCAAGGGCGGGATGCGCGTGAGATCCGGCCAGCTGTGGAGGGTGCCGAGACGGGCGAGATCGCGGAAGAGCCGTTCGAGGTTCACGCCCCGGCGGAACGCATCCCGCGGCGCCTCGAAGCGGATGGAAAACCCCTTTGCGCCCTTCATCGTCCCGGATTTGACCGCCGCCACCGGGGCGGGCTCCGGGGGCTGCGCAACGCCGTCCTCCTGCAGCCTGGCGATGAGGACGGCCTGGGCCTGCTCCTCCTTCTCGGGCAGGGCCTCCCCCCGGCGGGCGTGGTGCAGGTGGCCGCGGATGAGGTCCACCCCCTGGAGCAGCAGTTCCCTCAGCTCCGTGGTCATGGGCCGGGTGCCCTGGCGTACGGGTTCGAGGGTGCTTTCCAGCTTGTGCGTGAAGGTTGCCACGGCGGGAAAGCCGAAGGTGGCGGCATTGCCCTTGATGGAGTGGGCCGCCCGGAACAGGGTGTGGAGGTCCTCGGCCTCCACGTCCGCGAGATCCATGGACAGCAGGGTGGCCTCCATGCCATCCGCCAGCTCGGTGGCCTCCTCAAAAAAGGCATCACGAAATTGAGCCATCGAATCAGACATGGGCTACCTCAGATGACCTTGTTCACGACGTCCAAGAGCTTCTCGGGACTGAAGGGCTTCACGATCCAGCCGGTGGCGCCCGCCTCCTTGCCCTTCTGCTTCATGGACGTGTCGGATTCGGTGGTCAGCACCAGGATGGGCGTGAACTTGAATTCGGGCAGGGCCCGGAGGCGCTGGGCCAGCGTGATGCCGTCCATCCGCGGCATGTTCACGTCCGTGATGACCAGGGAGAGCTTCTTCCCCTTGGCCACCTCGAGGGCCTCCACGCCGTCGCCGGCCTCGAGCACCTCGAAGCCCGCGCCCTTCAGCGTGAAGGTGATCATCTGGCGCATGGTGCTCGAGTCATCGACGGTGAGGATGCAATGGGCCATCGCTTTAGCTCCTGTTCAGAAAAGGTCCACATCACCGGCGGCCAGCGTGCCGCTCTTCACCGCCCGGAACTGCACCCGGGCTGCCTCGATCTCGCTCAGCCGGGTTTCGAGCGTGGCCAGAGCGGGCCCTTCCGGTTCACCGGCCGTCAGCCTTGCCTCCAGCGCCTTCCAGGCCTCCGCCTGTTCCATCAGGTTGCCCAGCTCCTTCAGGCAGGCCATGAGGGTCTGGTGGACGAGGTCCTCGAACTGGAGGCTGCGCACCACGTGGCCCACCTGCTCGGAGATCCTCCGGGCGTTGCCTTCAAGCTGGGTCACCAGGTCCTTGACGCGCAGGTTGCAGGTCTGGAGGGAGTTGACCAGCGCTGCGGATTCGTCCTTGGACTGCACGGCCACGTCCAGGTCCTTGCTGGCGATGTTCTGCACGTAGGCGTCCGTGCGCTCGAGGGCCTGCCGCGTGCCGCTGACCTGTTCCTGAATGGTGGCGCTGAGGGCCGTGCTGCGGTCCGCCAGCTTGGACACTTCCCCCGCCACCACGGCGAAGCCCGCCCCGAATTGGCGGGCATGGGCGGCCTCGATGCTGGCGTTCAGGGACAGGAGGTGGGTGCGGGCCGCGATTTCCGACAGCTCCTCCAGCATGTTCTCCATGCGGTGGGAGCGCTCCCGGATGTCGTTGACCTGGTCCACCAGATGCACCGTGGACCGGGA
>JARLGO010000515.1 GCA_031292655.1 Geothrix sp.
GCCCCCTGCCGGCTCGGCCCCGCTCAGGGGCTCGCCCGCCAGCTCCTGGAGGCTGTCGAGATCCAATTCCTCCAGTTCCAGATGCACATCATGCAGCACCGGGGCGGGAGGGGTCGGTTCGGCCGCCGCCACGGGCTCCTCCGGCCACAGGTCCTCGGCGGTGAGCACGAGGAGGTCGTCTTCCATCTCGGGTGGCTCGGGGGACTCGAGCGGCTCGGGCTGTGCCAGCTCCAGCTCCGCAGGTTCAGCGGGGGCTTCTGCCACAGGCTCCGGGCGAAACTCCGGCAGGGTGTCCTCGGCGCGCTTCAGCAGGTCCTTGACGGGGGTGGCGGGGACGGTGCTGAAGGCAGAGGGGACGACCACCACGGGCGTGGCCAGGAGGGCCTTGACCCGGTCCCCCAGCTCGCGGAGCTCGATGGGCTTCTTCAGGAACCCCTGGATGGGGGCCTTGGCCAGCTTGGAGGGATCCACCGGATCCAGCACCCCGGCCATCAGCGCGATCGGGATCCCGGCCGTCTCCTCCATGTCCCGGAGGCGGCTGAGCAGGGTCCATCCGTCCATGCCGGGCATGGCCGTGTCGATGAGGGCCACGTCAAAGCGTTCGCCTCCCTCGATGCGGTCCAGGGCCTCGGCGGCGGAGGCCACGCAAACCAGTTCCACATCGGTGGGAGCCAGAAGGGATTCGGCTATTCGGTGAATGCTGGGGTTGTCGTCCACGAGGAGGAGACGCGGCATCGGAAACCTCGGGAAGCCGGAAAGGAAAAGAGGTGGCTGGGCACAACGCTACCAGAAATGTGCACTTCGGAAGTAATAGATCAAATCAGCGCAGCAGCTTCCTGAGCATCCGGACCCGCTCGACCTCCACGAGCCGCACCAGCAGCACCCGGTCCCCCACCCAGATCCAGGCGACGCCAAAGGGCTCGCGAAGGGCGATCTCGGGGCCCCGCGGCAGCCAGCCCTTGACCGAGATCCGCAGCCCCATGGCCGCTCGCCATTCGGACCGGTAGGACTCGAACAGGCTCTGCCGCTGCCGCTCCGGCGGCAGCGATGGCTCGTTCCACCGCTGGTCCCACGCGTCGAAGGCGCCATTGTCCCGCCAGGCCCAGGCGGGATCCCAGGCCGGCCAGGGCGGCGCATCGGAGGCCACCACGGACCACTCCACCTTGGTCAGGGGGCTCGTCAGCCGGAGCATGCCCTCCTCCGGAACCGGCTCCACCAGCGCCATCCCCTGCGGCGGATGGGCCGTCAGGAAGCCCGTGCCGACCACCAGCCGGCGCCACCGACCCCCCTCCAGGCCCCAGGCCGTCCACCCCTGGGGTCCGCCATGCCAGAGGCGGTCGCCCCGCGGGATCCACATCCGGTCCCCCGCATGCCAGGGGATCTCGACCCGCATGCCGGGCAGGTCCCGGCCATCCTCGGAGAGGGCCTCGGCCCGGGTGGCCACGCCCTTGGGCGGGGCCGGCAGGCCCGGTTCGTCCCAGCCCGCCAGGGTCGGATCCCCGGGCTCCGCATCACAGGGCAGGGCGCTCAGCAGCAGCCTCGACTCGCCCCGCCCCTCCATGGGCTCGAAGAAGCCGATCAGCGCGACCCGGCCGTCCCAGCTGAAGCGGCTCCAGGGGCCCGACTGCGCGGACCAAAGGATGCGGCCCTCGGGCACCTCCAGGAGGCGGGTCTCGAACCGCGACGGCCCCATCTGGAGGGTCACCAGCAGGCGGTTGCCCTTGGCGGGATCCAGGCGGGCCGAGCACAGGGGCGCGTCGAAGCGGTAGTGCCGCCATTCCAGCCCCCGCCAGAGCACCACCTCGCTGTGGCCGCCGGGACCGTTCAAGGCCAGGCCCTGATCCGCCAGATAGGGGGAGGCCGGCTCCCAGGGCGTCCCGAAGCCGCCCTCGAAGGGCCAGGCCTCGGACTGATCCGGGTCCTGGGCCCCCTGGAAGCGCGGCGCCCAGCCGTCCACCAGGCGGAACTCCGCCAGGGATTCGTAGCTGCCCAGGTTCATGATGGCCGGCGTCCCTTCCGCGGTGACGCCCCCGGCGCTCACGGGGCGCGGCGCCTGCACTACCGCAAAGAGCAGCAGCATGGCGGCGATGAAGAGGGTGGCGATGATGTACCGTTGAGGTATCACGATGGGGCCATGGGCACAGCACCATCATGACCGATCGGAGAGGCGCCGCGATGAAGCACAAGTCCGCCCTGGAGATCGAGCTGAAGCTGCGCATCCCGGCCCCGGGTCCCCTTCGTCCCCGGCTGGAGGCCCTGGGCTTCCGCGAGGCCATCCCCCCGCAATCCGAAGTGAGTGTGCTCTGGGACCGGAACGGCGAGCTGCGCGCGGCGGGATCCGCGCTCCGCACCCGCAGCTACGCGGGCCAGACCCGTCTGACCTGGAAGGGCCCCAAGGTGCCCGATCCGATCCTGAAGATCCGCCCCGAATTCGAGACCGGCGTCGAAGGGCTCGAACCGCTGGAGGCCATCCTCCGCGCCCTCGGCTTCGAGCCCGTCCTGCGCATGGAGAAGACCCGCGCGGTGTGGGAGCGCGCCGAACTGGAGGCCTGTCTCGACGAGACCCCCTTCGGCTGCTACCTCGAGCTGGAGGGCGAGGCCCAGGCCATCCGCGCCGCCATGGAGGGCCTGGGGCTCACCTCGGATCGCGCCGAGCCCCGCAGCTACCCGGAGCTGTTCGCGGCCAACGGACTGGGCTCGATCGGCCCTTGATCGACCGGCGCAGGGGGATCCCCGTAAAGGCAGGCGGGACTGGATGCGGGCCGACCTTCAGTTCTTCGATGACCACGGAGCCCTTGCCCCCTGACCCGGCCTCAGGGTGCCGAGGGGCAGCCCGGCCACCAGGGTCTGGCGAACCTCGGGGGGCATGCGGCGCTCCCGGCGCTCCTCGCGCAGCATCGCCGTGAAATGCCCGAAGGCCAGATACTGGCCCGGCCTCACGCCGCACTCCCGGCCCGCGTCCAACACACCGGGCATCTCCTGGTAGCGCCCCAGGCCGTAGAGCGCCACGGCCTTCAGGGCATAGGCCCGGGCGTTTCCGGGGTGGTCCCGGATCACGCGATCACACAGGGCCAGGCTGCCCTGGGGCTGGTCCGCCAGGCCCCGGGCGGCTTCGTCGAGCAGCTCCGAGGCCTCCTGGTCGGACAGGGGCCGGGGTTCCGGGGGCTGGACGGGGCCAGGGGCGGCCTTGCGGGCGGCGGGCGCGAGGGGCGCGGGCCGGGCGGCCCCTTCGGGCGGGGAGGGCCTGAGTTCCGGTTCCACCTCCCCCGCGGGTGGAGCCGTCACCGGGGGTGGAAGCGCGGGCCCCGGGGCCTGCGGCGCCGCCGGGAGGGGAAGGGCCGATGCCTGCGGAAGGAGCTTCGGAGCCCTGGGCCCTCGCAGCTGGGACCAGGCCCCCAGGCCCAGGGCCCCGAGGATCATCGCGGCGGCGATCCAGGGCCAGGCCCTCCGCCTTCGCGCCGGGGAGCTCTCCGCGGCAGGCCCCGCGGGCCGGGCCAGCGCCCGGGTGGGCAGGCTGCCGGGAAGGCCCGCCCAGGCGGGATCCCGCGCACCGCGCAGGGCCCTCGCCATGGCCTCGGCGGTCGGGAAGCGCCGGGCGGGCTCCTTGGCCAGGGCCTTGGCCAGCAGGAGGCCCGCCTGGGGGCTGATGCCTTGAAGGTCGGAGGGGGCCAGCGGGGCGGGCTCCTCGTTCACCACCCGGTAGAGGACCGTGGCCGTGGTGTCTCCATCGAAGGGACGGCGGCCCGCCAGGGCCTCGTAGAGGATCACCCCCACGGCGAACAGGTCGCTGCGGGGATCCGGCACGCCGGTCCGGATGTATTCCGGCGCCATGTAGCCGAAGGTGCCCAGCAGGGTGCCCGTGCCCGTCATGTCGGAACCCGCCACCCGGGCGATGCCGAAATCCATCACCTTGGCGAAGAGGCGTTCGCCCTCGCGGCGCACCCGGATGTTGCTGGGCTTGATGTCCCGATGCAGCACGCCCTTCTGATGGGCGTAGGCCAGGCCATCGCAAACCTGGGCCAGGACCTCCAGGGTCTCCGCCGGGGCCAGGGCGCGGTTCCGCAGGAGGGTCTCCAGGTCCTCGCCCGGCACGAACTCCATGGCCAGGTAGAGCACCCCCTGGTCCTCGCCAAATTCATGGATGGTCACCAGGTTCGGGTGATTCAAAGTGCCGGCGGCCCGGGCCTCCCGGGCGAACCGCTCCCGGGCCTCGGCCCCCTGCGCCGCCTCTCGATGAATGGTCTTGATGGCCACCTCTCGCCCGATGGCGGGATCCAATCCGAGATACACCTCCCCCATGGCTCCCTGCCCCAGGCCCTTCAGAAGTTCGAACCGGCCCAACCTGCGCAGCATCCCACCACCTGGAAACCATGGATCCCAAAGTCTGCTTGTCGGTTGAAGGGCGCGAAAGCTTCAAAGCCCCAGGTAATCCATGAACTCCCCGTGGAGCTCCAGCGGCAGGCGGGGAGCTTGGCGCTCTTCCAGCACCATCTGCTGGCAGCGGGGCACGGCCATCAGCCCGGCGGCCGGAATGTCCCGGTCCCGCGCCCGGCGGAGGGTCTGCATCAGCGCGTCCATGCGCCCCAGACGGTAGTGGGCCACCAGCAGCATGGCGTGGGCCCGCGCGTTGTCCGGATCGATCTCCAGGGCCTGGATGAGCTGATGGCGGGTGGTCTCCAGCACATCCTTCCGGACCTCCTCCCGGCCCGCAGGCGGGACGCCCTGGGGTGCCTGGGCCTCCCGGGCCAGGGAGCGGAGCATGCCCAGGGCCCTGGGGAAGGTGCCCGACGTGGATGGGCCGGGACTTGTCGGGGTCGGCCTCGGCGCGAGGGGAACCACCGGAAAGCCCCGCGGCGGCGTCAGCGGGGCGGGACCCTGCTCCGAGACCGGGCGGTTGATCTTGATGGCCGTGGTGGGCCGCTCCTGATCCCAGCGCCAGGCCGGATCCTTGGCGGCCCGCAGGACGGTGGCCAGGTCATCGGCGGTCTGGAACCGGTTGGCCGGATCCTTGGCCAAGGCATGGTTCAAGATGCCCTGCACATCCTGGCTGATGCCCTGGAGGGCCGCTGGGGGCAGGGGCACCGGCGTCTCGTGGAGCAGGCGGTAGATCACCGAGCCCGGACTGGGACCATCGAAGGGCGGGGTGCCGACCAGGGCTTCATAGAGGATCACCCCCACGGCGAAGAGGTCGCTGCGGGAATCCGGGCGGCCGCTCTGCAGATACTCGGGGGCCATGTAGTTCACGGTGCCAAAGACCGTGCCCTCGTCCGTGGTGTCCATGTCGATGAACTTGGCTACGCCGAAGTCCAGCACCTTGGCCTGGAGGGTCTTCCCGTCCCAGACCACGCGGATGTTCGAGGGCTTGATGTCGCGATGCAGGATCTGGTGCCGGTGGGCCACCGCCAGGCCATCGCAGACCTGGGCCAGCACTTCGAGCGTGTCGATGGGCTTCAGGGTCCCCATCCGGATCAGCGTGCCGAGATCCTCGCCCTTCACCAGCTCCATGGCCAGGTAGAGCACGCCCTGCTCCTCGCCCAGCTCGTGGACGGTGACGATGTTCGGGTGGTTCAGCACCGCGGCGGCGTGGGCCTCGGTGGCGAAGCGCTCCCGGGCCTGGGGCCCCATGCTGGCGGAGGCATGGATGACCTTGATGGCCACCTCGCGGCCCAGGATCGGATCCCGGCCCACGTAAACCTCGCCCATGCTTCCCTGGGCCAGCAACCGGACGATTTCGAACTTGCCGAGGCGCGTCAGCACAGAAAATTCCGTTCGACGAATTCCAGATCATCCAATGGGCGCCGGCTCCCGTCCAGGCCTTTCTGTCCCGCGCTCAGCGCGGTCGAAAGCGTCATCCTTCCAGGGCCCGGAGCCAGGCCTCGTCGCGCACCGGGACGCCCAGCGCCTCCGCTTTGGCCCGCTTGGACCCGGCCTTTTCCCCCGCCAGGAGCAGGGTGGTTTTCGGCGAAACGCTGCCCGTGACCTTGGCGCCCAAGCGCTTCAACATCGCCTCCGCCTCCTCGCGGGAAAGGCTGGGCAGGGTGCCCGTCACCACGGCCACCTCGCCAGCCAGCGGCAGGGCGGCCAGGTCCCTCGGCACGGGCGGCTCGGGATGCACCCCCCATCCGACGAGCCGGCCGGGCAACTCAGGATGCATGGCCACGAAGGCCCGGAGGGCGGCGGCCACCTTGGGGCCCACTTCCTCCACCGCCTGAAGGCGGTTCTCGTCGGCGGCCCAGAGGGCCTCGAGCGACGGGTAGGCCTCCGCCAGCAGCTCCGCCGTCCGGGCCCCCACCATGGGGATGCCCAGGGCGTGGATCCACCGGGACAGGGGCTTGACCCGGGACGCGTCCAGGGCCCCCAGGAGGTTTTGCGCGGACTTCTCGGCCATGCGCTCCAGCCCCGACAGGAAGGCCAGACCCTGCCGCGGTTCCAGGAGCAGGCCGACCACATCCCAGGGTTGGTCGATGCGCCCGGAAGCCACCAGCTGCTCGGCCAGCGCCTCGCCCAGGCCCTCGATGTCCAGGGCGGCCCGCCCGCCGAAGTGCTGCAGCCTCGCCACCAGCTTGGCGGGGCACTCGGGGTTGAGGCAGCGGATGGCGACTTCGGCATCGTCCGCCTTGCCCACCTCGCCGGCACATACGGGACAGGTCCCGGGTATGCCCGGCGCGGGCAGGTCCCGGATTTCCTCGCCGGGCACGAGGGCCACGACCTTGGGGATCACCTCCCCGCCCTTCTCGATGAAGACGCGATGGCCCACCTTCAGGCCCAGCCGCGCCAGCTCGTCGGCATTGTGCAGCGTGGCCCGCCGCACCGTGGACCCCGCCACCTCCACCGCCTCCAGTTCCGCTACCGGCGTGAGCTTGCCGCTGCGGCCCACCTGCCAGGTGATGCCCAGCACCGTGGTGGTCACCTGCGTCGCCGGGTACTTGAACGCGATGGCCCAGCGGGGCACGCGGTCCGTGGCGCCCAGGCGCTGCTGCACCCCGGGGTCCAGGATCTTCAGCACCACGCCATCCGTGTCGAAGGGCAGGCGGAGGCGGGCCTCGGCCTGACGCGCGATGAAGGCCAGCACGGCCTCGAGGTCGCCCTCTCCGTGCGCCGGCATCACGCCGAAGCCCCAGTCCCCCAGGCGCTCCATGGCGCGGGCATGGTCCAGTCCCGCGCCGTCCCCCAGGACCTGCCAGGGCAGGAAGGACAGGCCCCGGACGGCCACCTCCCGGCTGTCCAGCAGCTTCAGGGTGCCGCTGGCGGCGTTGCGGGGATTGGCGAAGCGGAGCTCCCCCTTGGCATCCCGCTGGCGGTTCAGCTCCTCCCAGCGCTTGCGGGAGAGGAAGACCTCGCCCCGCACCTCCAGGTCCCCCGGCGCGTCCCCCGGCAGCACCAGCGGGATGTCCGCGATGGTCCGGGCGTTCTCGGTCACCCGTTCGCCGGTCTCGCCGTCGCCGCGGGTGATGGCCTCCACCAGCCGGTGCTGCTCGTAGATGAGCGAGAGGGAGAGTCCATCCACCTTGAGCTCGGCGGCATAGCGGGCCTCGGCCTCCGGGGCGAGCCGTCGCCACTTCGCTTCCCATTCGCGCAGTTCGGCCTCGGAATAGGCGTTGTCCAGGCTGAGCATAGGCACCGCATGGCGGCGCTTCTCGAAGGAGTCCACGGGCGGCGCGCCCACGCGCAGCGTCGGGCTGTTGGGATCGGCCAGCTCGGGATGGGCGGCTTCGAGTTCCCGCAGCTCCCGCTCCAGGGCGTCGTACTCGGCATCGGAGACCGTGGGCTGGTCCAGCACGTAGTAGCGGTGGCGGTGCGCCCGCACCTGCTCCGCCAGGTCCTTCATCCGCTGCCGCAGGTCGCTCATGTCGCCCTCATTTCACCCTGGATCGATGCAGGATGCCCATGATGAGGCCCAGGGCCAGGAAGAAACTGAGGGTGCTGCTGCCCCCGGCGCTGAAGAAGGGCAGCACCATGCCCTTGTTGGGCAGCGCGCCGGCCACCATGCCCACGTTCACCAGCAGGTGCAGGGCGAAGATACCCGCGGCCCCCGCGCAGAAATAGGCTTCGGCGTTCGTGTGGGCGGCCTGGGCGGCATCCAGGATGCGGCTCAGCAGCAGCCCGAAGAGGCCCAGGGCCAGCAGGACGCCCATGAAGCCGCGCTCCTCGGCCCAGACGCTGAAGGCGAAATCCGTGGTCTTCACCGGCAGGAAGTTCAGCTGGGTCTGGGACCCGCTGGTGAACCCCTTCCCGATGAGCCCGCCGGCGCCGATGGCGATGCGGCTCTGGTTCACCTGGTAGCCCTTCCCCTGGAGGTCCGAGGAGGGGTCGAGGAAGATCATCACCCGCTGCTTCTGGTAGGGCTTCAGCACGACCTTCCAGGCGCCCACCCCGCCCAGCCCGAGCAGCAGCAGCAGCGCCAGCACCCAGCGCGCCCGGAACCCCTTCATCAGCGGGATGATCAGCAGGATGGGCAGGAAGCTGAGGGCCATGCCCAGGTCCGGCTGCCGCTGGATGAGCAGCATGGGGAACACCACCAGGCCCGCGGCCCCGAAGAGCTCGAGCCGGCCCACCGTATCGGCGTTCTGCGATCCCAGGCGCTGCGACACGTAGAGGAGGGTGATCCACTTCATCAATTCCGAGGGCTGGAAGGTCTGGCCCGCGATCATGAACCACCGGGTGGAGCCCCCGATCTTCTTCCCCACCACCAGCACGGCGGCCAAGGCCAGCAGGCCGAGCAGGTAGGAGGGGAACGCGTAGCGGAAGATGCGCCGGGGATCCGTGGTGGCCAGCAGCAGCATCAGCATCATGCCCAGGAGGTTCCAGAGGCTCTGCTTGAGCCAGATCCCCGCCTGCGGCGTGTTCCGCCCGGCGGAATAGAGCGTCAGCGTCCCCAGGGTGATGAGCGCCAGCAGCACCCAGAGCAGGCGCGAGTCCAGGGCCCGGAAGCGCTCCCTCATTCCGGGGCCTCCGGCTCCTGGGGCTGCTGCGGCGCAAAGGGATCCACCATCTTGCCGCGGGGCGCGGGCAGGGGATTGGTGAGGCGGTCCACGCACCAGTACTTCACCATCTTGGCCGCGACGGGGGCGGCGGCGGTGGAGCCAAAGCCCGCGTTCTCCACCACCACGGCGAAGGCGATCTGGGGGTGGTCGCGGGGCGCGTAGCCCGCGAAAAGGGCGTGATCCTTGAGCTTCTTGGCCTGGCGCGCGTAGTGGGCCTTGTCCACGAAGGTGGCGACCTGGGCCGTGCCGGTCTTGCCCGAGAAGGGGATCTCCCGGGCGATCTCCCGCACGAAGGGATTGGCGGCCGCCGTCCCGCTCTGGACCACTTCGGAGAGGCCCTCGTCCAGCACCGCCCAGGACTTCGGATCGAGGGGCGTGTCCTTGAAGGGGGGTACCGCCGCGGGTTCCAACGCATTGGTCTGGTCGTCGCGAAAGCCGTAGAAGAGGTGCGGCGTGAGCAGCTTCCCCCTGGTGGCGAGCAGGGCGTAGAAGCGCGCCAGGCCCAGGGGCGTGACCCCCACGGCCCCCTGCCCGATGCCCACGCTGATGGTCTCGCCCCCGTACCACTTGGGGTCCCGTGGATAGGTCTTGCGCTTCCACTCCCGGCTCGGGATGCGGGTCCGCTTCTCCTGGGGCAGGTCGATGCCGGTGCGCTCGGTGAGGCCGTACTTCTCCGCCGTGGCGTAGATGTCGTCGATGTCCAGGCGGGAGGCCAGCTCGTAGAAGTAGACGTCGCAGCTCTGGGCGATGGCCTGGATCATGGATAGGCCCCCATGGCCCGTGGGCTTGTCGCAGCGGAAATCACGGCCGTAGAAGTTCTTCTTCCCGGCACAGTAGATGACCGTCTGGGGGGTGACCACGCCCTTCTCCAGCGCCGCAATGGCCACCAGCAGCTTGAAGGTGGAACCCGGCGCATAGATGCCCTGGATGGCCCGGTTCACCATGGGGCGGGTCACGTTGTTGGCCAGGTAGCGGTCCACCATGTCCTGGCTGAGGCGGTTCAAGAAGAGGTTCGGGTCATAGGATGGGCTGGAGTACATGGCCAGGACGCCCCCATCGCGCAGGTCCAGCACGACCACCGCTCCGGCCTCCTGGCCGAGGGCGTCCTCGGCCACCTTTTGCAGGCCCGCATCGAGGGTGAGGAAGAGGCTGCGGCCCGTCTGGGCATCCACCTGGCCGAAGTTCGCGACCTCGGTGCCCAGCTGGTCCACCAGGATGCGCTTCTGGCCATCCACCCCCTTGAGCTTCTCGTTGCCGCTGGCCTCGAAGCCCTCCTTGCCGATGGTCTCGCCCAGGTGGAACACGCCGGGCCTGGCCTTCATCAGTTCCTCGTCCACCTCCCCGACGTAGCCGAGCACATGGCCGGCGAGCTCATCCCCGAGGTAGACGCGCCGGGGCGCCACTTCCACGCTGAGGAAGGGATACCGGGCCCGGACGCGCTCGGCGAGGGCGATGCCGGCCTCGTCCAGGTTCTCCTTGAGCACCAGCGGGCGTCCCTTCCCCGCCTGCCGGTAGCTGGAGATCTTCCGCGCCAGGGCTGCGGGATCCAGGACCAGCGCATCCGCGAGGGAGGCGATCACCTCGGGCCTGGTGGGGAGGTCCTCCCGCTGGATGACCAGGTGGAGGGCGCGCCGGTTGTCCACCAGGCGCTGCCCGTTGCGGTCCAGCACCAGGCCCCGCGGCGCCGGGATGGGGCGCACCTTGACGGCCTGCTGCATGGCCAGCTGCTTGAACTCGCCGTGCCGGACCAGCTGCAGCCAGGCATAGATGAGCACCAGCAGGGCCACCAGGCTCCAGGCCATCGCCTTGAAGGCCCCGAGCCTCCGGCGCAAAAGGGGACGCTGCCGTGGATCCATGGCTCAGCGCCGCCCGGACCCGGCGCCTGCCTGAAGCAAGCGCCAGGCGAGCCAGCCCCAGAACGGCAGGCTCAGCAGGGTCCAGAGCCAGCCCCGGCCCCAGGGGTGCGGGCCCGCCGCCAGCCGCACCGCGCCATGCACCAGCAGGGCATGGAGGCACGTGAGCGCCGCCAGGCGGCCCAGCCAGCCCTTCAGGCCCTCAAGGGGCCAGCGCCCGGCCATCCAGCCGGTGAGCAGGGTCAGCGTCATGTCCGCCCAGGCGGTGCCGCCCATGTGGGGATACAGGTAGGAGCCTTCCAGCGCCCAGCCCGCCGCCAGCGCCCACAGAGCCCCGGCCAGCGGCGCTCCGGCGCGGGGCGCCAGCGCGAGCACCAGGATGGCATGGAGAATGACCTGAAGGCTGGGGAAGGGCGCGCAGAGGAAGATCAGCCCCAGGGCCGCGGCGCAAAGCAGGTTCTGGCGCGTGGGGGTAGGCGCGGGCGTCCTCATGGCAGCCCCCGTTTCCGCTGCGGCTTCGTTTCCGGGGCGAGGAAGGGGGGCTGCACCTCCAGGGGCGGCTGGGGCGGCAGCAGCAGGACCATGCCCACGCGGTCCAGGGGCGCCGAGAGGTTGACGATCACCCGGAGTTCGAGGTCGCCCTGGGAGACTTCCGCCACGTAGCCCACGAGCAGCCCCCGGGGGAAGACCCGGTCCAGGCCGCTGGTGAGCACGGCCTCGCCCACCTGCACCACCTCCTGATTGCTCAGGTAGCGAATGAGCGCCCGCCCGGAACCCAGGCCCTGGAGCACCCCCGTCGCCCGGCTGCGGATGAGCATCACGGCCACGGAGGCGTTGGGTGCGTCGGCGGGGAGCACCTTGGATTGGGTGCCGCTCACGGACCAGAGGCGCCCCACGATCCCCTCGGGCACCAGCACCCCCTGATCGGCCACCAGGGCCAGGTCCTGGCCCCGGTCGAGGATCAGGCCGCCAAAGGTGGCGGGGCGGGTGCTGAAGATCACCCGGGCCGCCTTGAGCTCAAGGGGGATCTGCTGCTTGAGGCCCAGGAGCCGCACCGCGGCGTCGGCCTCCGATAGCCTGGGTGCCTCCTGCGCCGCCTGGACCTTCAACTGGGCCAGCTCGGCCGTCAACCGGGCGTTCTCCGCGCGGGTCTCGGCCAGGTTCCGGCGGGCTTCCCGGCGGGCGGCGCGCCAGCCATCCCAGCGGGCCGCGAGCCCCGTGGTGGGACGGGCCAGGACCTCAGCCAGGCGGGCCCAATGCCGGCCCGGATTCGGGCCGAGGAGCACCCAGGCGCCCTGGCCCAGCCAGAGGAGCAACAGGAACAGACGCTGCCACACCGTGCGGCTCCATCTCCACCTGGCGGCCCGGAGAGCCACGCATCCTCCTGGCTAGTCGAGGATCTGGATGCGGCGCAGGAGCGGGATGTTCTCCAGCAGCAGGGCGGTGCCCCGCACGACGGCGGTCTGGGGATCCTCCGCCCGGAAGACCGGCAGGTGGGTCTCCTTGCGGAGCCGCTCGTCCATGCCCTGGATGAGCGAACCGCCCCCCGTGAGGCAGATGCCGCGGTCGATGAGATCCGCCGCCAGCTGGGGGGGCGTCTCGTTGAGCGCCTTGCGGACCAGGTCGATGATGGCGTTGACGGGCTCGGCCAGGGCCTCGCGGATCTCCGCATCATTCAACGTGAGGGTCTTGGGCAGGCCCTCGAACTGGTCCCGGCCGCTCACCTCCATGGTGCGGGTCAGCTCCGAGGGGAAGGCGGAGCCCAGGGTCCACTTCACCTCCTCGGCCGAGGCCTCGGAGATCAACACGTTGTACTTCTCGCGGATGTACTTGATGACCGCCTCGTCCATCTCGTCGCCGGCGATGAGGATGGAATCCGAGAACACCTTGCCGTTGTAGCTGATGACGGCCACGTCCGTCGTGCCGCCGCCGATGTCCACGATCATGCAGCCGCGCTTCTCGTTGATGGCCAGGCCCGCCCCGATGGCGGCCACCATGGTCTGGTCCACCAGGAACACCTCACCGGCCTTGGCGTCGTAGCAGACCTGCTTCACGGCCCGGCGGGCCACCTGGTGGGCCCGGGGCGGCACGCTGACCACGATGCGGGTGCGGGCGATGCCGCGATTGGGGCGGGCCTTCAGGATGAACGCGGCCAGCATCTTCTCCGCGGCGTCCACCTCGAAGATCATGCCGTCCTTCATGGGCCGGATGGTGCGCACCCCCTGCGGGGCCCGGCCCAGCAGCTGCTTGGCTTCGTCCCCCACGGCCTCCACCTCGTGGGTGAGGGTGTTCACGGCCACGATGGAGGGCTCATAGATGACGATGCGCCCGGCCTGCTTGGTGTGGATCAGGGTCGAGGCCGTGCCGAGATCGATGGCCAGGTCCGAATTGAACAAATTGGACCAGAACTGGCTTGAGAAAATGCTGGCCACAGAAGACTCCCGGAGAACCTCCTAGTGTGCCATGCGCAGGTTCCGCCAGCCACCTCCCGACCTCGCGACCCTGGCGGGTCGCTCGGGACAGCC
>JARLGO010000121.1 GCA_031292655.1 Geothrix sp.
CCCGCCAGTCGCCGGTGGCCATGGCTTCCGTGAGGCTGATGGCCATGGCCTTGGTGTCGGCCAGGGCCTGGTCGACGCCCTTCTGGGCCTGGATCTTCGCCCGGTCCAGTTCCGCCTGGGTGAGGGGGTGCTGCTTCAGTCCCTCCAGCTCCCGGAGGAGGGCTTCCTTGGCCTTGTCCGCGTCGCCATCCTTCGCCAGCACCACCCCGAACATCTGGAGGCCCGGTTCATAGGTGCTATAGGAATCCTGGAAGACCTGGGCCGCCAGCTTGGTTTCCACCAGGGCCTTGTAGAGGCGCCCGCCGGGCACATCCGCCAGGATGGAGGCCGCCAGGTCCGTGGCGGTGCGGTCCGGGTGGGCTCCGGGAGCCGTGTGGTAGCCCACCATGAGGAGGGGGACCCCCCCCACCCGGCGGACGGTGACGACGCGCTCCCCGTCCTGCGTGGGCTCCACGGTATAGGTGGGCTCCAGGATCCGGGACGGCCTGGCCAGGCGGCCGAAGGTGGCGTTGATGTAGGCCAGGGTCCCGGGCTCGTCGAACTGGCCGGCCACCAGCAGCACCGCGTTGTCCGGCTGGTAGTACTTCCGGTAGAAGGCCCTCAGGTGGTCGACGTTCACGTGCTCGATGTCGCTGCGGGCGCCGATGGTGGGCTTGCCGTAGTTGTGCCAGTCGAAGGCCACGGCCTGGAGCCGCTCCAGGGTCACCCGGAAGGGATCGTTCTCGCCCGCTTCGAACTCGTTGCGGACCACGGTCATCTCGCCGCTCTTGCCGTCCTTGCCCCAGAGCGTCTCGGCGGTGAAGGTGCAGTTCAGCATCCGGTCCGCCTCCAGGTCCAGGGCCTTTCGGAGGTTCTCCTCGGAGGCGGGGAAGGACACGTAGTAGTTCGTGCGGTCGAGGCTGGTGGTGCCGTTGAAGTCCCCCCCCAGCTCGTTGAGGATCTTCACGGTGTCCGGGCGCTCCTTCGTGCCCTTGAAGAGCATGTGCTCCAGCAGGTGGGCCATGCCCGTCTCGCCATAATGTTCGAAGCGGCTGCCCACCAGGTAGGTGATGTTGGTGGTGATCGTGGGCTTGCTGGCATCGGGGTAGAGCAGCACCCGCAGGCCGTTGGCCAGCTTGTATTCGGTGATGCCCTCCACCGCCGCCACCCGGACGGGGGCGGGCAGGGGCGCGGCCTTGGCGGCCTTCGCCTTCGCGGGGTGCCTGGGGGCGTCCCCCGCCCCCAGGGCCAGGGCCAGGATTCCACACAAGGGGAGGGTGAATCG
>JARLGO010000122.1 GCA_031292655.1 Geothrix sp.
CAGGACCAGGGGCAGGAACTGCGTCATGCCACCGAGGGCACCGGCGGCATCCTGGGCGTAGGCAGGGGAGATCAGCATCTGGGTTCCGGGTTGCTATGGTTCGGCCGGGACCATAGTTTCCGCCCTCCGCACGTCAAGCACTCCCGAAGGCTTTCCCGATGGATCCGCGTCGTTTTGCCACTCAAACCGAGATGCTCGGCCGCATCGCCGCCGCTCTGGAGCGCCTCGCCCCCCCGCCGCCAGCCGCCCCCGACCTGGCCGCGGCCGACGGATTCGTCTGGGATCCGGCCCCCGGCGGCGGCAGCCTGCTCGCCGTGCCCCGAATCTCGCGCGTGGCGATCGGCCTGCTCCACGGCATCGAGCGCCAGAAGCGCATCCTGCTCGACAACACCCTGCGCTTTGCCCAGGGCCTGCCCGCCAATAACGCCATGCTGTGGGGCGCACGCGGCATGGGTAAATCCTCCCTGGTCAAGGCCGCCCACGCCGCCGCCAACGCCGAACATCCCCACAGCCTGGCCCTAATCGAAATCCACCGCGAGGATATCGGCACCCTGCCGGACCTGTTGCGTCTGCTGCGCGAGCAGGTCCGCCGCTGCCTGATCTTCTGCGACGACCTCTCCTTCGAGCGCGAGGACGGCGACTACAAGGCGCTGAAATCCGTGCTCGACGGCGGCATCGAGGGTCGCCCGGAGAACGTCCTGTTCTACGCCACCTCCAACCGCCGCCACCTGATGCCGCGCGACATGATCGAGAACGAGCGTTCGAGCGCGATCAACCCCTCGGAAGGCACCGAGGAAAAAGTCTCCCTCTCCGACCGCTTCGGCCTGTGGATCGGCTTCCACAACTGCGACCAGGATACCTTCTTCGCCATGATCGAAGGCTATGCCGGTGCCTTCGGCCTCGGCGTAGCCCTCGAGCGCCTCCACGCCGAAGCCATCGAATGGTCCGTCACCCGTGGCTCGCGCTCCGGCCGCGTCGCCTGGCAGTTCATCCAGGACCTCGCCGGCCGCCTCGGCATGACCCTCCCCGGGGGGGATTGACCGCCCGCGAAGGGGCGGGGGCGCTGCCCCCGTGTCCCTGCCAGGAGGCTCCGCCTCCTGGACCACCGCCAAGGGCCACAAGGCCCTTGGAACCCAGGACTTGAGCCGGGTTTGGGGGGGGGGGGGGGGGGGGGGGGGGGGGGGGGGGGGGGGGGGGGGGGGGGGGCCGGGGGCGC
>JARLGO010000123.1 GCA_031292655.1 Geothrix sp.
GGCGGCCTCGATGCTGGCGTTCAGGGACAGGAGGTGGGTGCGGGCCGCGATTTCCGACAGCTCCTCCAGCATGTTCTCCATGCGGTGGGAGCGCTCCCGGATGTCGTTGACCTGGTCCACCAGATGCACCGTGGACCGGGAGACCTCGGCCATATGTTTCACAAAGCCATCCAGGGTGCCCGTGATCGTGCTGCTCATGGCCTCGAATCCCCCGGAGCCCGCCTCCCCCTCCAGGGAGGTCCGCATGGCCGCCTGGACTTCGCCCACCAGGCCGTGCTGCTGCTGCACACTGTGATCGAGGGTCTTCAGCGCGTCCTCCAGCGTGCCCGCCGCTTCCCGCACCAGGCCATCCACCTGGAGCAGCTCCGGCGTCAGAAAGTTCACCTGACCCTCAAGCATGCGCGCCTCGCGGGTGGCCATGCGGAGCAGGGCCTCGCGCATCCCCTGATCGGGTTCGTAGGGATCTTCTGCCGATGGGGGTTGCGCCGCGGGAGCGCCGAAGAACCAGCGGCTCATGCGCTCCCCCCACCGAACAGGTGGGCCATGCCCATGGGGGCGAAGCGGGCCTTCCACTCCTCCTTGGCGCCCACCACCGTGAACTGGATGCCCTTGGCCTTGAGGTCCCGGTCCAGGGCGCAAAGCAGCTGGAGCCCGGACAGGTCCAGGTCGCCCACGGAGGACAGGTCCACCTCCGCACTGCCGTTCTCGGTGGTGAGCAGGGGCTGCGCCTTCTCCCACTGCTGGTGGATGGAAAAGACATCCAGGTCGCCCTCGAGGGAGAGCGCTCGCGGGGAGGAGGGGCGTTTGCGTGCCATGGCTCAGGCCGTGGCGCCATCGAGGGCCGTGAGCTCGCTATCGGAAAGCAGGCGGTCCAGGTCGAGGAGGATGAGCATGGAGTCGGCGCCCGTGGCGCCGGGCAGGCTGGCCAGGCCCGCGATGAACTCGCGGCCCAGGGCGCTTTGCGTGCCCAGTTCCGGGGCGGGGCGGATGGCGTTGGGGTCCAGGTCCAGCACATCGGACACGGAATCCACGCGGATGCCCAGGGTGCGGCCCTGGACCTCCACGATGACGATGACCGGGCGAGTGTCCTCGGGGGCCTCGCCCAGGGAGAACCGGTGGCGGAGCTCGAGAATGGGCACGATGGCCCCCCGGAGGTTGATGACCCCTGGCATGTAGGGCGGCGCCTTGGGGATCCGGGTGATGGTGGCCTGGGCCTGGATCTCCCGGACCTTGAGGATGGGCAGGGCATAGGCTTCCCCCGCGAGGGCAAAGCAGAGCACCTGCTGAAGACCCTGAGAGCTGGCTTCGGTGGTGGCCATGGTGTTCTCCGGACCGATCCCCCGAAGGGGACCGGTGTTAGGGATTTATCGGTTGAAAGGCTCGGAAGGGCTAGTTTTTGGGTCCTGGCGCCGGGCTCAGAAGGACTCCCACTGGCCGTCATCGCCACCCACGGGCGTGGCCACGGGCCGCTTGGTCGTGCCCAACTCGGGAAGCGCGGATCCCTTGACGGAATTCCTGGGCACGTTGCCGGTGGTCACGGGCTTCCGCGCCGCCACGGGCTTCTTGGCGACGGCAAGATGGGCCGCGGCCGGGGTGGATGCGCTCCGGCTGCTCTCGATGCGGCGGACCTCCGCGCCGGTCTTGAAGCGCGATACCACCTCGGCCAGGTTGTGGGCCTGACCGTCCAGGGTCTCGGCGGCGGCGGCGGCCTCCTCCACCAGGGCGGCGTTCTGCTGGGTGACTTCGTCCATCTGCACCACGGCCTTGTTGAGTTCGATCAGGCCCGTGCTCTGCTCCTGGGTGGCGTTGGCGATTTCCCCCACGAGGGCGGTCACGCGCTGGACATTGGCCACCACTTCCTGGATGGTCTCCCCGGCGTGGGCGGCCACCTTGCTGCCGTCCATGGACTTGGCCACGCTTTCCCGGATGAGGACCTTGATCTCCTTGGCGGCGTCGGCGCTGCGCTTGGCCAGGTTGCGGACCTCGGCGGCGACCACGGCAAACCCGCGGCCCTGTTCGCCCGCCCGGGCGGCCTCGACAGCCGCGTTGAGCGCCAGCAGGTTGGTCTGGAAGGCGATCTCGTCCACCACGCCGATGATCTCGTTGATCTTGGCGGAACTTTCATTGATGGATTCCATGGCCGAGATGACCTGGGCGACGGCGGTGCCGCCGTCCTGGGCCACCTGCCGGGCCTTGACCGCTTCCTGGTTGGCCGACTGGGCGTTGTCGGCGGTCAGGTTCACGTTGCTGGTGATCTGCTCCAGGCCGCTGGCGGTTTCTTCGAGGTTGGCCGCCTGCTCTTCGGTCCGGCTGCTCAGGTCCTGGTTGCCCATGGCGATCTCGCCCGAGGCCGTGGCGATGGCCAGGGCGCCCTCCTGCACCTGCATGAGGGCTTCCCGCATCTGGAGGATGGATTCATTGATGGCCTTCCCCAGCTCGGCGAAGACGCCCTGATAGTTGCCCTTCACCTGGGATGTGAAGTCGTTCTGAGCCATGAGCTGGATGACGTTGTTGGCCTCCACCAGGCCCTGCAGCCCGTCGATGCAGGCGTTGATGTTGTTCTTGATGGTGTTGAAGTCGCCGTTGTAGTTCTCCATGATCTTCGGGGGGACCTCGCCCTTGCCGATGCGGTCCACGTAGGCCGCGGCCACATTCAGCGGCCCGATGACCGCGTCGAGGGTGTCGTTGACGCCCTGGACGACTTTCCGGAAATCCCCCTGGTGCTTGGTGGCGTCGGCCCGGGTCTTGAGCTTGCCCTCCACCCCGGCCTGGGCCAGCAGGCCCGCATCAGCCACCAGCGCATTGATCGCGGAGGCACTTCGGCCCAGGGCATCGGAAATGGTGGCGAACAGCGCCCGGGTCTCCTGGGTGTCCTTGTCTGCATCAGCCAAGGTGAGATCAACCTCCAGATTGCCGGTGGCAATCTTGTTGAGGTTGGCATTGACCCGAGCAATCTCGACCTGCTGGTAGCTGGCGACCTTCTCGCTCAACCGAGCGGCGTTCTTCACGGCCGTCTGATCCGTGACCACCTCAAAGGCGCCGATAACCTGGCCGCTGCGGTCCCGGATGGGGACACCCGAGTACTGGATGTCCAGATTGTAGGTGCCGGGATGGGCATCCGTCTCGCTGGTGCTCTGGGCGTTGTTTCGCATGGCGGCGGCGCAGGCGCACTTGTCGGTCTTGCAGTCGCCGGTGCGGAAGAAGTCGTAG
Organism: Geothrix sp.; assembly: GCA_031292655.1. GTDB lineage: Bacteria > Acidobacteriota > Holophagae > Holophagales > Holophagaceae > Geothrix. The sequence continues at coordinate 3,211 of JARLGO010000123.1, forward strand.
CAGCGCTGCTTGTTGCGCACCAGCTGCTCGCCCGTCGTGTTGCCAAGGGAAGCACCGGCCTGGTTCATGTAGAGGATTTCGTAGTCCTTGCTGATGACCATGGCGGGGGCGGGCATGTTGTCGAGGAGGCCCACCAGGCTGTCCAGGGTCTCGTTGACGCCCTGAACGATCTTGCGGAAATCCCCCTGGTGCCTGGCGGCATCGGCGCGGGTGCCGAGCCTGCCCACCAGTGCGGCGTCGCTGAGCATGTTCGCGTCGGCCACGAGGGCGTTCACGGCGTCCACGCACTGGTTGAGGTTGTTCTTGATCTCGTTGAAGTCGCCGTTGTACTTGTCGGTGATCTTGGGCGGGATGTCACCCTTGGAGATGCGATCCACGTAGCCGGCGGCGACATTGAGGGGGCCGATGACGGCATCCAGGCAGTCGTTGACGCCCTGGACGATCCGGCGGTAGTCGCCCTGGTGCTTGGTGGCATCGGCGCGGGTGGCCAGCTTGCCCTCCACGGCGGCCTGGTTGAGCATGGCGGCGTCGGCCACCAGCGCCTGGAGGTTGGTCCGGACCTGCTTCAGGGCCGGGTTGATCTCGTCCTGGGCATCCGCGGCTACCCACTCGCGGCCCAGGTCGCCCTTGGCGATCTCCTGCAGGCCCGCGACGATGTTCTGGAGGTTGTCCGTGAAGCCGTCCATGGCCCGGGCCAGGTCCCCGATCTCGTCGCGGCGCTCCATCTTCAGCCGCGTGCCCAGGTGGCCCTTGGCCATCTCCTTCATCATGTCCACACCCTGCTGCAGGGGCTGTGTGATTGACTTGGTGAGGATGACGCCAAGGAGGAGCCCCAGCACCGCCGCCACGCCCATGACCGCCCACATGAGGGTGATGGCCCGGTTGGTCTGTGCGGTGTTGTCGTCCGAGGTCTTGGCGCCCAGCTTCACCTTCGTTTCTTGCAGCTTGTCTAGGGCCTCGCTGACGGCGACCGTGGCTGCATGGGCTTCTCCGTGCATAATAATTTCGGCTTCTTTCGACCTCCCTGCTTCCACCAGCGCCAGTTCTCGAGAGCCGTACTCATCGTATTTGGTAACGGCTTCCTTGTATTTTTTGAAGGCATCCTTGCCCGCATCGGTGATGAGGGTCTTCTGGAAGGATTCCTCGACTTTCGAGATCTGCTCTCCGTTGGCCTTAAGGAGATCCCGGTACTTTCTGGCGTCGCCGGTCATGATGGCGTCGCGCCCCAGTACCCGCTTTTGCTGGTACAGCTGCCGCATCTCGCCCATCTCGGCCAGCGGCACGGCCATCCGGTCCCACATCACGGAGTAGGAGTCGTCCACGCTCCGCATCTCGCGCACTCCGAAGATGCCTACCAAGGCAAGCAGCGTCACCAGGACTAGGAACGAGCCGATGAGTTTAGGGCCCATCTTGAGATTGTCGAGGAATCGCATGGGGAATCTCCTTGGGTAGAAGAAATGAAGTTGGAATTGAAGGGGTCGAAGTACTAGGCGGAGGAATGAACAAAACGCAAAAAGGCGCAACCGCCGCGGTCCAGGGGACCGGGGAGTTGCGCCTTCGACTTGCAGACCGGATGTCTACCCGAAAAGGCCTCCTGCTCCAAAAGCAGGATTGATTACATGGGGGTCATCGGAAGGAGGGGTTCGATCTTGAATTTCGTAAACTTTGTCTCACAGTGCCTTGGTTAATTTTTAATCCATGTGTACAGTTTTTTGTCCGAATTCGGTCCCTGGGGCGACTGGAAGCCAGCTCAAGCCTCCAGTTGCTGTTCCAGCTTCTGCCGGAGGGCCCCCAGCTCCTTGCTCTTGAAGGAATTCCGGGTCCCCTCGAGCACTTGGATGCCCTCCCGGAGCACCTGCTGATAGGCATCGAGGCGTGGGCATCGGCCGGAGACGCAGGCCAGCGTGCCGGGGTCTTCCCCCAGAGCGACCTTGAAGAGGGAGTTCAGGTCGGAGAGCATGCCGGCCATGTTGCCCAGGGCCAGGCCAAGCACCTCCTGGGCCAGGCGCTTGGAAGGATTCCCATGGTGGTGGGCCCCTGCCTCCTGGAGCTGCTGGAGATCCTCGGACCAGGTGGAGAGCCGTTCCACATAGCGCCCGACGACCCGCCGGGTGCGGACCACAGACGCGCAGCGGAGGACATGCTCGATCAGCACTTCGATGGGCAGGGGCTTGGTGAGGTAGGCGACCACGGGCAGGGTCACCGCCTCCGTGGCGGTCTCCACGGTGGGATGGGCCGTCACGAGGATCACGGGCAGGTCCGGGGCGAGGCGGCCGATCTGCCGGATGAATTCGAACCGGAGGTTTCCCGGCATCCGGATATCGGAAATGAGCACGTCGTAGGTCCCGGCCTCCAGCAGCCGGCGAGCTTCCATCGCATCCAGGGCCGTGTCCACGAGGAAGCCATCCTCCCGGAGGAGCTCGGCGGTGGCCTGCAGGTAGATCTCCTCATCGTCGGCCAGCAGGAGGTGGATGGGCGGATCGAACGCGTGCGGCATAGGCTTCCCGTTGGATATGGATGGAGACAGGTCCCCATCGGCCCGCCGTCACGCTGGGTTGAAACTCGGCCAGGTCCGCCCATGCCCCGGCAGACCGCATCAGCGACCAGGGAATTTCTCCCTGTCATCACGGCACGGTTCCTGGAGGGCCCCCTTGGCTTGATCCGCCGGGACGGGACCGGAGGCCGAGAACCGCAGGTGCACAAAGGTCCCCCGCCCCGGTTCGCTTTGCAGGTCGATGGTTCCCCGGTGGGATTCCACGGTCTGGTGCACCAAGGACAGCCCCAGGCCCCGGTTTCCGCTCCAGTGCTTGGTGGTGTAGAAGGGCAGCATGGCCTGGTGCAGGACCTCCGGGGCCATGCCGGCCCCGCTGTCCTCGACCTCCA
>JARLGO010000516.1 GCA_031292655.1 Geothrix sp.
ATGGAGGAGGACGTCTTTCCCAACCGCAACGCCCGGGAGACGCCGGAGGGCCTGGAGGAGGAGCGCCGCCTCTTTTACGTGGCCATCACCCGCGCCCAGCGGCGCCTCACGCTGAGCGCGGCCCGCCGCCGCCGCATCATGGGCACCGAGATGCTGTCCATGCCCAGCCGCTTCCTGCGGGAGCTCCCGGCCGCGACGCTGACCACGCCCATCCGCTGGGGCACCGAGATCTACCAGGCCGGCGAGGGCGTGCGGCCCGGCAGCTCCTTCACCCGGGGGGCCGGGGGCGCTTCCGTGGCGACGGAGCTGCAGCGCATCCGCAGCTTCTTCGACCGCGTTCGAGATGTCCCGGTTCCAGCGGGCGAGGGGGACGGCGGCAGGTTCTCCGAACCTGCCGAGACGAAGGATCCGAGTGCATTCCCGGTCGGAACGCGGGTGAACAGCGCCCGCTTCGGCGCCGGGACCATCCTGGCCGCCTCGGGGCGGGGCGATGGCCTCACCTACACCGTCCGCTTCGACCAGGGGGGCGACAAGCGCATCATGGCCCGGTTCGGGGGGCTGGGACGGGCCTAGCAGGGGCGGCCGCGGCATGGAGGCCGAAGGAAGCGCTGCCCGTTCAGGTGACCAAGAAGGCTGATGACCTTTTGGTGAATTTACCCATTGCATGATCTCGGGTAGGCCTGACATTGGGATTTCTCCCCCTTGGAGTGGAATATGCCCTTCGATTCCACCTGGGTCTGCGAGGAGGTCCCATGCATGCGCTGGTGTTCAATCGCACAGAAGAGCTGGGGAAGATTGAAGTAAAGGATCGGTTCGACTTCGAGGACACCTACCTGAACGCCTGGGTCCCCTCCCGCCCCTGCAGGGAATACCGGGAGCCCCATCCGAGCCCCCAGGGGGTTCATGTGTTCCGCGTCCCCGGGGGCAATGGGCTCGAGGCGCGCCCCTACCTGGAGTTTGAAAAACTGGTCCGGAACGAGACCCACTTCCAGGTGATGCAGGAGGGCCAGCCCACGGGGGTCATGGTCGTGCTGGACTAGGGTTCAGGCCCGGCCCCGGGCAGGGGCGAATCCTTCGCTCCTCACAAGAGATCCTCCAGGGCCGCTTCGGGGGTGGGGAAACGAAACGGGAAGCCCTGGCCCTCCGCCTTCATGGGATAGACGTAGGCCCCTTCCAGCAGCAGATCCCGGCCCATGTCGCCCAGCAGGAGCCGGAGGGAGGCGGAGCTGAGCCACCCGGGCACCGGCAGCAGCGGGCGGTGCAGCCCCCGGGCCAGGAGTCGGACGAAGGTCTGCTGACTGACCGGTTCCGGGGCCACGGCGTTGAAGGGCCCCTCCCAGGCCGGGTTCTGGGCCCCCTCCAGGAGGAGGGCCACCAGGTCATGGAGGTGGATCCAGCTGAGGCCCTGCCGGCCGTGCCCCAGGCGGCTCCCCAGGCCCAGGCGCACGGGCCGCGCCATCTTGGGCAGGGCGCCCCCGTCTCGCGCCAGCACCACGCCCAGGCGCGGCAGCACGACCCTCACCCCCAGATCTCGCGCCGGCAGGGCGGCGGCCTCCCAGGTGCGGCAGACCTCCGCCAGGAATCCCTGGCCGGCCGGGTTCAGTTCACTGACCGGGGTGTCGTCCCCGGGGCCGTAATAGCCGATGGCCGAGGCGTTCACAAGCACGGCGGGCCGGTGCGCGCAGGCCCGGAACGATTCG
>JARLGO010000517.1 GCA_031292655.1 Geothrix sp.
GTTGGGGCCGGTGAGGCCGTAGCGGCGGCCGGAGACGAAGCTGACACTGACGTCTTCAAAGAGGACTTTGGAGCCGTAGCGCATGGAGACGTTGCTGACACTGAGCATGGAGTTCGGGTTCCTATTGACCGCGGGCGGGCCACACGGAGGCGACGGCCTCACCGGCCGGTTGAAGATGGGGTGGTTCTGGTTGATGGCGCGGGGTTGCTGTCCCCGGTCTCGAAATTGAGGTCAGGAACGCCCGGATGCGCTCGGAGAACGTTGGCTCTTCTAGTTTCTCATACCTTACTTGCGGCGACGCTTGGGGGTTGGATGCGCGGACGCCGGGTGCTTGGGGCGGGGCTTTGTTTTCTGCGGGTTGGCCTTGGGAGCGTGTTTGGTTGGAGGCGCACTGTGGAGCTTGGGAGTGCGTTTGGCTGGATGAGCGCTGCGGGTTTTTGGTTGCGTGGGGCGCGCGTTGCGGGTCCTGGGCTGGAGCTTGGACTGGCGGGCCTGGGGCGTGCGTTTGGCGGGGCGCAGGAGCTGGGCTTTGGGCGGTAGGGGCGGAACGCCGGACAGGTCGGCGAGCATGGTGTTGATTTCGTGGTAAATGTTGACCGTGGCTCCGCCTCTGCCTTCGGTGATGGCGAGGAAGATGCCGGTGTGGTGCTGGGGGCTGACGACGATGTAGGTGCCGAAGCCCGCGCCGCCGCCCGTCTTCTCCATGACCATGGAGGGGCTGTCGGGGTCGCCGAGCTGAACCCAGGCCAGGCCAATGCCTGTGGCTCTGCCGACGTGGTTGAGGCCTTCGATGGACCGGAGCTGTTTCGGACGGATGTAGACGTCGAGCGCGCCGGCGGGCTGGGCGGGAGAGCCGGGAGAGTGCAAGACGTACTGGAGGAACTTGGCCATGTCGGCGGGGGTGGAGTAGACGCCGCCGCTGGGGCCGGAGGGTTGGGTGTCGGTGCAGGGGCCTTCGTTGCGCGAGCTGCGGAGCAGACGGGCGCATTGGTCGGCGGAGGGGGCGAGGGTTGTGTCCCACATGCGGAGGGGCTCGATGAGGTCCTGGCGCAGGAGGTGCGCGTAGCTGTTGCCGGATCCAGATGCGGAGGCGAGCGCGTCGCCGAGCAGATCGAAGCCGATGTTGGAATAGGCCGCCGCGGTGCCCGGGGGCGTTCTTAGCTTTTGTTTGGGCAGCCAGTTCCAGCGGTAGGCGTAGCTGGGAAAGGTGAAGTGCGGCGTATTGGGGGGATAGGAGGAGACTTCGCGGGACA
>JARLGO010000518.1 GCA_031292655.1 Geothrix sp.
AGAGGTGCCGAGGGTGGAGGTGCGGAACGCCACGTTGACCCGGTCCACGCCCAGGGCCCGGCGCAGCGTGTCCTGGACCGGCGCGAAGGCGAGGGTGGAGATCAGGCCGACGCCGGCGCTGCCCAGTCCCGACGTGATGGCTCCCTGGGTGGCCCCGGAGGTGGTTCCGGCCATCCCGACGTTGGCCACATTGCCGGGGTTGATGAGGATGGACACGATCTCGTCCTGGCGGAGACTGGGGGTGGAACTGGGCACGATGGTCAGGTTGCTCAGGCTGCCGTGGATGTCGAGGTTCACGGTGTAGCCGGGGATGGACGTCACGCTGCCCCGGAGGCTGATCATGGGGTCCAGGGGCCGGGTTTCAGAGAAGGTGAGGCTGCCCCGTTCCACGACCATGTCGCCGGCGGGAAAGATGTTCGTGATGCGGCCGCCGGGCTGGAACACCATCGTGCCCTTGGCGGCGGGGTGGGCGAGGGTGCCGAGCACCTGGAACGGACCCTCGAGGCGGCCCTCCATCTTGAGGAGGTTGGTATCGAAACTCCAGGGAGCGCGCAGGCCCAGGTCCAGATCCAGGCGGATCCGTTCCAGGGGATCGTCCAGGTCCAGCCCGGCGAGTCCGCCAGTGTCGCTGATGGCGCTGCGGAGGATGAGGTCCGACAGCTTCACCTCGGTCTGGTAGCCCAGGTGGTCGGCCCGGAGCTTCCCCTTGAGCAGGCCGCCTTCTTCGGTGCCTTCGAGGGTGGCCTGGAGGCTGCCCTGGAGATCCAGGCCATCGGGCACATCCCTCAACTGGAAATGGGCCAGGGAGGCCTTGATGGCGTAGGCGTCCAGTCCCCCCAGCCGCCAGGTCATCGTGCCGCTGGCCTTGAGCTCGCCATGGGCCAGGGTACCCTGCACGGGCTTGTCTTCTGAAACGGTGAGGGTCCGGTCCTTGAGGGCCACTTCGGCCTGCAGGTCCTCGGCACCCTGGTAGCCCCGGAGGTTCACCTGGCCCTTGTCGAGGGAAAGGCTCCCATCCAGCAGGGGTTCGGCATAGGTGCCGTGGGCCAGGATGTCAAATCGGCTCGTGCCCCGGACGTTCAGGCCGGAGAGGAGGCTGTACTCGTCCACCTCCATGACCCGGTCCAAAATGGATTTCATGTGGGCG
>JARLGO010000124.1 GCA_031292655.1 Geothrix sp.
CGCACGCGGAGGGCGATGTGGAAGAGGCCGGCCCCCTCCTCGGTGGCCGAGCCGTGGAACCGCTGCACATTGATGCCCAGGCGCTGGATGCCCTCGGAGATGGCGGCCACCATGCCCGGGCGGTCCTCGGTGGTGAGGGTGATCTCCGTGTCGTAGAGCTCGGTGCCGTGCTTGCCCCAGGCCACGTTCACCCGGCGCTCGGGATGCAGGGTGCCCGTGTTGAGCTGGGAACAGTCCGCCTTGTGGATGGCCGTGCCGCGGGAGCGGGTGATGTAGCCCACCACCTCGTCGCCCCAGATGGGCTTGCAGCAGGCCGCCAGGGTGTAGAGGATGCCGGTGGTGTCGCCCACCACCACGGAGTCCAGGAGGTTGGAGGTGTTTTCCGTGGGCTTGGCCCGTTCGGGCTCCGGAATCAGCGGCTCGATGAGCTTGTGCACCGTGAGGCGACCGAAGCCCAGGGCGGCGTGGGCCGCCTCCCAGTTGGCGAGCTTCAGCTCGACCATCCGCGCTTCCAGCTTGGCCTGGGATTCCGGGTCATCCAGGCGGACGCCCATGGCGCGGGCCTCCCGCTCCAGGCGCTCCCGGCCTTGCGTGATGGCGTGGGCGCGCTCCTCCTCGCGGATGAAGGCCTGGATGCGGCTCTTGGCGCCCGCGGACTTCACGAAGCCGAGCCAATCGCGGCTGGGCTTGTGGTCGGGGCGGGTGAGGATCTCCACGCGGTCGCCGTTCTGGAGCGTGTGCTTGAGCGGCACGATGCGGCCGTTCACCTTGGCGCCCACGCAGCGGTGGCCCACCTGGGTGTGGATGGCGTAGGCGAAGTCCACGGGCGTGCTGTTCTCCACCAGGCTGCGCAGGTCGCCCTTGGGGGTGAAGACCTGGATGCGGTTGAAGGTCAGCTCGCCGCGCAGGTTGGCCACCAGGTCCCGGCTATCCTGGGCGTCCTGGTGCAGCTCCACCATCCGGCGGAGGAAGGCCACCTGGTTGATCTCGGAGCGGTTGGCGATGCGGCCGTCCTTGTAGGTCCAGTGGCTGGCGATGCCCGCCTCGGCGTGGACGTGCATCTCCTCCGTGCGGATCTGCACTTCGAAGAGGTCCCCCGACCCCATGAGCACCGTGGTGTGGATGCTCTGGTAGCCATTCTCCTTGGGCAGGCTGATGTAGTCCTTGAACTTGCCCGGCACGGGCTTGAACAGGCCGTGCACCAGGCCCAGGGCCGTGTAGCAGCTGGCCCGGTCGGGGCAGATGATGCGGTAGGCCAGCCAGTCGTGGATGTCGTCGAAGTCCTTGGCCTGGGTGCCCATCTTCTTCCAGATGCCGTAGAGGTGCTTGATGCGGCCGTAGATGTGGGCCTCGATGCCCTGCTGGAGGAGGATGGCCTGCAGGGCCCCGTGGACCTCCTGGATGGTGGCGGACAGCTTGGCGCGCTTGGCTTCCACGGCCTTGTACAACTCGGCGTACTGCTCCGGCTCCAGCTGGCGGAAGGCCAGGTCCTCCAGCTCCAGGCGGACGATGCCCATGCCCAGGCGGTTCGCCAGGGGCGCATAGAGCTCCAGCGTCTCCCGGGAGATGCGGCGCCGCTTCTCCTCCTCCATCACGCCCAGGGTCTTCATGTTGTGCAGGCGGTCCGCCAGCTTCACCAGCAGCACCCGCACGTCCTTGCCCATGGCCACCAGCAGCTTGCGGACATTCTCGGCGTTGAGCAGGTGCCGGTCCGTGAAGGCCAGCTTGCTCATCTTGGTGAGGCCGTCCACGATCTCGGCGATCTCGTCGCCGAACTGGGCCTTCACCTGGGCCTGGGTCATGAGGGTGTCTTCCACCACGTCGTGCAGCATGCCGCAGGCCACGCTCACGGCGTCCAGCCGCCATTCCGCCAGGCTCTGGGCCACGGCCAGGGGGTGGAAGAAATAGGGCTCGCCGCTCTTGCGGAGCTGGGTGGCGTGCATGTCCCGGCCCACGTTGAAGGCCCGGAGCAGGAGGGCCACGTCGCCGTTGGGGTGATGCTCGAGGAAGGCCGCCTTCACCTGGTCGAAGGCCCCTTCCAGGGTCAGGCAGGCCTCGTCCCCACAGGCAGTCCCTTCCCCCTCGCGGAGGACCAGTTCCGGGGCTTTCCCAGACACAGCCATGTGTGAGTGTCGCGCAGGCCGGGCTTCGATGCCAGAGCGGAAGTGCGGGAAACAGGGCAATTCTTCTAGGATAAGGCAGAAAGAAAATAAAATAAGCGGAGGTTAGCGGAGATGCGGAGGAGAGCGGAGAAAGATTTTGGCCTCAGTTTGTTCACTCCGTTTTCCTCAGCTCTTCCGCTACCCTCCGCTTATATGATTTTTTTAATTTGCTGTTTGATGTCACAAACTTAAGGTATGCCGCGCCGCTCCGCCCCCGCCGATGGACCCAGCTTCAAGGGCTGGACGCGCCCCGGCCCCGTGCCGCCGGGCGGGGTGGACCTGGAACCCGGGGAGACCTTGGACGGCCTCTGCGGGCGCTGGCGCATCTTCCAGCTGGAGAAGGGCAACCGCTTCAGCACCGATGACCTGGTGACGGCCTGGTACGGCACCACCTGGTGCCCCCGGGCGGGGCGCATCGCGGACCTCGGCTCGGGCATCGGCAGCGTGGCCCTGCTGGCGGCCTGGCGCTGCCCGGGGGCCGTGGTGCATACGGTGGAGGCCCAGGAGCAGAGCCTCCGCCTGGCCCGCAAGAGCATCCGCTACAACGGCCAGGAAGGCCGCGTCTTTCCGCGCCTGGGGGACCTCCGGGAGCCCGATCTGTTCGCCGGGGAGGCCCCCTTCGACCTGGTGACGGGCACGCCGCCCTACTGGCCCGAGGGCCATCGCCTGCCCGCCGCCCACGCCCAGTCCGTGCCCGCGCGGCTGGAGCTGCGGGGCAGCATCGCCGACTATGCCCGGGCCGCGGCCCGGTTGCTGGCGCCCGGCGGCCTCTTCGCCTGCGTCTTCCCCAACGACCAGCGGGAGCGGGCCCTGGCGGCCCTGCGCGACGCGGACCTGCTCTGCCTCCATCGCCGGGAATTCGTCTTCAAGGACGGCGAGCCCTATGGGTTGGATGTCTTTGCCGCCGCCCGCCGCCGGGACCTGCCGGAGGCGTTCGAGACCCTGGCCCAGTGTCCGGAGGTCGAGGCCCCGATCCTCATCCGTCGCGCCGACGGCGCCGTGGACCCGGGCATCGCCCGGGTCCGGCTGGCCCTGGGCTTTCCGCCCGGACTTTGAGGCTGACCCGCGTCCGGCGGGACTGCCCCTGGCTTCAGGACCGGGGGGAATCGGCGCCGGAAGGGGTCATGGATCCTGGACCAGGCGCCAGCAGCCGTTCGGCGGCGGTCCGGAAGTCCTCGAAGGCCCGGAGGGCGCTGCCCTTGAAATCCGGGTTGAGGCGGTTGCAGCGGGCCCGGGCCTTTTCCACCAGGCCATCCCGGTAGGCCTTCCAGGCCGCCAGGCTGCTTGCATTGCTCCGGATCACCCGGCGCAGACGGTCTTCGAGGTCCCGGCGCGAGCGCTCCAGCCGGTCCTTGAAGCGCTCCAGCTCCAGGAGGCCCTCGGTGATGGTGAAGAAGTGGTGCCCCTTCACGGCCATGGTGACGATCTCCACGGCCATGAGGGGGCGCAGGCACAGGGCCCTCAGGAGGTAGGACCAGTAGGCGAACCCGTAGTGGCTGAAGGTCTGCCGGAAGAGGGAGTGAAAGAAGGCCCGCAGTTCGGGGACCTTGATTCGGCGGCGCGAGGACCTCTGGCGCTTCATCCGGCGGAGCAGGCCCAGACAGCGGGTGAAGTAGCGGCTGGGCCGGTAGACGTCCGCCAGCACCCGCTTGTAGCCCGCCAGCAGAGCGTCCGCCGCCATCCGTGGCTGGAAATTCAAGTCAAGGTCGTGGGTGTTGTTCCCCCCGGACGAACCGCCGAGAAGGCGCCCCTCGGCGGTCAGGCGCGCGTGCAGCCGGGTCTTGGGCAGGGCCGTCAGCAGCCCCACCATGGCCGTGGGGATGGCGGCCTCATGGATGAAGCGGATCTGGCGGTCGAAGATGTCCTCCCGATCCCCATCGAAGCCCAGGATGAAGCCGCCCGCCACCTCCAGCCCCTTGGCCTGGATGGCATGGACGTCGGCTAGGAGGTCCGAGTGGCAGTTCTGGGCCTTCCCGATGGCGCCCAGGGTGGCCCGGTCGGGCGTCTCGATGCCGACGAACACCATGTTGAAGCCGGCCCGCACCATGCCGTCCATGAGGGCCTCGTCGGCGGCCAGATCGAGGCTGGCCTCCGTGTAGAAGCCGAAGGGGAAGTTCCGCTGTGCCTGCCAGCGGGCCAGCTCTGGGAGCAGCCGGCGGACCTGGCCCCGGTTGCCGATGAAGTTGTCGTCCACCACGAACAGGGAGCCCCGCCAGCCGCCGTCGTAGAGCAGGTCCAGCTCCGCCAGGAACTGGGCGGGGGTCTTGGTGCGGGGCCGGTGCCCGAAGAGCTCGACGATGTCGCAGAATTCGCAATGGTGGGGGCACCCGCGGGAGAACTGCAGGGCGGCACCGCCATAGTTCCTGCGGTCCACCAGATCGAAGCGGGGGGGTGGCGTATGCGCGAGGTCGGGATGGGAAAGGTCCTGGTAGCAAGGTTTCGCCTGTCCGCGCTGGAAGTCCTCCAGGAAGAGCGGGAGGTTGACCTCCGCCTCCCCGAGCACGAAATGATCCACCCCGTCGATTTGATCTCGACAGCTCGTGGGGTAGGGCCCGCCGGCCACCAGGGGTTTGCCCGCCTTCCGGCACAGGGCGATCACCCCTTCAAGTGAGGCCCGCTGCACCAGCATGGCGGAGGTGAGGACCAGGTCCGCAGCCTCGACATCCTGGAGGGACATGGGCTCGACATTGAGATCCAACATCCTTATTTCCCAGTCTTTCGGCAGCATGGCGGCCACCGTGAGGAGGCCCAGGGGCGGAAGGGCGGCCTTCCGGCCCAGGAAGGGCAGCGCATAGCGCATGCTCCAGTAGGTGGGTGGCATTTCCGGGTAGACCAGCAAAGCCTTGATGCCCAAAAGGAACTCCCTTCTTTTGGGTGCATTCATCAATGGTACGTCCGGCCGCAACTGGAGCCACCTTCGCCGGGGCGGTTGTCTCAAACTGGGGAGGCCTGGGCTGGCAGCCGATAAGCCCCCGAGGGTCGAAATCATGGATCGAGGCAGTTTTCTGGGTGTCCTGCTGGGATTCACGCTGCTGGCGGTGGCCATCGGCCTGGGACCGAATCCCCGGATCTTCCTGCATCCCGCGGGCCTGATCGTGGTGGTGGGGGGAGTGACCGCGGCCACGCTGCTCCGCTTTCCCCTGGAGCACGTGAGCTACGCCTTTTCCATCGCCAACCGGGCCTTCTTCACTCGGACGCCGGAGACCCAGGCCCTGGTCAACCAGATCGTGGGCCTCTCCCAGCGGGCCCGCCGCGAGGGCCTGCTGAACATGGAAAAGGCCATGGATGTGGAGGGCTTCCTGGCCAAGGGCCTGCGGATGGTGGTGGACCATTCCGAGCGCGACCACATCCAGGCGGTGCTGGCCCAGGAGCTGCGGGCCACCCAGGACCGGCACCACCAGGGCCAGGAGATCTTCCGCTTCATCGCCCTGAGCGCGCCCTCCTTCGGCATGGTGGGCACCCTCATCGGCATGGTGCAGCTCTTCGCCAGCATCAAGGATCCTTCCAACATCGGCGGGGCCATGGCCCTGTCCCTGCTCTCCACGCTCTACGGCGCGGTCATCGCCTACCTGCTGGCCATCCCCATCGCGGGGAAGCTGGAACTGCGGAGCCGGGAGGAACTGCAGCTCAAGGGCATCATGCTGGAGGGCGTCCTGGGCATCCAGGCCGAAATGCACCCCTCGGCCCTGGAGGCCCAGCTGAACGCCTTCCTGGCGCCCCGGGAGCGGGGCGGTTTCGAACGGAGGGCGGTCCCCCGTGGCTAGGAGCGCCGGCTCGAATCCCATGAGGCCTGGCGGGGCCCACCCATGAGCACCCTGTCGCCCCTCCGGTTCATCCGCCGCAAGGCGGACCTGGAGTCCCTCTGGCTCGTCACCTTCGCGGACCTGATGGTGCAGCTCATGGCCTTCTTCGCGCTGCTCTACTCCTTTTCCGTGTCCGACCAGTCCAAGCTGCAGCAGGCCCTGACCTCCATCCAAAAGGCCCTCGGCGTGCAGGCCCAGGTGAGCGCCGGCGATGGCATCCTGCCGGGCTCCCGGGGGCTGGATCCGGCCAAGGCCGAGGATCTGGAGAAGCTGCTCAGCACCGCCCAGGCCAGTGACGGGAGGGACGTGGGCACCCGCCTGCGGATCGTGAGCTTCCGGGGCGCCCTGATCTTCGAGGAGGGCAGCGCCGCCCTGACCCCCGGCAGCGATGTCATCCTCACGCGCCTGTCGGAACTGGCCCTGCGCTACAAGGGCTTCACCCTCGTCTGCGAAGGCCACGCGGCGCCCGGCGAGCGGGGCCGCGGCGATGCCCTCGACCTGAGCGCCCAGCGGGCCATGGCCGCCCAGCGCTTCCTGACGGGCGTCGGCGTTCTGCCCACGCAGCTGGCCTCGGAGGCCCTGGGCGACAGCCAGACGGAAGGCGATGGCCGCACCCCCGAGGGGCGCGCCCTCCAGCGCTGCGTCTCCTTCCGGTTCCAGCGGGTGGCGGAGCGGTAGGGGGGCGTCGGCGGACCGGGGTCTCGCGGGGCGTGGGTAGGAGTGCTGGAGGCGGCCGCAGTCGCTGTCCCTACATTTACGCCTCCCGAGCCGCGGTCCTGGTGCCGTTCAGGTAGAATCAGGGGAAGGAGCGGCCATGCGATCGGACACCGTGAAGAAGGGCATCGAGCGCGCCGGGCACCGCAGCCTGCTCCGGGCCACGGGCCTGAAGGATGAGGACTTCAAGAAGCCCTTCATCGGCATCGTCAATTCCTACACGGATATCGTGCCGGGCCACACGCACCTGCACGACTTCGCCGCGGTGGTCAAGGCCGCCGTGCGCGAGGCGGGGGGCGTGCCCTTCGAGTTCAACACCATCGCCGTGGACGATGGCATCGCCATGGGCCACCTGGGCATGCGCTAC
>JARLGO010000519.1 GCA_031292655.1 Geothrix sp.
TCGAAGAACATGGGCTGGTCTCCAGGCCCGGGTGGGGCGATCCGGTCCAGCAGGCCGGCAAGCTGCCTCCGGTCGGGCAAGGGAAGATCCGAAATGCTCTGGATCAGAAGATCCTGGACCGCCGGTGGCGTCCTTTCGGACAGGCGCTTCCCCCTCGGGGTCAGGCTGAGTTCCAGCCGGCGCCCGTCCTTGCTGGAGGTCCGCTTTTGAACCAGGTCCTTTTCCTCCAGCTTCCGGACGACGACGGAGACCGAGCTCTGGTCCGTGGCGGTGCGTTTGGCCACCTCCCCCAGGCTCATGCCCGGCTGGTCGCGGAGGGCCTGCAGAACGAACAATTGAGCCGCACTCAGACCGAATTGCTTCTCGTAGGACACCGAGGCGCAACGCAAATCCCTGACGATGGCCCGCAGGGATTGGAGAATCCTGCGCGTGGTTGCGTCGGCAGTTGGAGAAGAAATTTGGGATCCCATACAATAAATCACACTAGCAGAGGCATGGTTCCGGGGACAGGGGCTCGATGCCGGCGGTGGTCGGCAAGCACCCGGCGACCGCCTCCGGCGGAGGTGCGAGCAGGCCAGTGGCCCGAGTCGGCCTGGCCCCCGCTGCTTCTCGGCCGTTCGAGTCCGGTCTTGCCTGGGACCTCCATGGAAAGGTCGGAGTTGCGACCTCGATCCTCCCAGGGGCCCAAGGGCCGGATGGTTACACCCTTACCCTTGCCATTGGATGTCTTGTGCTTCCGTCCCGGCCACTGGCCTCAAGGATTCAGGGCCGCGAGCGGGATGTTGAACTTGTACTCGCCCTCGTGGCATTCGAGGCAGATGACCCGGGAGGGCTGGTGCCCCCGGTGGCACTCGGTGCAGGGGACTTCGCCCATGTGGGAGTTGTGGGGGTTGGGCTTCACATTCTTGGTCAGGGCCCTCATGGCCGGATAGTCCCCGTGGCAGACCATGCAGGACTCCGAGGCCACCGCCTTCTTGGTGGGTTTTTCCTCCTGGTGGCAGTCGAAACAGGTGACCTGGATGCCAGGCTTCAGATGGTAAAGCGCTCTGGGTCGCTCTTTGGCTGCCTCGGCCCGGGACGGGAGCGCCGCGGCCAGGGAGCAGAGGAGGATTGCACAGCATTGGAGAGGCTTCATGGGAGGGTACCTTGGGTTGCGCTGCCCCTTGGGAGGGGAGAAAGGTAAGAGTATCGCATTGGTTGCCAGCTTGAAGGAGCCCAGCGAAAGCGAGAAAGCCTTGAAATTTAGTGCTATCAGGGCCTTGAAGTGGTGGCTGGTCCCAGACTTCGGGCAGCGCCCGCGCTGGCCGAAGGAGGCAGACTCGAACTGCGCGCGTGGCTGGGCCCGGGGCCGACGGTTCCGACGCCCCCCTGGGGCGTCTCCACCTGGCCCCTACCGGCCCGCCACTGCTTCTCGGCAGTTCGAGTCTTTGGCTTGGGTGGGCGTACAGGCACACCGGAGCCGCTCGGCTCCGGTGTTTTAAGTGGTGGCTGACCCTAGACTTCGGGCAGCGCCCGCGCTGGCCGAAGGAGGCAGACTCGAACTGGCCAGCGGCTGGCCCCGGCCGCGGACGCTGCGCAGGCTCCGCTGGAGCCTTGCTCGCTGCGGCCTACCGGGCCGCCGCTGTTTCTCGGCAGTTCGAGTCTGCTTCTCTGCCTTACATACAGAAGAAGATCGGAGCCGTGGCTCCGATCTTCATAGTGGTGGCTGGAGGCAGACTCGAACTGCCGACCTAGGGATTATGAGACCCTCGCTCTAACCACCTGAGCTACCCAGCCATGAAGGAACAGTCTAGCGTGGGTGCGGGCCTGGGTCTACGAGAGATCGTCCACCAGCACCA
>JARLGO010000520.1 GCA_031292655.1 Geothrix sp.
ATGTGGTCGTGAAAGGCCTCCCGCCGCAGTTCGGGATCCTCGATGGCGTCCAGGCGGTCGAACAGGGCCTGCTCGGCCTCGCGAACGCCGAGGATCTCGATCGGCGAGGGGTCGTCCTGAAAGCTTTGCGGAGCCAGCACTTCCGGGGGGAGGCTGCAGCGGCCGATCACCGGCATCGGCAAGGGCTGGGGACTCATCCTTTCCTTCCTCGGCGGGAACCTCGGGCTTTGATCAGTCGACGCCGATCAGGATGGTGGAGGCCTTGATGATGGCGTAGGCCACCTTGCCTTCCGCCAGGCCCAGGGAGGTCACGGATTGGTTGGTGATGACCGCCGCCACCTGCTGGCCGCCCTCCAGGGTCAAGATCACCTCCGCGTGGATGGGACCGTGGGTGATCTTCGCGACCATGCCCTTCAACTGATTGCGAGCGCTGATTCTCATAACGCCTCCTGGGGATGGAAGGGATTGGTACATGAACATGGTCGGCACTCGTTTCTCATCGAAGGCGGCTTCCGGGACCCGGGATCAGCCGAGGACGTACTTCTCGGCCACGGTGCCCGCCTCGAGGGCATCCAGGATCTGGTCCACGTCCGCCTCGGTCTCCACGCCGCCGTACCAGAGGTTCCCGGGATGCACGACCATGGCCGGGCCCCGCTCGCAGACCTTGAGGCAGCCCGTGGCCGTCACGGTCAGGCCCTCGAGGTCGCGATCGGAAATCTCGCTTTCGAGGTAGGCCAGCAGGTTGCCGGCGCCCTTCTTGTGGCAGATCCCCTGGGGGTTGCCGGCCGTGCGGAAGCTGGCGCAGACCAGCAGGTGGGTGTGGGGTTTGTCCATGGGTGCTCCTTTCGTTTCAAGCGCAGCCCTGGCCCTTGCCCGAGCAGCCATCGCCACAGCGGAAGGGCTTGCCCAGGCGGCGGATCTCCCCGCCGGCGGCGGCCAGGGGCACCAGGTCGGCCACCAGGCCTTCGGTCTCGAAGACGCGGAGGCCCCGCGACGTCAGGATGCGGGTAGGCGAAGGGCCGATGCCCGCCACCAGCAGGGCGAGGCAATCGGACAGCAGGTCGCCCAGCTCCTCCCAGCGGGCGTTGCCCGTGCCCGTGGGGGGCGCGCGGCGGATGTCCACCTGGTGGCAGGCACCCTCCTCCACGGCATAGATCAGCAGCTCGTCTGCCTCGCCCAGGTGTTGGTTGACGAAGGCGCCCTCCAGGCTGGCCACGGCCACCAGCTTCCGCTCGACGCCCGAGGGCGAGGTGCGGGCGTGGCGGTCCAGGGCCGCATAGCGGTCCGGGCTCATGGCCGCGCCGATGCGCCCCACCGCGTCCGCGCGGCAGCGCGAG
>JARLGO010000521.1 GCA_031292655.1 Geothrix sp.
CGCAGGGCGTTGCCCAGGGCATCGCCGCGCCGGACCTCCAGCTTGGAGTAGTCCCGCCACTTGCTGGGGTACCCGATCTTGGGCGTGAACTTGGCGAGCTTCTCCCGGGCCTCGGCCTTGGTCTTGGGATCCATCCAGGTGAGGTGGGCCAGCCGCTGATCCATGGCCGCGATGAGGTTCTTCACCAGCAGATCCGCCTCCCGCTTGGATTGGGGAGGGAAGTACTCGGCCACATAGAGCTTGCCCACGGCCTCCCCCAGCGCGTGCGTGGTGACGTCCACCCCCCGCTTCCAGCGGGGCTGATTTTCGGGCTGGCCGGAAAGGACCGTGCCGTTGAAGGCGAAGTTCTCGTTCACGAAGGCTTTGGGCAGGTAGGGCGCGGCGCTTTCCAAGGTGTGGAAGCGCAGGTAGTCCTTCCAGGCCTCCAGGGGTTCGCTGGCCAGGAGCTTCCCCGTTCCTGCGATGGCGCTGGGATGGGCGATGATCAATTCCTTCTGCTCCTGGACTCCCGCCGCCGCGAGGAGGGCCGCCCAGCCCACGCCCGGGTAGGCGCCCTCGAGATGGTCCTGCTGGATCGGGTTGTAGAGCTTTTCCATCTGCCGCTCTTCCACCTTGGACCAGTGGATGGTGGCCAGCTTGGTTTCCAGCTCGAAGACGGTCTTGGCGCGGGCTTCGGGGTTTTCAAGGCCCGCCAGGCGCAGCATGGCGGCGATGTGGCTCAGGTACTTCCCGCGGATCTCGGCGAACTTGGGATTCTTCACGTCCAGGTAGTAGTCCCGGTCGGGCAGTCCGAGACCACCCTGGCCCACATAGACCGCGTACACATCCGGATTCTTCAGATCCTGCATGGGACCGATGCCCAGCGGCATGTCCACGCCCACCCGGTTGGCCAGGCCCATGACCCTGGCCAGTTCGGCGCGGCTGTGGATGGCGGCGATGGCGTCCAGGTGGGGCTTCAGGGGCGCCAGGCCCTTCGCTTCGATGGCGGCCTCGTCCAGGAAGCTGGCATAGAAGTCACCCACCTTTTGCGCCTCGGACCCGGGCTGGGCATCCTTGCGCGCGGCCGCGGCCTCCACGATGAGGCGCGTCCGCTCCTGGCTGAGGTCCCGGAGCTTGGTGAACATCCCATAGTTCGACTTGTCCGAGGGGATGACGAGGTTCTTCAGGTAGGTTCCGTTGGCGTACTGGCCGAAGTCATCGCCGGGCGCCACGGAGCGGTCCATGCCCGCGAGATCGAAACCGAAGGTCCCGTACTCGGCCTTGACGGTCTTTTCCTGGACCGGGCCTGGCTTGGCGGCATCCGGCGCCATGGCGGGCAGGGAGAGGGCCGCGGCCCCGAGGGCCACCCGCACCAGCATTTCGATTTTTCGCATGGGATCTCCTGAAAGGGACGTCGGCATGAATGACACGAAGCATAGGCTTATGGGGTTTAGGATAAGACTGGAAAGCGTATCCGGTTTACAGATTGAAAGGGTCGGCTGGGGGGACACCCTTGGCGCAAATCTGTGCTGAACTGGAGGCGAGGACGGCCCCATGAAGCTCACCATCGCCCACAGCCCCGATTCCGACGACGCCTACATGATGGCGCCCCTGGCCCTGGGCTGGATGGATCCGGAGGGCTTCGAGATCGAGTTCATCCGCAAGGACATCGAGCGGCTCAACGCGGAGGCCACCGAGAGCCGCTACGACGTCACGGCCATCAGCTTCGGCGCCTACCCGGAGCTGAGGGACCGCTACGACCTGCTCACGGCGGGCTCCAGCATCCAGGAAGGCACCGGCCCCCTGGTGGTGAGCCGGGTCCCCCTGGAACCCTCGGCCCTGAAGGGGATCACCATCGCCATCCCGGGGAAGCGCACCAGCGCCTACCTGTCCATGCGGAAGTGGTGCGCGGAGCATGGTTTCGAGCCGGCCGTGGAGCTGATCCCCTTCGACCAGATCCTCCCCGCCGTGGTGGAGGGGCGCTTCCAGGCCGGGCTGCTCATCCACGAGAGCCAGCTCATGTACCGCGAGGCCGGCCTGCGCCTGGTGGTGGATCTGGGCGCCTGGTGGAAGCACGCCTACGACCTGCCCCTGCCCATGGGCGGCAACGCCATCCGCAAGAGCCTGCCCGCGGACGTGAAGCAGCGCTTCGCCGTGCTGATGCGGAAGAGCGTCGAGCTGGCGCGAGAGCGCCACTGGGAGAGCGTGGACTACAGCCAGTCCTTCGGCCGCGGCATGGACCGCGAGATGATCGGCCGCTACGTGAACGCCTGGGTGAACGACTTCACCGTGGATCCCGGACCGCGGGGCCGCGAAGCCGTGAAGAAGCTGCTGAGTCTCGAACCGGTGTGGATCCAGGGCTGATCAGTCCCTCGCCGCCTCCAGCCGGATCGCCACCCGCAGCTTCCGTTCTCCCCGCTGGACGTCGAGGTTCACGGTGCTGCCCAGGGGCAGGGATTCCACGGCATCCAGCAGGCCGTCCCAGTCCTCGACGGTCCGCCCGTTCACGGCCTGGATGAGATCGCCGGCGTAGACCCGCCGGCCCTCCACGCTGAGCGCCTGAAGCCCGGCCCGGGCGGCGGCTCCGCCCCGGAGGACCCGGCCCACCATCACGCCCTTCTGGGGGCCGAAGGCGCGCTCCACCAGTCGCGGTTCCACGGGCTCGAAGCCCAGGTCCGGGCGCTCCAGGCGACCCCGGGCGATGAGCTGGGGCACCACGCGGTTCACCGTGTCCACGGGCATGGCGAACCCGATGCCGGCGCTGGCGCCGCTGGGGCTCTGAATGGCGGTGTTCACCCCGATCAGGCGGCCCGCGCTGTCCAGCAGCGGCCCCCCGCTGTTGCCCGGGTTGATGGCCGCGTCGGTCTGGATGACGCCCGCGATGCGCCGCCGGGTCACGCTCTGGATCTCGCGCCCCAGGGCCGACACCACGCCGGTGGTGAGGGTCTGGTCCAGGCCGAAGGGATTGCCGATGGCCAGCACCGCCTGGCCCACTTGCAGGTCCGCGCTGGTGCCCAGGGGGATGGGGCGAAGATGGGGGGGCGTCTTGGCCAGCTGGAGCACGGCCAGGTCCTTGTCGGGCGCGCCGCCGACGTAGCTGGCCTCGTGGCGGCTGCCGTCCGCCAGGGTGATGGTGGCCCGCACGGCCCCCTGGATCACGTGGAAGTTCGTCACCACGTGGCCTTCGGCATCCCAGATGAAGCCCGTGCCCGATCCCGCCGGCACCTCCACCACGTCCAGCCCGAAGAAGTCCCGGCTGCGCTCTTCGGTGGTGGTGATGTAGACCACGCTGGGGGCGGCTTCCTTGAACCGTCGGATGGGTCCCTGCTCCCAGTCAGGGAGGGGCCCCCGGGGCTCCACGGCGCGGGGGCGCGCCAGGTTGGGGGTGAGTGCGCGTCCGCACCAGCCCGCCACCAGCCCGATGGACAGGAGTCCGAGAACGAGGATGGAGTTTCGCATGCAGGCACCTCGGAACGCCAAGTGTACCGTGCCGATGCG
>JARLGO010000522.1 GCA_031292655.1 Geothrix sp.
CATCACGCCGGCTCGTTGCCTTCGCGTGCCCGACGCGCGTCACCTTGCGTTGCCTGCTGGACGGCACGGGCCAGGATCTCGAAGACCGGGGCCAGCTGGCCGAGCAGCATGCCGTTCTCGCCGTAGACGGACAGGTTCGTGCCCTGCAGGACCTTCGAGGCGGCCTCCACGATCCGGGGCGCCTGCTCGAGTGGCAGGATCTCCCGACGCAACTCCTGCTGGGCGCGTGGGAGCAGGAGCTCGTGCTCGACATCGAGCGCCTTCACCTGGTTCTGCAGCCTCCGCATCTCGAGCTCGTCGCGGAGGACCTCGCTCTCCTTCGAGACCCTGAGCATTCGTACCGGCGCTTCGGTGTTCACCCGGTCCTGCTCCGCCTCCATCTCGGCGCGGAAGCGCTCCTGCTCGAGCTGAAGTGCCTGGCGCTGGGTGGCGACGTTCTCCGCCTGCATCCTGCGCTGGCGGGCGAGCTGCACCAGCTCCAGCTCTTCCTGGCGGCGCAGGCTCTCTTGATCGCTCGCCAGCTTCTTCTCCTCCAGCCGGCCCTCGGAGGCCATCTCCGTCAGCCGGGCCTCCTCCTTCGTCCGGACGTTCGACTGATCGCTCTTGAGCTTGATCTCGTTGCGGACCTCGGCTTCGAGCTGCTGACGCAACTGCGTGTCGACGATGAAGACCTGCGCCAGCTGGGCCACCTCGACCGTGATGCCCCAGGCCTTCGACTCACTGTCTCCGCCGTGGATGGTCGCCTGGAGGGCAGCCTCCGCCACTTTGCTCAGCGTCGTCTTGCGCTGCTCGATGCACTCGACCATGGTCATGTGGGAGACCGCGTGGCGCAGCTCCCCAAGGCACAAGTGCGTGAGCAGGGTGGTGATCTCCCCGATCCCGCCGCGACCGGTGAAGTCGAACTGGCCCGCCGCCGCGATCGGGTCCGTGACCCGGTAGACGATGATCCCCTTGAACCGCAACGGGATGCCGTCCCTGGTTTCCTGTGTGAACTCGAAGGTGGCTTCCTGTTTCGTGCTGGGCACGAGGACGAAGATGGCACCCGGCAGCAGGATGGCCTGCACCGCCGAGCCCCGGTTCTCGAGCCTTCCTGCGCGACCAATCAACAGGTACTCGTTCGGACCTGCTCGCACGACCGGCATCAGCGATCTCTCCCTCTGGGCGTCGAGGACGCCCGAATGACGCGAAGGACGCGGCAATGGGCGAGGCCCGGCTCAGGGAGATCGTTCGGTAGGCCGGCGAAGGGCCGAGCGGGCCCGCTTGTTCATGAGGCCCTCGAACTGGCCCCTGGGGCCG
>JARLGO010000125.1 GCA_031292655.1 Geothrix sp.
CCTGATCCGAGAGCAGGGAGGCCAGGTGCCCCGGATTGCGGTCCTGCACGAGCTGGTGCCAGCTGGCGAGGGGGTTGGCTGCCATGGAGGACCTCCGGGACGCGTGCGGGAAACTCAAATCACCAGGGACGAAGGGCCGAGACCGGCGAGGCTGTTTAGGGGGCCGCGGCGAGGGCCGCTTCTGCAGCTGCCTGCGCGTGCAGGGCGGTGGTGTCGAACAGGGGCACCTTGGAATCCTGCGGCCCGACCAGCAGGGAGATCTCGGTGCACCCCAAAATGATGGCCTCCGCGCCCTGGTCTGCCAGCCTTTCCAGGATGCTTCGACAGGCGCGGCGGGACTCCGGCAGGACCGTCCCGAGGCACAGCTCTTCGAAGATGATGCGGTGGATGGCGGCGCGATCCTCCGCATCCGGGACCATCACCTGGAGCCCGTGGCGTTCGCGCAGCCGCTCGCGGTAGAAGGCCTGCTCCATGGTGAACCGCGTGCCGAGGAGGCCCACGGTGGCGTGCCCGGCCTGCTTGATGGCCACGGCCGTCGGATCGGCGATATGCAGCAGCGGGATTCGGACCGCCGCCTCGATGCGGTCGGCGACCTTGTGCATGGTGTTCGTGCAGAGCACCAGGAGATCGGCGCCGGCCCCCTCCAGCGCCCGGGCCGCCCCGGCCAGCACGGCGCCCGCCGCCTCCCAATCGCCCGCCCGCTGGAGCCGTTCGATGTCATGGAAGTCGACGCTGTACAGGA
This sequence comes from Geothrix sp., assembly GCA_031292655.1. Classification (GTDB taxonomy): domain Bacteria; phylum Acidobacteriota; class Holophagae; order Holophagales; family Holophagaceae; genus Geothrix. Next base: position 743 of record JARLGO010000125.1, read on the forward strand.
TAATCTTTGCCGAGTGCAGCCCACCCAGCCGCGCCTTGACCGCCTCATTGATCAGACGGTAGTAGGGCACCGTCGACTCCCAACTCATGCCGCCGATGAGGCCGAGGGTCTTCATGAGCCCTCCTTTGCTTCGAGTCCGGGAAGGCTGATCACCGTGGAAGGTCTCCGAGTGCCCGGGTGAACGCCTGGGTGGTCAGGACCGTGGCCTGCCCCGGAAACACCTTTTCCGTCAGCACCCGGTGCACCTCGTCATCGAAGTCGGCGCAGGCATCGGAAATGACGAGAACCTGATAGTCCATGTCCGCGGCCCAGCGCACCGTGGAAAGGACGACCCCGCTGGTGGAAATGCCGAACAGGGCCAGGGTGGTGATGTGGTTGGCCCGGAGGATCGCCTCCAGATCGGTGGTGGAAAAGGCCCCCACCCGGCGCTTGGTGACGACGATGTCGCCCGGCTGGGGCGCCACCCGCCCGTGGATCTCGGCCCCCGGAGTGCCCTCCCGCAGGCGGCCCGACTCCTTGAGGGCGTTGAAGCGCTTGTTCTCGCGGCTGATCTCCGGGTAGCCATTCCGGAACCGCACGACCACGTAGATGATCGGCAGATGCGCCTCCCGGGCGCCCTTGAGGATCGCCCCGGCCCGCTCCAGCAGGGGAGCCTGCGCCTTCTCGGGCAGCATGCCCAGGATGTCGTTCTCGTAATCCATGATCAGCACCGCCGTCCGCCCCCGGTCGAGGGAGAGCTCCTTCGCCACGGGGGGCCGGGGTGCCTCCTCCGCCCCGGCCGCGAGGGCCGGATTTCCCTGCAGGCTCAACAGGGTGGTCCAAGCCAGGACAAGCAGGGCGGATCTCGCGAGGTTGGACATGGGCTGGCTCCTGTGGATGGGTGGGGCGGAGGTCTCAGGGATGGAGCCTACCCCAACGGTGGCGTCACTTCATCTTGGATTTGAGTCTGATGGTTTCGCCCGCGATCATGAAGCGCCCCGCCCCCCGATGGTGGATCGTCCGCGGGTCCTTCACGGAGGTGTCTATCCAGGCCTTCACCACTTCCAGGACGAAGAAGCAGTACTTGGGCACCATCCGGGTGTCGACCACCCGGCATTCAAGCTGGGCATAGCACTCGGCGATGAGCGGGGCACCGACACAGGACGCGGGCTCGGCCGTGAGGCCGAACCGGTGGAACTTGTCGACGCGC
>JARLGO010000126.1 GCA_031292655.1 Geothrix sp.
CTGGCGCGTCCGCCCCCCCTTCCAGCGGGGCCAGGGAGTCCTGCTCATCGGCGGCAGCGGCGCCGGAAAGACCACCGTCGGCCGGCAGCTCGCCTACCACCTGGCCCTGCCCTTCCACGACCTGGATGCGGCCATCGAGGACCGCGAGGGGCGCCGGGTGGCCGAGATCTTCGCCACCGGGGGCGAAGCCGCCTTCAGGCAGCTCGAAGCGGAGGTGCTGCCCGGTCTCCTGGGGCGGCCCGCCGTGGTGGCCCTGGGGGGCGGGGCTTGGGAATCCCCGGGCAACCGCGAGGTCGTGGCCTCGGCCGCCTTCGCACCCCTCTGGCTGGCGGAGTCCCCGGCCCGGGCCTGGGAGCGGGCGGGGCGGGATCCCCTGCGGCCCCTGGCCCAGGACCGCGCGGCCTTCATGCGCCGCTGGGCGGCCCGCCTGCCCGCCTGGTCCCTGGCCCCGATGGTCCTCCCCTTTGGTCACAGTTCCGGGGAGCTGGCAGCGGCCTTGTTGGGGGCCGCTTCAGCGTAACCAGCGCTTTTCGGGTTGCTCTGTTAGGGCCCCTGATGCCGCTCTCGCTGTCCGGATGACTAGGTACGAACAGAACGAAGGCCTAGACTGAAGGCCCACCCCCTGGATATCCCAAGTGGACCTGATCCTTTCCGATCTGCACTCGAACCTGCATGCCCTTCGGGCCGTGCTGAGGTTCGCGCGCCGGAGGGCGATCCACCGCTTCGTCCTCCTGGGGGACCTCGTCGGCTACGGCGCCAACCCCAACCAGCTGCTGGACAAGGTGCGCGAGCTGCGGCCCCGCTTCCTCGTCCGCGGCAACCACGACAAGGTCTGCGCCGGCCTGGAACCGGACAACACCTTCAGCCTTCCCGCCCACCAGGCCGCCGACTGGACCCGGGAGAAGCTCCGGCAGGACAACGGGCGCTTCCTGGCGGACCTGCCCGTGGGGCCCCTGTGGGTGGGCGAGGACTATCAGATCGCCCACGGATCCCCCATGGACGAGGACGCCTACCTGCTTCACATGCGCGAGATCAGCCTGGCCTTCGACTCCTTCGAGGGCCAGCTCTGCTTCTTCGGCCACACGCATCTGCCGGGCTGTTTCGAGCTGAACGAATCCCTGGGCCAGCTGAACTGGATCTGCCTCCAGCCAGGCGAGTGGTTCCCTCTCCAGCCCCAGTGCCGCTACCTGGTGAACCCCGGCTCCGTGGGCCAGCCCCGGGACCGGGACCCCCGCGTCTCATTCATGACTTTCGACCCCAAGGGCCGCCGCCTGCGGCTGCACCGCCTCGAATACGATGTTAAGGGCGCGGCGAGGGCCATTCTCGCCGCCGGCCTGCACCCCAACCTGGCAGACCGCCTGGGCCAAGGCATTTGAAAGGCAGACCCCATGGGCCACGCATCCCTCCTGACCGCTCCCGTGCTGGAACAGTTCCTCATCCAGGCCCGCCTCACCAAGGCGGTGGCCAGCCTCAGGCTCCAGGGGGCCGGCTCCCGGCTGCTCGGGGACCTGCGCATCCAGACCTTCCGGCCAGGCTCCTCCCTGGAGCTGTCCGGCCTGAATGCCCGGGACCTGGTGCCCTCCGAGGGCATGCCGGTGACGCTCACCATCCTGCTCGGGGAGGAGGTGCTCACCCTGGAGTCCCTGCTGCTCCCGCCCCTCCAGGACAAGGCGGGGAACACCATCCTGCGCCTCGACTGGCCCCGCGAATCGGCCCGTCTCCACCACCGGCGGGATGCGCGGGTGGCGGGACCCGACCAGTCGCCCCTGAAGGTGCGCGTGACCCTGGGGTCCCGCCAGTACGATGCCCTCCTGATGAATCTCACGGAGACGGGCGTGGGGCTGGCCCTGGAAGAGGCCCTGATGGTGGACCTCCACGCCTCGGTGGAGATCGACGCGGAACTGCCTGACGGCACCCTCCTCCGCTGCCCCGCCGAAATCCGTCACATCACCTTCCTGGAGGGCCAGGACTTCCCCACGCGCCTGGGCCTCGTGCTCACCCCGGGGCCCGACACGGACCTCGAATCCGTCCACCGCTTCATCCAGGTGCGGCGGACCGACCGCTCCCAGAGCTTCCGGAAAAGCTAGCCAGCCCTTCGGAGGCTGACCGCCGTGCCGCCCGCCCCCAGGAGCAGCATGATCACGGCCTGGACCAGGATCTTGTAGGAGATCTCGGGGCCTCCGAAGAGTGAGGACCGGAGGAACAGCAGGCCTGCCAGGAGCAGCAGGACGTAGATGGCGAGCATCACCTTCCGGGCCTTCTCGTTGGTCTCCGGCGTGTCCGCCGCGAAGACCCGGTCGTAGAAGATCAGACCGACACCCGCCACGGTGTTCAGGGCCACGAAGAGGAGCCAGAAGGTCCGCGCGGCGGCGGCCGCCCCGGGCTGGCCGACGAGGGGCTTCAGCATGGACCCGTAGAGCAGGCCGCCCAGGCTCGATCCGATGAGGCTCCCGATCACGCCGTAGAGGAAGGCATAGCCCATGTAGACGGCCTTCTTGTCCGCCGGCGCCACCAGGCCCACGTAGCTGTAGTACTTCGGGTGGGCGGTCATCTCCCCGATGGAAAACACGGACATGCCGAGGATGAACACCCAGATGTTGCTGGAGACGGCCAGGCAGAGGAACCCCAGCGTCCCGATGGCGATGCCCGTCACCATGGTCGGCAGGGGCCGGATGTTCCTCACTAGGCGGCTCACGAGGACCTGGAGCAGGATGATGGTCCCGCCGTTGACCACGGTGACGTGCTCGGCGTCGAACTTCAGCGGCACCCCGAAGGACGCGAAGAACCGGTCCACGGGCGTGGCGTCCACGAAATCCCGGAGGTACCAGAGCACGGAGCCGAAGGTCTGGAAGTAGAGCACCCAGAATCCGGAGTAGACCACGATCATCAGCATGAACCGCGCGTCGCCCAGCACCAGGGCCGCGCTGCGGGCCACTTCCCGGAGGCTCTTGGTGTTCTCGGGCCTGGGGGGGTCCCGGAAGAGGAACACCGTCGGCAGCAGCATGGCGGCGCAGTAGAGGGCCGAGGCGATGAAGACGTAGCGCCAGGAGAAGCCCTTCAGCACGCTGACGGCCAGGGGCGCCAGGAAGGCGCCGATGTTGATCATCCAGTAGTAGATCCCGAAGCCGAAGCCCGAGTTCTCCTCGGTGGTCGTGCGCGCCAGGGTGCCCGAGATGACCGGCTTGAACAGGCCGGCCCCGGTCGCCATCAGCAGCAGCGAGGCGAACACCGCCCCGTAGCCGGTGACGCTCCCCGCGATGAAATACCCCGCCGTCAGGATGGAAAAGGAAAACAGCAGCATCCGCCGGTAGCCGTAGCGGTCCGCCAGGGCGCCGCCGGCGATGGGGACGATGTAGGTGAACGCGTAGATCAGGCTCTGGAGGAACCCCACGGACTGTTCGGTGAAGCCCAGGCCCCCTTCCGAGATCCGGTTGGTGAGGTAGACGGCCAGCACCGAATTGAGCCCGTAGTAGGC
>JARLGO010000127.1 GCA_031292655.1 Geothrix sp.
CCCGGTGGGATTCCACGGTCTGGTGCACCAAGGACAGCCCCAGGCCCCGGTTTCCGCTCCAGTGCTTGGTGGTGTAGAAGGGCAGCATGGCCTGGTGCAGGACCTCCGGGGCCATGCCGGCCCCGCTGTCCTCGACCTCCAAGAACACACCGTCGGGTCCGTCGTTTCCGGTGCGGATCCTGAGGGTGCCCCCCTCGGGCATGGCTTCGAAGGCATTCACGCAGAGGTTCCGGATGGCTTGGCTCAGGGCCGCCGGTTCCCCGTCCAGGTCCCCCAGGCCGTCGCTCAGGTCCGTCTCCACGGTGATCCCTTCCGGGACGGTGGCCTCCAGGTCCCGGACCACCTCACGGATGAGGTCATTCAGGTTCAACCTCTGCCTCTCGCGAACTTCCACGCGGGCGAAGCCCTGGAGCGCCTTCACCAGGGAGCCGCCGCGGAGGCAGGCCTGGGTGATGATCTGCATGTCATGGTGCAAGGGGGATCCCTCTTCGGCCTTCCGCCGTTGGACGGTGGCCACGGCGAGGATGGACGCCAGCGCGTTGTTAATGTCGTGGGCGATCCCCCCGGCCAGCAGGCCCAGGCTCTCCATTTTCTGGACCTGATGCAGCTGCGCTTCGAGCAGGCGCTCCTGGGCTTCCCGCTGGTGCCGGTCCGTGATGTCCTGGAACACGCGGATCACTTCGAGGGTTCTCCCCCCCTTCACCACCGCGAAGCCCTGGGTGCGCACCTGGATGGGCCTTCCCTTGGCCGTGACGGCGGACAGTTCCAGATCGAAGGGGGCGCCCGTCTCGATGCAGGTCTGGATGGCCCCCCGGATGACCGGCCGGGCCTCGGGGGTGTAATAGGCCAGGTCCTCCTCGAGGGTGGGGGCGTCCCCGGGTTCGAGGTCGAGGATCTGGAAGGTCTGCCGGGTCCAGCTCTGCCGCAGGGTCGCGACCTGGAGCCGCTTTCCCCCGACCTTCGCCAGCTCCACGCAATGTTCGAGCAGATCCAGGGGGTCACTCCCCGCGGCCCTCGGCTCGATCCTTCGTCGCGTCGCGTCGCCCCGAGTCCCCATGCCGTGCTCCCACCGAGGGCATGATACCCGGCGCGAATTCAGGTCCCACCCGATCCTTCACGATGGGGAGAGAGGCGCTTGGCGTGCCTCGTGTTCCCTGAAATTTCCCCCAGAAAGATCAGCCACCCATGGCCTACACCTCCTTTTTCAGAGACACCGACGCCCTGAATGCCATCAGCGACATCGTCATCCCAGCCATCAGCCACTCGCGGGCGATTCGAGTCTGGGATGCCGGCTGCGCCACCGGCGAGGAGCCCTTCACCCTGGCGATCCTGTTTGCCGCCAAGCTGGGTGCCTTCCATTTCCGGAACCTCGACATCCTCGCCACGGACTACGAGGAGAGCAACTACGCGCAGTTCGAGGAGCGGATCCGCCGGGCCGAGTACAGCCGCCAGGACATCTTCTGGGTGCCCGCGGCGCACCGGGAGCCCTATTTCGAATCCACGGGAAACCCCGAGGTGTTTCGGCTGACGGAACCCATCCGGGAGCGGGTCCGGTACCTCAAGCACGACCTGCTGACCCTGGTGCCGCCGGAAACGGGGCACTCCCTCATCGTCTGCAAGAACGTGCTCATGCATTTCTCGCCCGGGGACCAGCTGAAGGTGCTGGAGATGTTCCACCAGGTCCTCCTGCCCGGCGGCTTCCTGGCCCTGGACGGGAACCAGGAGATGCCGGAGGCCTTCTCGACCCGCTTCCCCCGGGTCGAGCGGGGCACGCCGCTCTTCCAGAAGCCGGTCGACTGAGCCATGCGCATCATCCCGCTCCACCTGGATGCCCCTGCGGACTACTCCTGTGTCGCCTACTGGGTTCTTGGGGAAAACAACAACCCCTGGGATCGCAACACGCTCATTGATACGGGCAGCGCCCATCCGGACAATCTTGCTTTCTTCCTGCGCGAGATGGACCTGATCCCGAAGGGGATCGGGAAGCGGGCCGTGGAACAGGTCATTTTGACCCATGCCCATTTCGATCACACGGGAGGCCTCCCGGGCCTGGACGGCCTCTTCGAACCGGAGACCTTCGCCTGGATCCCGGCGGGGCGCCGCCACCGGCCGGTCCGGGACGGCCTGGCCGTGACGGTGGGCGACCAGAAAGGCAGCCTGCTCCACACGCCGGGTCATTCGGAAGATTCCATCTGCCTCTTCCTCCCGGCGACCGGCATCCTCTTTTCCGGCGACACCCTCTACCGGATCACCGATCATCTCGGCGCCTACCCCAGGGCCTATGTGGCTGCGCTCGAGCGCCTCGCAGGCCTGGAGGTGCGGGCCATCTACCCCGGCCATGGCCAGCCCATCCTGGACGACGCCCGGGGCTTCATCCGCACCTGTCTGGACAATGTGCACCAATCCCTCATCCAGGA
>JARLGO010000128.1 GCA_031292655.1 Geothrix sp.
ACTCAGTCCTGCTTCAGGGTCTTGAGGTTGACCTCGTAGCGCATGAAGGAGATGCCCCAGTTGCCATCGGGCTTCTTGATGCAGCTGACGGTGAGGATCTTGGTGTCGCCGATGCCGAGGGCCATGTCCTTCACGATGGTCGTGGAGCCGTAGGCCCGGGCGGCGTTGTTGTCCGTGATGCCCATGTGCTTCATCTTGCCCCAGCTCTTGGCGGTGAGGCCCTTGGCCAGGCGGTAGATGCCAGCGTTGAAGGCCAGGCGGGCGTCCTTGATGGGGTAGTCCTCGCTGGGCCCGCCCGGCAGGCTGTCCAGCTTGGCCGCCAGGTGCTCGATGCCCAGGCCCTTGATCTCCTCGGGGGTGAGTTCCAGGCCCATGGCCTTGGCGTCCTGGTGGAAGTGCATGGCCCCGGGATAGACGATATCCGGGGTGATGGGAGCGACCACCGCAGCCTGGTTGTAGTCCTTGCGCACGGCCAGGTACTGCAGGCTGTAGAGGATGTCGGCGGGCTCCTTCGCGGGGGCGGGAGCGGTGGTGGGGACCTCGTCGCCGCCGCAGCCGACATAGGCGGGGACCAGGAGCAGGCCGGCGAGGGGCAACATCAGGGAACGGCGCATGGGGAGTCCTCCAGAAAAAGCACGATGATTGGATGGTGGTGTCTTCCCCGAGCGCTGCCAAGGGAAATTCATCACAATGGAATCATGTATCCCGTCGCCCTTTTCGCCTTCGGTCGCCTCCGCCTGGAGCCCTGCCGCGGCCTGGAGCAGCACTACCTCGACATGCTCCGCCCCTATGCCCGCATGGAAGTGACGGAACTGCCCGAAGGCAAGGGGGACCCGGCGCGGCAGCTGAAGGAGGAGGCCGAGCGACTGCGGCCCAAGCTGGCGGCGGTGCAGTGCCCGGTCCTGCTCACGCCGGAGGGGCAGCTCCGGGACAGCGAGGGGCTCGCCCAGTGGCTGGTGGCGCGCATGAACCGCGGCGAGCGGCTGGCCTTCGCCCTGGGCAGCAGCCACGGGTTCGATCCGGACCTCAAGAAGGAGGTCCGGGAACAAATGAGCCTGTCGCCCATGACCTTCCCCCACGAGCTCACCCGGGTCATGTTCCTGGAGCAGCTCTACCGGGCCTTCACCATCATCCGGGGGAAGGACTACCACAAGTGAGGGGCCGGCCATGACGGTTTGGAAAGCCCTTCGCCCTTTTTCCGCCCTTGCCCCAAACTGATCCGATGGCGCACCCCATGGACCGCTACTTCGCCCCGCCGGAGGGACGGATCTTCGCCTGCTTCCCCGGGGCCGAGGACCGGCCCGGCCAGCGGCGCATGGCCGAGCTGGTGCACAACGCCGTGGTGGACGGGAGCGCCCGGTTCCAGCGCTGGCGGGACGGCGGCTCGGAGCCGGAGGCGAAGCCCGAGGCCGTGATTCAGGCCGTGGAGGCCGGCACGGGCACGGGCAAGAGCCTGGGCTACCTCATCCCGGCCCTGGCGGCGGGCCGGAACCCCATCCTGGTGGCCACGCGGACCAAGCAGCTGCAGCGGCAGCTGCTGGAGGAGGACGTGCCCCGGGCCGCGGGCATCCTGGGCCGCCCCGTCAAGGCCGTGCTCGCCAAGGGCCGCGCCAACTACCTCTGCCGCACGGCCTGGGAGGCGGTGTCCCAGGATCCCCACCTGGAGTTCACCCGGGCCGACCAGCAGCTCTGGCTGGCCCTCCAGCGCTGGACCCTGGAGACCCAAGACGGGGACCGCGAGGGGCTGGGCCGCTTCGGCGAAGGCGAGTCGCCCCTCTGGGACAAGGTCAACGCCCGCGCCGAGCGCTGCACGGGCCGGCAGTGCCCCCGCTTCGAGGACTGCTACCTCACGAAGCTGCGGGCGGAAGTGGCCGAGGCCGACCTCATCATCGTGAACCATGCCTTGCTGCTGGCGGATCGCGTGCTGCGGGAATCCGCCTTCGGCCAGGTGCTGCCGGACGCGCCGGTGCTCATCCTGGACGAGGCCCACGACCTGGAGGAGCAGCTCACGGAAAGCTGCTGTGAGGCCTGGTCCAGCCGGGCCATGAACCTGCTCTTCACGGACCTGCGGGACGCGGCCAGGGAGCGCGGCGCGGCCCTCGCGGGCCTGCTGGGCCCCTGGGAGCAGGCCTGGGCCGACCTCCTGGCCTGGGTGCCCCTGGAGGGCGGCGTGCTGCCCCTGCTGAGCCCGGGGCCCGAGATGCGGGCCCTGGCCGACGCCGTGGGGGCCTGGGTGGAGGCGGGCCATCCACTGGCGCTGGAGGCCCGGCGCCTGGCCGCCGCCGATCCCGAGAATCCCCAGTGGGGGCGGCTGGCGGAGCGGGTGGCCACGGCCTTCTCGCGCATGGAGCAGATCTTTGCCCAGCCCGAGGGCTGGGTGTCCACGCTGAACCGCGAGGGCCCCAACCTGGTGCACTTCAAGTCGAACCCGGTGGACGTGCGGCCCTTCTTCCACCAGCACGTGCGGCGCGGCTTCGAGACCGTCGTGCTCACCAGCGCCACCCTCCGCGACGGCCGCGGCTTCAACGGCCTGGGCCTGCGCCTGGGCTTCACCAGGCCCGAGGTGGAGGCCGCCGAGCATGTGGAGAGCCCCTTCGACTTCGAGGCCCAGGGCCTGCTCTTCGTGCCGCCGGACCTGCCGGAGCGCCGGCCCGGCGCGGGCGGGGGCGTGGGCGACCCGGCCTGGGTCGAGGCTTCGCTCTCGGCCATGGAGCGCATGCTGCGGGCCAGCCGGGGCCGGGCCCTCCTGCTCTTCACCAGCCGCAAGATGCTGGCGGCCTTCCGGCCCCGGCTGGAGGCCGCGCTGCCGGAGCTCACCTTCTTCGTGCAGGGGGATGGCCTCTCGCGCACCCAGCTGCTGGACCGCTTCCGCGCCACGCCTGCCGCGGCCCTGCTGGGCCTGGCCAGCTTCTGGCAGGGGGTGGACCTGCCCGGCGAGGCCCTCAGCCTGGTGGTGGTCTCGGCGCTGCCCTTCGCTCCCCCGGACGATCCCGTGCTCCAGGCCCGCATCCGCGAGGCGGACGCCCAGCGGGACGGCCTGGGCTTCATCGGCATCCAGGTGCCCCAGATGACCCTCAAGCTGAAGCAGGGCATCGGCCGCCTCATCCGCACCCGCACCGACCGCGGTGTGGTGGCCGTGCTGGACCCCCGGCTCATGCTGCCCTCCGAGGACCGTCTGGGGAAGCGCTACGCCGCCCAGGTGCGCGCCGCCCTGCCACCCTTCCCCCTGACCCGGGACTGGGAGCGGGTGGAGGCGTTTCTGCAGAGCCTCTGAGGCCGGACAGGCACCGCCGCTAGGGTCTGCCCAGCTCCGCTTTCAGTTTGGTCTTGAACTCCGCCTCGCAGGAGGCGACAGCCGCCGCATAGCCCCTGGGATCCTCGAAGTTCCCGGAGGCAAATTTTTGAATGAGGCCGCACTGCGAGGCGTGGGCCGCGACCCAGAGGTCCGGGCGAAGGGAGGCCAGGCGCCTGAAGCTGGCCTTCAGATCCTTCACGATGCCTGGGTATTTGCGGTTTTTCAGGGGCATCACGACGGTGGGCAGGTTGGCGAAGAGGAAGGTCTTGTCCCGGCCGTCCTGCCGGACCGTCATCTGGTAACTCACGCTGCCGGGGGTGTGGCCGGGCGTGGCGATGACGGTGAGGGAGATGTCTCCCAAGGTGATGACCTCGCCATCCTTCAGCACATGATCCACCCTGACGGGTGCAAAGGTGGAAAGGCCGCCCGGGTCTGAGGCGCCGCCATCGCGCAGGAGCGGGGCGTCGCCGGCCGTGGCGTAGACTTTCGCACCGGTGCGTTGCCGCATTTCAGCGAAGCCGCCCACATGGTCGAAGTGCGCCTGGTTGGTCAGCAGGATGCGGATGTCCTTGGGGTCGATTCCCAGCGATTGGAGGTTCGCGAGGATCAACGGCGGAGAATCCGCGAGTCCCGTGTTGAGGAGGATGTGCCCCTGGGACCCGGTGATGAGGTAGCAGCCCAACTCGGCCGTCCCCACGGAACTGACATTTCCTGCGATGCGGTGGGCGGGTTGCGGCTTCGACCAGTCGGGCGGCGTCTCGGCGAAGGCCGAAGGCAATGCCAGGAGCAGGAGGGGAAGAAGGGCGCGCTTGAACATAGGAAGGCAGGTTATCAGGGCCTCAAAGCGCCGGAGTCCGGCGATTCACGGTTCTGAAAGCGCCCATGACGAGGCCCCACACGGCGGGCCCGGGGTGCTTTCGCACACTTAGATCCCGGGTGCGGGCGGTGCGGGTGGCGCGGGCGGAGCCGGAGGTGCGTCCGGCGCCGGGGGCGGTGGTGGCGGAAGGGGAGCGGGCTCGGGGGTTTTCGGCGCCTTGGGTGGTTTCGGCGCGGTGCCTGCCTGCTTCTGGAGCTGGTCCAGGCGCTTTTGCATGGACTTCATGGCGGACTGGAGGGCGCGGATCTCCCCTTGGGGGTCGGGTCCGATGGGGTGCTCGATGTGGATCTCGGGGATGTGGATGGGTGGGATGGTGATGTCCACGGGGAGGTCCACGACGGTGCCGGGGTCCTCGTCCTCGGTGAGGATTTCGACCTCCTTCCCGGCCCCGTCCTGCTTCCGGATCACCTCCACGCGCACCCGGCGGCGTTCGGCGCGGGCCTTCTCCAGCTCGGCGCGAGCCCTGTCCATGTCCGCCTGGATGCGGGCGCGGTCCTCAGGGCTCAGCCCCGGCTGGGCCTCGAGGGCCTTGGTCTGGGCTTCCAGGGCTTTGGTCTGGGCCTCCAGCCCGCGGGTCTGGGCCTCCAGGTGCTGCGTGCGGATCTCGATGCGGTGGGCTTTTTCCCGGGCGGTCTGGGCCTTGGCGGCGTCCTTCACCGCTTCGCGCAGCCAGGCCTCGCCCTCGGCATCCAGGGGCTGCTCCTTCCCGTCCACGGTGTAGGTGCGCTTGCCCTTGGAGGCGCTGTAGGCGCGGGCCTTCCCCCCTCTGGTCTCCTCCACGCGGAAGCGGCCGTCACCGGGCACGACCACGGGCTCCTGGGCGGCGGCGTCGAGCTTGACCTCGCCTTTCACCTGGAGGTCCAGCTTGCGCTCGCCGTCGACGACCTTCATGCGGGTGTTCGTCTCGGTCTTGGGGGTGGCCTCCTGGTCCTGCAGGGCCACGCCCGCCGCGCCCAGCAGGGAGGCGGCCAGCAGGGCCAGGGCGGTGGCTCGCGCGGCGTTCGAGGCCGGCAGGGCGGGGTGGAGCAGGTGGCGGACGCGGTGCATGAGGGAACCTCCATTGGCGGCCAGGGTCAGGCGGGAAGGCGAGGGCTGAAGGGGTTGGCGCAGGGCCTCGAGGTCGGTGAGGGCGCGGGCCAGGATCAGGGGATCGCCGCAGAGTTCGGCCGCCACGTCATCGCAGCAGAGCTCCCGCTCGGCGCGGATGCGGCCTGACAGCCACCACACGGCGGGATGGTAGAAGAGCAGCACCTCCACCAGGGACTGGAGCAGGTTCACCAGGAAGTCGCCCCGGCGGATGTGGGCCAGCTCGTGGGCCAGGATGGCCTCCAGCTGCAGGGGCGCCAGGCCCGTCAGGGCGCAGGCCGGCAGCAGGATCACGGGCCGCAGCCAACCGAGGGCCGTGGGCACTTCCACGGCGGCGGACTGCAGCAGGCGCACCGTGCGGGACAGCCTCAGCTCCCGGCAGAGGCGCGACAGGATCAGGTGCCATTCCGCGGGTACGGGCACCGCGCTGCGGCGGCGGAGCCGCTGGACGCGGATCCAGCTGCCGAGGAGGCGGGCGGACAGCAGCAGCACGCCCGCGGCCCAGCCCACCAGGAGCCAGGGCAGGGAGGGATCCAGCGCGGCCTTCACCCGCTGGGCCAGGGGGGCCGGCGCGGCGACGACTGCCGGTTCCACCCTCAGGGACAGGCCGCCGGCCAGCGAGGGGGGCTGGGTGTGAATCGAAAGGAAGGTGCCTACGGGGGCGCTCACCATGAGCACCAGGAAGGCGCAGGCCAGGCCGTAGCGCGCCCGGGCGCTGGCCCCCCGCAGCAGCAGCAGCGCCAGCCAGGCCAGCAGGCCCAGGGCGGCGCCCTGCCAGAGGAAATGGATCAGGGTCCAGCCCAGGGCCTGGGCCAGGGGGTGCAGCGCGAGCGACAGGAGTGGGGTCATCGCTTCCTCCCTTCCGCCAGGTCCAGCAGCTTCCGGATTTCCGCCAGCTCCTCGCGGCTGGCCTTGCGGGTGGCCAGGGCCTGCATGACGAGGCTCGTGGACGAGCCGCCGAAGGCCTTGTCCAGCAGGTCATCCAGCAGGTGCCGCTGGGTCTGCGTCTGGGTCTGCGTGGTGGAGAAGGTGTGCACGCGGTCCGTGATGTCCCGCTGCACCAGGCCCTTCTCGTGCATGATCTGGAGCATCTTCAAGACCGTGGTGTAGCCCAGGTCCTTCTCCTCGGACAGCACCTCGAAGACCTGGCGCACCGTGCTGGGCCCCCGCTCCCAGAGCACCCGCAGGATGGCGAGCTCGGCATCGGTGGGACGGACGGTGGGCTGCATGGGAGGGCCTCCGACAGGGGAATGCCGAAAAGATACGACAAGTTTCGTACTAGTCAACGAAAACTTTCGTAACCATGGGGACTGTCGACCCGCCGGGTCCCCTCGTCCCTGTGCGGCCGAGGGGACCGCGGCTGGACGGGGGCTAGAAATTGAAGATGTAAGTGAGGCGGAGCGCCCGGTAGAAGCCGGCGCGATGGCCCAGGGGCAGGTCTTCGCCCAGCATCAGGGAGTTGTTCTTGGAGAACCAGGTGCGGATGCCCGGGGTGAAGCTGGCCACGGTCTGTCCCTCGTTGGGCCCGTCCAGATCGCGGCCCGCATAGAATTCCCCGAAGGTGGTGAACCGGCCGAAGGGGCTGTCCGAAGCCTCGGTCCAGGTCTTGGCCAGGGTGATGTCGGCGGCCATCCCCTTGCTCTTGGCGCCGGGCTTGGCGGGGCCGTCCAGCTTGTCGTACTGGATGGATTCGTAGAGGCCCGTCTGGCCCAGGCCGGGCAGCAGGGCATGGAGGTCCTGCCAGGATTCCAGGGCGTAGCTGAGGGTGGTCTGGGTCTGGCCCAGGCCCTTGTTCGGGATCGCCGCCTTCACCTGGAAGGAGGTGCTGCTGGTCTGGGTGTCCACCAGCTGCAGCCGGAGGATGCCGCCCCCGCCGCTGCCGCTGGTGGTGGTGTTGTGGAAGTCCATGTTCCACTGGGCGTTGTTGATGACCTCCACCATGAGGCGGCGGTTGATGGCGTAGGCGACCAGGGCGTTGCCGAACTGGGAGGTGTCCACCTTGGGATTGCCCCGGACGTCCGTATCGGTGTAGTCGAGGCGGAACTCCTGCTCCAGCGCGTTGGTGACGACCCGGAGCAGGGCCATGTCCGGCGTGTACCGGTCGTGGCGGTGCGCCCAGGGTTGGTCCCAGCCCGAGGTGAAGAAGTTGGAAAGGCCCAGGTCCGGCACGGAGGCGGAGTGGTCCTGGTGCGAGTCGAGGATCGCCACGGAGTCGGCGGCGTCGGCGGCGGAATTCAGGCCCGGGTCGGCCAGACCGGAGGCCTGGGCCAGCAGAGGGGCGCCGAGGCACAGCGACAACAGGAGTTTGGGGAATCGGCCCATGGGGCGGCTCCGGGAGAAGGGACCCTGGGGCCCAGTGGAGGGGGGAGGCGGGTGGCCAACGGCCCCGGTTCTGCGCCTTCGAGCCCCGGGATGGCGATCCGATTCGATATATAATATTCTATATAACGGCCTGCAAAGAGTGGAAATCTCTGAGACCATGACTGGATCGCAGGAGCCGCCTCGTTGAAACGCAAGGACAAGCACCCCATGGAACTCACCGGCTCCCTGTGGCTGGAGAAGTCGGGGCAGAAGGTCTTCGCGGAGGACCGCATCGCCCTGCTGGAGAAGATCGGCGAACTGGGCAGCATCACCCAGGCCGCCAAGGCGGTCGGGATCAGCTACAAGACCGCCTGGGATCAGGTGGATCTCATGAACAACCTCGCGGACCGGCCCCTGGTGGAACGCAGCACGGGCGGCAAGGGGGGGGGCGGCACGGCCCTCACGGCGGCGGGGTCGAAGGTGGTGGAGCAGTTCCGCATCTTCGAGGAGGAGCATCGGCGCTTCCTCGAGAACATCGGCAGCCGCATCGCCGCCGGGGACGAGCTGTACGCGCTCCTCCGCCGGATCTCCCTGAAGGTCAGCGCCCGGAACATCTTCGCGGGCAAAGTCACGGAGATCACGCGCGGCGCGGTCAACGCCATGGTGGTCCTGGCCCTGAAGGGCGGAGCGTCCATCACGGCGACCATCACCAAGGCCAGCGCCGAGGCCCTGGGACTGGAGGTGGGCAGGGAGGCGTATGCCATCGTGAAGGCCAGCTCCGTCATCCTCGGCACCGATCTGCATGCGTGCCGGACCAGCGCCCGCAACCTGCTCTGCGGTTCCGTCATCAAGATCGTCGACGGGCCGGTCAATGCCGAGATCAATGTGGACCTGGGGGAGGGGAACTCCATCAGCGCCGTCATCACCCATGAGGGCGTTGCGGACCTGGAACTGAGTGTGGGCTCCCACGCCTGCGCCCTCTTCAAGGCCTCCAGCGTCATCCTCGGGGTCGTCTAGCCCCTTGCCATCACCGGAACCGATCATCTGCTTCAGGAGGGATCCATGGGACGGCGCTTCCGCCACCTGCTCCGGCTGCTTCTCGTCCCCCTCTCCGCCCTGGCGCTGCAGGCCCAGACGCTCAACATCGCCGCGGCGGCCAACCTCAAGGCGGCCCTGGATGTCCTGGGGCCCGCCTTCGAGGCCGGGCATCCCGGGGTCCGGCTCCAGGTGAGCCTGGGGGCCTCGGGCAGCCTGGTGGCCCAGATCCAGCAAGGGGCGCCCTTCGACGTGTTCCTGGCGGCGGACGCGGAATTCCCCGCCCGGCTGGCGGCCGCGGGACTGGCCGCGGGGCCCAGCTTCCCCTACGCCACGGGGCGCCTGGTGCTGTGGGTCCGCCGGGACCTGCGCCTCGATCCCGGCAGGGATGGGTTTCGCGTGCTGCTGGACCCGGCGGTGAAGCGGGTGGCCGTGGGGCACCCCGTCCTGGCGCCCTTCGGCCGCAGCGCCGCGGCGGCCCTGAGGGCGGCGGGCCTCGAGGAGGCCCTGAAGGCGAAGCTCGTCTTCGGGGAGAACATCGCCCAGGCCGCCCAGTTCCTCCAGGCCGGGGCCGCCGAGGCGGGCTTCATCAGTTCATCCCAGGCGCTGGCGCCCGCCCTGGCCGGGGGCCTGGTCTGGGTCGTGCCGCAGGCCTTCTATCCGGTGCAAAAGCAGTGCGGCGTCCTCCTCAAGCGCAGCCCCCAGCCCGCCCTGGCGGCGGCCTTCCAGGCCTACCTCCTGGGTCCCGGGGCCCAGGCCCAGCTTGCCAGGCTGGGCTACGGGGCCCCATGATGCCCCCTTTCGGATCGATTCCATGAACCCTGCCGCCCCGTGGATGGACTGGAGCGCCGCCGCGCTCAGCGTGCGGCTCGCCCTGAGCGCGGTGGCCCTGCTGGCGCCCCTGGGCATCGCCCTGGCCTGGCCCCTGGCCTACGGGCGGTTCCGGGGCAAGGTGTTCCTGGAGGCGGCCCTGCTCATGCCCCTGGTGCTGCCTCCCACCGTGCTGGGCTTCTACCTGCTCCAGTCCCTCGGGCCCCGCAGCCCCCTGGGCCGGGCCTGGGACTTCTTCACGGGCGGCACCCTGGTGTTCTCCTTTTCCGGGCTGCTCATCGCCACCCTGCTCATCAACCTGCCCTTCTTCCTACAGCCCCTGGTGGCCTCCCTGGGCAGCGTGGACCGGCGCCTGCTGGAGGCCTCGTCCACCCTGGGGCACGGGCGGATGGCCACCTACCTTCGCGTGGCCCTGCCGCTGTCCTGGCGCGGCCTCCTGGCGGGCGCCATCCTGGCCTTCGCCCACGGCATGGGCGAGTTCGGCGTGGTCCTGATGGTGGGCGGCAATCTGCCGGGCCGCACCCGCACGCTGTCCATCGCCCTCTTCGACCAGGTCCAGGCCTTGGACCTGGAGGCGGCGCACCGCACGGCCTTCGCCCTGCTCTCCTTCGCCTTCCTCGTCCTGCTTTCCACCGCCTGGCTCCGGGCCCGGGAGCCGCGATGAGATTGACGGTGGAGGTCCAGAGGCAGTTCGCGGGGGGCCCGCTGATCCAGGCGGCCCTGGACCTGGACCTGGACCGCTTTGGGATCACCGTGCTGTTCGGTCCCTCGGGCTGCGGCAAGACCACCTTGCTGAGGCTCATTTCCGGCCTGGAAAGGCCCGACGGGGGGCAGATCAGCCTGGACGGCGCGGTCTGGTCCCGGGGAGCGCGGTGGCTCCCCGCCCACCACCGGCGGGTGGGCTACGTCTTCCAGGAGGGGGCCCTCTTCCCCCACCTCAGCGTGGCCGCCAACATCGCCTTCGGTTTGGGGCGGGGTTCAACCCATGCCGGCCGCGTGGCGGACCTGGTCCGGCGCCTGGGCCTGGCGGGGCTGGAGCACCGGCGTCCCGGCGAGCTCTCCGGGGGCCAGAAGCAGCGGGTGGCCCTGGCCCGGGCCCTGGCACCCAGGCCGAGGCTGGTCCTGCTGGACGAGCCCTTCGCCTCCCTGGACCGGCCGGCGGCGGAGGGTCTGCGCCATGAGCTGCGGGCCATGCTGAAGGCGGAGGGGCTCCCCGCCCTGCTGGTCACCCATGATCGGGCCGAGGCCCTGAGCCTGGGGGACCGCCTGCTCCGGATGGAGGCGGGCCGCATCGTCGAGGCGGGCCGTCCCGAGGACGTGCTGACGGGCCTCGCCCCGGAGCTGGACCAGGGCGGCACCGAATCCGTGGTCCGGGCCCGGGTGGTGGGGCGGAAGGAGGGGCTGCTGTGCCTGGAGGTGGGCAGCGCCCGGCTCTTCGCGCCGGATCCCGGGGGCGAGTTCAGCCAGGCCCGCCTTTGCATCCGAAGCGAGGGGGTGAGCCTGGAGCGGGAGGGCGGCGCGCCCGTCAGTGCGCGCAACCACCTCCCGGCCCGGGTCGTGGCGCTGGACATCCGGGGCGCCCTTGCCCGGGTGCGCCTGGACTGCGGGTTTCCCCTGGAATCCCTGGTCACGGCCTGGGCCTGCCGGGACCTGGGCCTGGGCGTGGGGGACCCGGTCACGGCCCTCGTGAAGGCCACCGCCATCCAGGTCGTCCCGGTGGACGGCGAGGCCTGAATCCAGGCCCGCGGGGGAACCAATCCCCCCTCGACCCCACTCCTGGTTTGGGGGCAGCACCGGAAGGGGGAGGGCGCCATGCCGCGGGGCACGTTGAAATCCTCATTGCTGCTGGTGGGCACCCTGGGCATGGTGGAGGTGCCCGAAGAGTCGGCCCTCAGGCCCGCGGCGCCCTCCTTCCGTCCGGCCCCTCCCACCCAAAGCCTCGTGGCGGCGGTTCAGCTCTGGGCCACGGCTTGGCTTGATGGCAATACGGAAGCCATGTTCGCCTGTCTCCACCCGGGCCTCGCCAAGCACATCCTGGGCCTGGAGACCCTTTCCAGCGCAGAGGCCCTGAAGCAGCTCCTCGGGGTCCAGTCCCTGCTCGGGAAGGCGGTCCGGGACCGCATTTCCGAGGCCGATGTGTGGGTGCTCGATGTCCAGGGCCGCAGCGGCAGCGCCCGGGTGGACCTGGGGCCGTGGACGGCCTTCGTCCATCTCGCCGCCCATCACGGGGGGTGGGCCATCGCGAACGTGCTTTGGGAATGGCGGAGCCTGGGTGGCTGAACCCCCTGGGCCTGGAACCCCCGGGCCGGGAGGCGCATGCTCGAGAGGAGGAGGGCCCATGAGCCCGTTCACAAGGCAGGCAGTGGCTTCAGTTCTGTGGCTGCTCATCGGTGGGATGGCCCGGGGGCAGGCGGTCCCCCATCCGAAGCCCGTCCCGGGCGGCCCCCCCAGCGGGGGGGTCATCCAGAGGCTGAACACCGAGATGGCCCAGATCCTGGCCCATGTCTCCCCGGCGGTGGTCCAGATCCGGGTGGTGGGTTTCGGCCTGTCCGAGGGCGGCGCCGGAACCGAGGCGGCCGTCGTGGAGCGCCAGCACAGCCTCGGCTCGGGGATCATCGTGGATCCGACCGGCTACATCCTCACGAATGAGCATGTGATTCACGGCGCCCAGCGGGTCAGCGTCACGCTCCCGGCGGTCCCGGGCAGCAGTCCTTCCGCCACGGACTCCACGCGCAGGAGGATCTTCGAGGCCAAGGTGATCGGCAGCCAGCCGGACGTGGACCTGGCCCTGCTGAAGATCGAGGCCACCGGTCTGCCGGTCCTGTCCCTGGAGAAGGTGCGCCTGGCCAAGCAGGGCGAGTTGGTCTTTGCCATCGGCAGCCCGGACGGGCTGGCCAGCTCGGTGACGATGGGAGTGGTCAGCGCCGCCGAGCGCCAGGTGGAAAATGCCTTCCCCATGGCCTTCATCCAGACCGACGCCCCCATCAATCCCGGCAACAGCGGAGGCCCGCTGGTGGATGCGGAAGGCTTCCTGCTGGGCATCAACGCCTTCATCCTGACCCGCTCGGGAGGCAGCGAGGGACTGGGGTTCGCCATTCCGGCCGAGACCGTGAAGTTCGTCTACGAGAGCCTGCGCAAGTACGGCCGGGTGCGCCGGATCGAAGTCGGCATCCTCTCCCAGGCCATCACGCCGGAACTGGCGGCGGGCCTCCATCTCCGCCGGGACTGGGGCGTCATCGTTTCCGACGTGGATCCGGACGGCGCCGCCAAGACCGCCGGCGTGGAACCCGGGGACATCATCGACGCCTTTGACGGGCAGCCGGTGTACAGCCTCCCTGGGCTCATGAGGTCCGTGTTTGTCCACCCCATCGACAAACTCGTGACCCTCAAGCTGTTGCATGGAGATGAAACCTACACGCTGGAAATCCAGGCCAAGGAATCCTCCCGTCCCACGGATCGGCTCGGGGAACTGGCCATGTCCAACCAGGGTCTCGTCCGTCGGCTGGGCATCATCGGGGTGGACATCGACGATCAGATCCGCGGCATCATCCCTCAGTTGCGAAGTGCTTCAGGCGTGGTGGTCACCGCCCGGATCCAGGAGGCGACTTCCGCCGACTCCGGCCTCCAGGCGGGAGACGTCATCCGCTCGCTCAACCAGACTCGGGTCGGTTCCGTGGAATCCCTCAAGCAGGCCGTCCGGGCCCTCAAGGCCGGAGATGCCGTTGCCCTTCAAGTCGAGCGGGAAGGGAAGTTGACCTATCTCTCATTTGAGATGGAGTGAGTGCCCGACCTACTTGAATCCAGACAAGTTCCCGGTTCGCCGGGGCAGGATCCATGTAACCAATCCGGCCCAGCCGGTGTCTAATGCAGCAGGAGGTGCCGCCATGAAGACCCTGAAGAGTGCCCTGGTCATGATCACGACGCTGGCGAATCTCTCCGTGGCCGCGGCGGCCCAGGATGCGGGCAAGGCGCCGGCCAGCACCGGCTCCCCGGCCCCCTCGGCCGTCGATCCAGGCACCCCGCCTCCCACCGCCCCGCCGCCCCCGCCCCCGGCGGTCCTGCCCAAGCCTCCCTCGGAGCCCTCTCAGGGGACCTCCCAGCCGAGGCCCACCGAGGACGGCCAGTGGGTCTACACGGAGCAGTACGGGTGGGTGTGGATGCCCTATGGGGACAAGTACACGAACCTGCCGCCGGACGGATCGACCCCGAACATGTATGTCTACTATCCGGACGCCGGGTGGTGCTGGGTCACTGCGCCCTGGCTCTGGGGCTGGGGGCCGATGCCCTACTTCGGGATCTACGGGGCGGGCTACTACGGATGGTACGGGAGGGGCCTGGGCCGCTGGTACGGCTTCGGCGGTCCCTACCGGTCCTATGGCTGGGGCGGTCGAGCCTACTGGGGCGGAGGCCGCTGGAATGGGGTCAGCCGGTCCTACGGGGCCTATGGCCGAGGCGGGGGCTTCCGCGGAGGCGGGGGCTTCCATGGAGGCGAGGGCTTCCACGGTGGGGGCGGCTTCTCGCGAGGTATGGGGGGCGGGCACCGCTAGGTTCCCGGGCAAGGCCCCTCTGATTCGAGTCCCTGGGTCCGGAGCAGCTTTCCAAAACGCCGCCTGATCATCCGGAGATCCATCCACCATGGGAATCGCGTCCCTCCTATCCCCAGGCGCTCCAAGGGCCGATTCCCGTCCTTCTCCGGCCATGATCTTCCTGACGGCCGTGGCGGTCCTCGCCCTGGTCACCAGCCTGGACATCCTCACGCCGTTCGAGCTGGGCTTTTCTGCCTTCTACGCCATTCCCGTGCTGATCGCGACCTGGGGCGTGGGCCTGTCCCGGGGCCTGGGCTTCGCCATCCTCTCCGCCTGCTGCTGGTACTTCGCGGATCTGACCTCCGGGCGGCCCCTGACCCATGAGTTCTACCGGTTCTGGGACCTCTTCAACCATCTCCTGTCCTACACGCTGATCGCCGTGCTCACCGGGAGGCTGAAGCTGGCCTTCCAGCGGGAGCAGGCGCTTCGCGAGGATCTCGACCGGACCCTGAAGGATGTCCAGGCGCTGGAGGGCCTGCTGCCCATGTGCGCCTGGTGCAAGAAGGTCCGCGACGATGAAGGCGACTGGCTGGAGCTGGAGGCCTACCTCCGCCCCAGGACCAAGGCCGCCTTCAGCCACGGGATCTGTCCCGCTTGTGCCGCCAGGCTGAAGGCCGAAGAAGAGGGGCGGGCCTAGGAGCCTGTCCAAGTATTCGAGGGGCCTTCCAATTACTTGGACAGGCTCCTAGGGACGGATCCGCGCCGCCAGGCCCGACAGGCTCTCGACGGTCAGGGTCGGCTCGAGGCCCCAGGGGTCGAACAGGGCCGCTGGGGAGCGCCGGACCCAGGCCGCCGGGAGACCGGCGGAAAGGGCCCCGATCACGTCGAAGGGGTTGCTGGAGATCAGCCAGGCCCCGCGGGCCGGGACGCCGGCGCGCCGGAGGAAGTGCGCGTAGACGCCGGGGTCCGGCTTGAAGGACTGCACCTCGTCCACACTCACCACATCCACGAAGAAATCCCGCAGGCCCGCCTGGGCGAGCAGGGGCCCCACGGCCTCCGCAGGGCCGTTGGAAAAGGCGAACAGCCTGAAGCCCGCCTCCCGGGCCTGGACCAGCCCTTCGCGGGCATCCTGAAAGGCGGGCAGGGTCTGGTAGGCGTCCATGAGCCCCTCCCGCTCCGTCGGGTCGAGGGGCAGGCCGAACTGCGCGCAGGTGTGGTCCAGGGCCTGGCGGGTGCAGACGGCGAAGGTCTCGTAGCGCCTCATGAGGCCCCGCCGGAAGGAGTACTCCAGCTGCTTGTCCCTCCAGGCCCGCGAGAAATCGGCGGCGCGGGGGCCCAGGCGCGGCTGCAGGGCCGCGGCGATCCCGTGGGTATCGATCAGGGTCCCGTAGACATCAAAGGCGAGGGTGGTGGTCATGGCGGCTCTCCTCTCTCGATTTGCCATTGTCCCGGGAACCGATCCTTGTTTTCATCATCATCCCCTTCCCGCTCCGGGTGCCATGACTCCCTTGCCCAACCTCAGCAGACTCCCGTTCAGCGATGACCTGGGCCTCGGCACCCGGACCGGACCCGGTCGCAGCGTCAACAAGGACGGCACCTTCAATGTGCGGCGCGTGGGGGTCCCGGTCTTCCGGAGCTACGAGCTCTACCACAGCCTCATCACCATGGGCGGCTTCCGCTTCCTGGGCCTGCTCTTCCTGGGCTTCCTCGTCACCAATGCCCTGTTCGCGGCCGTCTATGTGGGCATCGGCATGGACCAATTCGTCCGGACCGGGGGCAATGGTCCCCTGGACCGGATGCTGGACGCCTTCTTCTTCAGCGCCCAGACCCTCACCACCGTGGGGTATGGCCACATCAGCCCCAACAGCCACCTGGTCAGTGCGGTGGCGGCCCTGGAATCCCTCCTGGGCCTGCTCAGCTTCGCCCTGGCCACGGGCCTGCTCTACGGCCGCTTCTCCAGGCCCCATGCCCAGATGCGCTTCAGCCGGAATGGGCTGGTGGCGCCCTACCGCGGCATCACGGGCTTCATGTTCCGGTTCGTCAACCGGCGCAGCAACCAGCTCATCGAGGTCGAGGCCACGGTGGTGTTCACCTTCCTGGAGGTCGAAAGCGGACTCCGGCGCTTTGTCACGCTGGTGCTGGAGCGGAGCAAGATCAACCTCTTTCCCACCAGCTGGACCGTGGTGCATCCCATCGACGAGGCGAGCCCGCTCCACGGCCTGACGGATGAGGACCTTCGGAAGGCCCGGGCGGAGTTCATCGTCCTCATCAAGGCCTTCGACGACACCTTCTCCCAGAGCATCTACCAGCGCACCTCCTACACCGCCGAGGAGGTGCTCTGGGGTGTCCGCTTCAGGCCCATGGCCGCACCGGGAGCCGATGGCGTCTTGGAAATGGACGTGGACCTGGTGGATGCCACGGAGACCGTGTAGACCCACCGGCAGCAGGCCTGCGTATGATCGGGCAGGACGGGCGCATGAACCTGGTACTGGCCGCCATTCACCTAGAACCTTCTCCGCGGTCCGTGCCGCTGGGCCCGGCCATGCTGGCCGCAGCGCTGAGGCGCGCCCATCCGGAGGCCATCCGGACCCGGGTCCTGGACCTCTTTCTCCAGCAGTCTGCCGAAGCCTGCGCGGCGCAGATCCTGGCCCTGGATCCCCGCTGGGTGGGCTTTTCCATTTATGTGTGGAACCGTGCCCTGAGCCGCGACATCGCCCAGATCCTGAGGGTCCAGAATCCCTCCATCCTGCTCTTCGCCGGGGGGTCCGAAGCCAGCGCGGATCCGGAGGGCCTGCTGAGGGAGGGCTGGCTGGATTTCGTGCTTCCAGGCGAGGGCGAGGAACTCATCGTGGAGGTCCTGGGGCGCCTGCTGAAGGGCACGCCCGTGGAGGAGATCCGGCGCGTCAGCGGTCCCGGTTTCGTGAAGGATCTGGCCACCCTGCCTTCGCCCTACCTGGATGGCAGCCTGGATCCTGCCGCCTATCCTGGCATCCTCTGGGAGCTGTCCCGGGGCTGCCCCTTCCGCTGCGATTTCTGCTTCGAGTCCCGCGGCACCTCGGGTATCCGGCGCGTTCCCATGGCCCGCGTGAAGGCGGAGCTGGAGCGCTTCGAGGCCTGCGGGGTGAGCCAGGTCTTCGTGCTGGACCCCACCTTCAACTTCGACAAGCGACAGGCCAAGGCCATTTTGCGCCTGATCGCCGAGCAGACTCCGGCCATCCATTTCTTCTTCGAGGTCCGGAGCGAATTCATCGATGCTGAACTGGCCCGGCTCTTCGCCGCCCTCCGGTGCTCCCTCCAGATCGGCCTGCAGAGCGCCGATGACGCGGTGCTCCGCCGGATCAACCGGAGCATCGACCGGTCGGACTTCGAGGCGAAGGCCCTCCTCCTGCACCAGGCGGGGGCCACCTACGGGTTCGATCTGATCTACGGATTGCCCACGGACACGCTGGAGGGTTTCCACGCCAGCCTCGACTTCGCGCTCAGCCTCGCCCCCAATCACCTGGACATCTTCCCCCTGTCGGTGCTGCCCGGCACCCGGCTCCACGACACGGCACCGGACTTCGGCCTCCGGCACCTGCAGGACAGCCCCTACACGGTGCTCGCGTCGCCCACGTTCACCGAAGCGGACATGGCCGCGGCGAGCCGCACGGCGCGGGCCTGCGATCTCATGTACAACCAGGGGAAGGCCGTGCCGTGGTTCGCCCTGCTGCTGGAGGCGCTGGCCCTGCCACCCTCCGAGCTGTTCGGACGCTTCGCGGACTTCCTGGAGGCGCATTCCGGCCCGGACATCACCGCCCTCCAGGTGGCCTTCTTCTCGACCTGTTTCCCCGATCCAAGGGTGGCTTCCGTGGCCGCCGACATCGTCACCTACTTCGGCCGTTCCGGGAACCTGCTGGAGGCGCTGGCGCTGGATCCCCAGGGCACCCACAGCTACCTGGCCGAGTTCCACCACGACCCGATGGTCCTGCTGGGGTACCTGGAGAATGGCCTCACCGACCTGGAGCACCTGGCCGCGATCTTGCCCGAGCAGGCCTGCCGGGCCGGTCTGTTTGTGGAGGACGGCGAGGTGCAAATGCAGATTCCCGACACCGAGGAAACCCGCTGAAACAATTTTGGGTCCACTTTGACTCTTGAAAAGCCTGATCAATCCTCAATGTATAGCCGGTAGCCCACGCCGGGTTCGGTCTGGAGGTACTTGGGCCGGGAGGGATCCTCTTCCAGTTTGTGGCGGAGCTGGGTCATGTAGACGCGGAGGTAGAGGGGCTGCGCGCCTGCGGCGCCGCCCCAGACCTCCTGCAGCAGTTGCCGGTGGGTGACGACTTTCCCGGCATGATGGATGAGGGTGGTGAAGAGGCTGTATTCCAGGGGGGTGAGGTGGACCTCCCGGCCCTCCACCAGCACCTGCCGCTTGGCCAGATCCACCCGCCACCGCCCCAGCACGAACACCGGGTCCTCCGCGGCCTCGGGATCCGCGTGGCGGAGGGCCACGCGGATGCGGGCCAGCAGCTCGCGGGTGCCGAAGGGCTTGGTGAGGTAGTCATCGGCCCCCGCGTCCAGGGCCCCCACCTTGTCGCTTTCCTGGCCGCGGGCCGAGATCACGATGACCGGCGTCCGGCTCCACTCCCGCAGGCGCGCCATCAGGTCGAGGCCGTCCATGTCCGGGAGCCCCAGGTCGAGCAGGATCGCCTCGGGCCGGTGCTGGACGGCCAGGCTCAGCCCCTCCTGGCCGCTGGCGGCCTCCAGGTAGCGATAGCCGCTGCCCTCCAGGGCCACCCGGAGAAAGCGGCGCATCTGCGGCTCGTCCTCGATCAGCAGGATCAGGGGGGCCGGGCCGCTCACGGCGCTTCCTCGGGCATGGGCGGCGGCGTGCCC
This sequence comes from Geothrix sp., assembly GCA_031292655.1. Taxonomy (GTDB): domain Bacteria; phylum Acidobacteriota; class Holophagae; order Holophagales; family Holophagaceae; genus Geothrix. The sequence continues at coordinate 18,824 of JARLGO010000128.1, forward strand.
AGGGGCAGGGAAACGAGGAACTGGGCGCCGCCCTGGGGATGGTTCACGGCCTGGATGCTCCCGCCGTGCGCCGTGACGATGCCCTTGCAGATGGCGAGGCCCAGGCCTGCCCCCGGGCGGTTGGAAGCCGCCCGGCCCCGGGCCAGCTTCTCGAAGATCCGTTCCTCCTCGCCGGGCGGGATGCCCGGTCCCTGGTCGGAGATGGAGAGGGTGAGGGACTTGCCGGTCGCCCAGGCCTTGATGTCCACGGGCGAGCCGGGCGGGGAGTACTTCAGCGCGTTGTCCAGGAGGTTCAGGAGCAGCTGCTCCATGAGCACGCCATCCATGGCCACCAGGGGCAGGTCCTCGGGCAGGGAGACGCGCACCCGGTGGGCCTCCGGGGCCAACTCCTTGCGATTGAGGGCCGCGCCCACCACTTCCTCCATGGGGGTCCATTCGGTGTGGAGGTCCAGGGACCCCGCCTCGAGCCTCGTGATGTCGAGCAGGTTGCTGACCAGGCGATGGAGGCGCTGGGCTTCTTCCTGGGCGGATTGGAGCAGCTCCCGGCGGGCGGGCTCGGCGAGATCCGGCGTCTCCAGGGCCGTGCTCACGGCGCCCGTGATGACCCCGAGGGGGGTGCGGAGGTCGTGCGAAACCGAGCTGAGGAGGGCATTGCGCAGCCGCTCCTCGTCGGCGCGACGGCGGTCCTGGGCGCTTTGTTCGGCCAGCTGGGCGCGCTCCAGGGCCAGCGCGGTCTGGGTGGCGAAGGCCTCCAGCAGCTGCCGCTGGTCGGGTTCGACCCAGCGGGGGGTCCGCTCCGGCAGCACGCCCATGACGCCGATGGGCCGGTGCGCGCCATTGAGCGGCAGGTAGGTGGCCCGGGCTCCGGGCAAGGTGAGGGTGCCGAGACCGGCGGGTTCCGCATGATCGAAGACCCACTGGGCCACCCCCAGCTCCTGCTCGTTGAGGGGGAAGGCCATGGGGTAGTCCGGCATCTGCAGTCGGCCATGCTCATCGGGCAGGAGGACCACCCCCTGGCTCTGGAACTGGGTGGTCACGTTCTGGATGGCGGAGGCCACCAGGGCCGCGGAACCCGCACTGCGGGCCAGCTCCTGCCCCAGCCGGTAGAGGGCGTGGGTGCGCTGCTCCCGGCCCCGGGCGAGGCGGGCCTGGGCGCGGATGCGCTCCGTGAGGTTGCCGATGACCACCCCCAGCAGGAGCATCACGCCGAAGGTGCCCACGTGCCGGAAGTCGGTGACGGCAAAGGTGAAGTAGGGGGGGACGAACAGGAAATCGAGGGCCGCCACGCTGAGGATGGAGGCCAGGAGGGACGGGCCCCGGCCCAGCCGGGTGGCCACCAGGAGGATGCCCAGCAGGTACACCATGACGACGTCGGCCAGGTCGGTGCGGTGGAAGATGAGCACCGCCACGAAGCTGGCCAGGGCCACCGTCATGGCGGCGAGCAGGTAGTTGTGCACGGGGCTCGTGATGGGCCGCCGGATGAGGGGGGCCGCGGGTTCCTTGCCGGGCTCGCCGCTGATCACGTAGACGTCGATGTCCCCGCTGTGGCGGATGAGGTCGTCCACCGTGGAGCCCATCACCAGGTCCATCCAGCGGGGACGGGAGGGCTTGCCCACGACGAGCTTGGTGATGTTCCGGTCCTGGGCGAAGGTGAGGATGTCCTCCTGGAGGCTGCCGGCCCCCTCGATGACCGCCGTCTCGCCCCCGAGCTTTTCCACGAGGCGCAGGTTGTTTTCGATCCGGGCCCGGTCATCCTCGGTGAACTTGAGGTGCTTCCTGGATTCCACGTAGAGGGCCATCCAGGGAGCACCCAGGGCCCCCGCCATGCGGCGGGTGCCGCGGATGAGACGCTCGGACAGTTCGCCGGGCCCCACGCACACCAGCAGCCGGTCCCCCGCCGCCCAGGTCTTGTGGATCCCTTCAGACGCCATGTAGCGGCGCATCTGGGCGTCCACGCTCTCGGCCGTGTGGCGCAGGGCCAGCTCGCGCAGGGCCAGCAGGTTGCCCTTGCGGAAGAAGTGGTCCCGGGCGTGCCGGGCCTGGTCCGGCAGGTAGACCTTCCCCTCCTTGAGGCGCACCAGCAGGTCGTCGGGGGAGAGGTCCACCAGCTCGACCTCGTCGGCCCGCTCCAGCACCGTGTCCGGAACGTTCTCGCGCACGGTCACGCCGGTGATCTGGGCCACCACGTCCCGGAGGCTCTCCAGATGCTGGACGTTCAAGGTGGTGTGGACGTCGATGCCCGCGTCCAAGAGTTCCATCACATCCTGCCAGCGCTTGGCATGCCGGGATCCCAGCACGTTCGAGTGGGCCAGCTCGTCCATGAGGATCAGGGCGGGCCGGCGCTTCAGGGCCGCGTCCAGGTCGAACTCCGGAAGGAACTGGCCGGCGTAGGCCAGCTCCTTCCGGGGCAGGACCTCCAGCCCTTCGAGCAGGGCGCCGGTCTCGCTGCGGCCGTGGGTCTCGACCACGCCCACGAGGACGTCGAGCCCTTCCGCCTTCCGCTCCCGGGCCTCGGAGAGCATGGCGTAGGTCTTTCCGACGCCCGGGGCCGCGCCGAAGAAGATCTTCAGCTTGGCGCGCTGGGCCCGGGCCTCCTCCTCCTGCACCCGACGGAGCAGGGGTTCAGGGTCCGGCCGGCGGGGTTCACGCACAGGGCCAGCCTAACGCAGCTCGGCCCATTCGGCAGGCCCCGAACGGGGTTACCCTAATTCCTAACGCCTTCTTAACACCCATCCGGGCCATCCTCTTGGGTTGGCTGACCTGGGGGGCAAACACCGGGTGGGCTTTGTTCATACCCGTTCTCACCGCATCAAGTTGGCCTCCTGGCCCAGGGACCCTCATCCATGCCCAATTATCGATCTCTTCTCCTGGGGCGGCGGCTCTCGACCGAAGAGAGCCACGAGACCAAGATCAGCAATCCCATCGCCCTGGCGGTGTTCAGTTCGGACGCGCTGTCCTCGGTGGCTTACGGCACGCAGGAGATCATGGCCCCCCTCACGGCGGCCATCGCCGTCTTCGGCGCGGGTGTGCTCGGGTGGTCCTGGTGGGTGGCCCTCGGCATCGTGGCCCTGCTGCTCGTCCTCAACGTGAGCTACCGCCAGACCATCCACGCCTACCCCAGCGGAGGCGGCGCCTACCTGGTGGCTAAGGACAACCTGGGCGAGATGGCGGCCCAGACCGCGGGCGCCTCGCTGCTGATCGACTACATCCTGACCGTGGCCGTGTCGGTGTCGGCGGGCGTGTCGGCCATCGTATCGGCCTTCCCGGGGCTGGAGGCCCACCGCATCCTCCTCGCGGAAGGCATCATCGCCTTCATCGCCCTGATGAACCTGCGGGGCGTCAAGGAGAGCGGACTGGTCTTCTCCCTGCCCACTTACGGATTCGTGATCTGCATCGTGGGCCTGCTGATCAAGGGTTTCTGGAATGTGGCCATGGGCCATGAGGTGGTGGTCACCCACGCCGCGGTGGCCCACATGGAAGGCACGTCCAAGCTGGCCGCCCTCTGGCTGCTGGCCCGGGCCTACAGCGCCGGGTGCACGGCCCTGACGGGCGTCGAAGCCATCAGCAACGGCGTCACGGCCTTCAAGGCGCCCGTGTCGCACAATGCGTCGAAGACCATGACCTGGATGGTGGTGATCCTCGGGACCATGTTCCTGGGCATCACCTACCTGACGAACCACTACGGCCTGACCTACCACCCGGATGCGTCCGAAACCCTGCTGTCCCAGCTGATCCGTCACATCCTCGGTGGCGCGGAGCACGGATTGCCCAAGCTGGTCTACCTCACCACCACGGGCTTCACCATGGCCATCCTGGCCCTGGCAGCCAACACGGCCTACGCGGACTTCCCCCGCCTGGCGGCGCTCCATGCCCGGGACGGCTTCCTGCCTCGCCAGTTCACCAGCCAGGGGGACCGCCTGGTCTTTTCCAACGGGATCTTCATCCTCTCCCTGGCGGCGGGCTTCCTGGTCCTGATCTTCGGCGGGAAGGAGGACCACCTGCTGCCCCTCTACGCGGTGGGGGTGTTCCTGGGCTTCACCATCAGCCAGACCGGCATGGTCCGGCGCTGGTTCCGCCTGAAGGGCCGGGCCTGGCAGCTGAAGGCCCTGATCAACGGCCTGGGCGCGGTCACCACGCTGGTCGTCATGCTGGTGATCGCCGTGACGCGCTTCGCCCACGGGGCCTGGATCGTCATCGTGCTCGTGCCGGTGATGGTGATGACCTTCTTCAACATCCACCGGCACTACATCCGCGTGAAGTCCATCCTGGCGGCGAGCCGCGCGGACTTCATCGGCCCCCGCCGCAATCGCGTGGTGGTGCTGATTTCCGG
>JARLGO010000129.1 GCA_031292655.1 Geothrix sp.
CGGCGTGAGGCGGGCGCCTTCCACCACGTTCTTGACCGTCACGACGCCCGAGATGGGGCTGCGCAGGGAGAGGGCCTTCTGGACCTCGCCCGTCTTCTCCAGACGGTCGATGGTCTCCGTCGGCACATCCCACAGGCTGAGGCGGCGACGGGCGGACTCCAGCAGCTCCCCGCCGCTGCCCTGGAGGGTCCCGCCCGCCAGGGCCTTCTGGGTCTTGAGGGCCAGGAGATACTCGCGCTGGGCGCTGACGAAATCGGGGCTGTAGAGGCTGAACAGGGGCTGGCCCTTGGCCACGGGCTTGCCGACGTAATCCACGAAGAGCTTCTCCACGAATCCATCCACCTTCACGTTCACCTTGCGGACGCGCGTCTCGTCGACCACCACGCGGCCCAGGGCGCGAAGCTCCCCGCTCACATTGCCCTCGGCCGCCTTTTCCGTCCTGAGGCCGATGAGCTGCTGGCGCTCGTGGTCGATTGTCACGGTGGAATGGTCTTCGATGCCCGCGCCCTCGCCCTCGAGGTCGCCCTCGTAGACGGGCACATAATCCATGCCCATCTCGTCCTTCATGGGCACCTGGGAGGTGAGACTCGGATTCATGGGGGAACGGTAGAAGACGGGTTTCCCCTTTTCCTTGGGGGCGCCACTCTCCATGGCCACCAGGGTCATGCCGCAGATGGGGCAGGTGCCCTCGTGGTCCATGATGATTTGCGGATGCATGGGGCACTGGTACATCTGCTTCTTGAGGGACGCACCGGCGGCCCCGGGCCCATGCTCGTGCTTGGCGCCCGAGTGGAGGAGGAGCGTGCCGCCGGCTCCGGCGATCAGTCCCAGGGCCACCAGGGCGATGCCGCGGATCCGCGAGGCGCTGGAGGGCTTCATTTCGATCGGTTCACTAATCATGGTCAGCTCCGGATCACATGGATGTCATGGCAGGACCGCTGTCCTGGGGCGTGCCCGGGGCCTTCGCGGTGGATCTGGTGGCGGTCGGCGCCGCGGCTCCGGAGGAGAAGCCGGCGGAGGCGATGGCCCCCCCACTGATGGGCGCCGTGGGACCGAGGGACGCTTCCCGCAAGGCGATGTGCTGAGCCTGCAGCTGGGCCAGGTTCTGAAGGAAAACCCCCTGGTCTCCGACCCAGCCGTTCAGGGCCTCCAAGGCCCCGAGGAAGGACCCCCGTCCACCTTCGTACTGGGCCAGGGCGGCCTTGAAATTGGCCTCGCTCTGCACCAGGAGTCCTTCGCGGTAGAGGTCCCGGGTGCGGCGCAGAATCTCGATCTGGATGGTCCGCTCCTCAGTGCGCTGCCGCAGGAGGGTGCGCACCGAAACAACCTCGGCCCCTTGTCCCTGGCGGTGGTGCTCATGCTCGGCGACGGCCCGCTGTTGCTTGCTCCGGCCATAAATGGGCAGCGAGATGCTGACGCCCACCTGCCACATGGGATCCAGGCCCCCGCGGGGCATGATGCCCGCGGTCACGGCGAAATCGGGCCTGCGGTCCAGCTTGGCCAAGTCCAGTTGCTTTTCCGTCTGGCGAACGGTGGCCTGGGCCCCCGCCAATTCGGGGCTTCGCGCCTCGACCTGGTCGGGCGTGAGGACGGCGGGCTCCTGCAGGTCCGCCAGGGTCGCGGTCGTGGGGATGGGGTCCGCCGGGTCATGCTGGCGCAGGCGGTTCAGGACCGCGAGGGTCGACCGCTCCTCGGCCTCCAGGGACCATGCCGCCTGCTTCAGGCGGGTGAGCTCAAGCTGGGCGCGCAGCAGGTCTCCCTGGCTGCCCTGGCCGACTTCATAGCGGGTTCGGGCCAGCCGTTCGGCCTCCTGAAGGAAGACCCCCTGCTGATCCAGCAGCCGCTTCTGGTCGCGAACCAACAACAAGCCCGCATAGCCGCGCCGAACATCGGCCTCCAGCCCCAGCTGGACGCGGGAGCGGACGGCCTCGGACGCCTCCACATTGAGGGCGGCCACCTCCATGCGGAGCGCCCGCTTGCCCGGCCAGGGGAACGGCTGGGTGAAGGCGACGCTGTAGAAGCTCGTCTCCATGCGGCCCACTTCGATGCGATTGAAGCCGTCGTTCTGGAGGCCCAGGGACAGGGATGGGTCCGGCAGGACACCGGCCTGGGGCACCCGCTCCTGGTCCATCCGCACGGCGGCGCCCGCCTTCTGCAGGTCTGGATGCTTCGCAAAGGCCTCCTGAATGAGGGAATCCAGGAGGGGATCGTCGACCGCGGCCGCCCGGCTGGTGGACCGGGGACCCGGGACGGGAGAAGGTGCCTGAGCTTGGGCCAACCCGAGGACCGGGATGAGGGCCAACCCCAAGCGCACAAGCTGGCGCATGGAAGGACTCCGAGCGATGAGAGGGGGAACAGGTCCGATCTGCTGTACGTCCGGGCAGACCTACCCTCTCAAATCCGGAATACCGCCAGTTTCGCCAGCCGGTCCAGGGGCCGTCCCTGCTGGATTTCAGTGACCCCAACGACCCGGCCCGGCAGGCCGGGATCCTGGCCATCGCGGGACCCGCCGGCCAGGGTTCCAGACCAGGGCTTGGGCTCGGGGCGCGGTTCGAGATTCAGGCCGCTCCGGTCCAGACTCTTCCCGGCCATTCCGGTGGACGCGGCCGAGGTCCTGGAGGAGCAGGGCGAGTTGGTCGCAGAGCAGGAAGACCCGCGGGCTTCATCTTCATGGAGACCCCTTTGAGCCGAGTCCTGAGCGGTTGCGGCCTTGCCCGCGCCCTTGCCGACGCATTGGCAGGCGGCCTCAGAGACAGCCCCGCAGCCGCATTGGCAGACCATCCGGGAGGGCCCCGCCAAGGTGCGCACCGCCTGCACTGGCCCCACCAGGGTCAGGATCGCAATCGCGATGTGGTGAAGTATCCGGCGCACGTTGAGTCACCCTACAGCCCAGAAGCTAGCTTGATAACCAGATGACAGCAAGGTGGAATTGGTTCCGAAAGGGCGGCCACGCTTGGATCAGGTTCTGTAGTTGCTGCAAGGGCGCGTGTTTCGACAAGCGATGCGATGTCCATCACAGATCTTGAAACCCCCTCCAGCCGGCGGGCGGCACCGGCCCGAGCGTGGCGCGGATCAACGGCGGTCCCTCCGGCGTCGATGCGATGGGCCAGGTCCTTTGGACTATCCCCCTGGATGCGTGACAATCCAGGAGCGCCTCCCCCTTCCAGGGCCCGCGGCGTTTCCTGAGGAGATCCCGCCCTGAGGCTGCTCTACCCCGCACTGGCTGCCCTCCTCGCCCTCGTCCTCCAGCTGTCGGGCGCGCTGTCATCGGCCGATCTGCTCCTCCGCGATGCCACGCTCCGGGTCCTCCCGCCCAGGCCCGCCACGGAGGTCGCCGCGGTCCTCATCGACGAAGAGGCTCTCCGCCTGGCCGGCCGCTGGCCCTGGGACCGGGCCCAGCTCGCGCGCCTCATCGATGCGGTATTTGCCGCGGGAGCGAAGGGCGTGGTGGTGGACCTCCTGCTGCCCGAGGCGCGGGAAGGAGACGAGCTCTTGGCCCGGGCCTTGGCGCGAGGACCCTCGGCCCTGGCCGCCGGCGTCGATGAAACGGGCCACTGGCTGCTGCCGAACCGGGCGCTCCAGGCCACCGCGGTGGGTCACGTGAGCTTCGATCTCGACCGGGATGGGGTGGTGCGGCGGTTCACCTCCACGAAACAGATGGGAGAGCGGGTGCTTCCGGCCCTCCCCGTGGCCGCGGCGCGGCTCGGCAGCCCCCTGTGGCCCGTTCCCGTGGGTCGGATGCTCCGGCCCGCGTTTCGAACCCGGCCGGTCCCGATCGTCAGCGCGGCAGCGGTGCTCGGGTCCCGCGACCTGGCCGTCCTCCGGGGCCGGATCGTCTTTCTCGGCACCAGTGCCGCCGGCCTCGGCGACCGGTTCGTCTCCCCCGTGTCCCAGGGCGGTTCCCCGGACCCCGGCGTGCTCATCGAGGCGACGGCGGCGGAGGCGGTCCTGTCGAAGGATCTGCTTCGGGTCGCCCCACCCCTCCTCAACGCCCTGCTGGCCTTCGGCCTGGGCTGGCTGGGCACCCTGCTGCTGGCCGCTCCGGCCCGGACCTTCCCCTGGTTCGCGCCGGGTCTCGCCCTGGCCCCGCTCCTCATCTCGGCGGCTTCGCTCCAGGTTCTCGACCTGGAGCTGGCTCCGCTGGCGGTGCTCATCGCCCTCCTGCTGGTGGGGGCCCTCGCCGGAGGCCTCCGTTCCCGCCGCACCAGGCTGGCCATGGGCGAGGCCCGAAGCCGGATCTCGGAACTGGAGACCCTGCAGGGGGCCCTCGCCGAGGCGAAGGTCCAGGATGCCGAGGCCCGCCGGGTCGTGGCCCACGAGCTCAAGACGCCCCTGACCTCCGTGCGGGGGCTGGCCCAGCTCCTGGCCCAGTTCGACCTCTCCCCGCCGGAACGGAACCGCGTGGCGCGGATGGTGGTGTCGGAGACCGCCCGCCTCGCGCAGATGGTGGATGCCCTGCTCGACCTGGAGCGCCTGCGCCTGAGGGAATTCGAGAGGGATGCCCGGCCCCTGGACTTCTCGGCCCTCTGCGCCGAGCGGGTGGACTACCTGCGCGCCGGCACATCGCGGGAGATCGTGGCCGAGGCCGGAACCGGCCTGCCCGTCCTGGGCGACCGGGCCCTCCTGGAGCGGGTCCTCGAGAACCTCGTGTCCAACGCCTTCAAGTTCTCCCCGGAAGGAACCCCCGTCCGGATCAACCTGCGGGCGGAGGGTTCCATGGCCGTGCTCGAAGTCGAGGACCGCGGGCCGGGGATTCCCCTGGAGGAGCGCGATCGGATCTTCGGACGGTTCGCCCGGGGCAGCGCCCAGGGGCTGGCCCCGGGGCTCGGCCTGGGCCTGGCCCTGGTGGCCGAGGTGGTCGCCTGGCACCGGGGCACCGTGGAAGCCGATGAAGGATCCGGCGGCGGCGGCCTCATCCGGGTTAGACTCCCGCTGACCCCCCAAGGTGCTGGTTGAGGATGGCATGACGCGGATTCTGGTGGTGGATGACGACCTGGCGATCCGCGAGATGGTCGCCATGACCCTGGAGAAGCGTGGCTATCGCGTGGAGCGGGCCGCAGGGTTCGCCGCGGCCCGGACGGCCCTCCAGGAGCGCCGGCCCGATCTCATCGTCAGCGACATCTACATGCCCGGCGGAACGGGCCTGGACCTGCTCCAGGAGATCCAGGCCCTTCCCGATCCCCCGCCCCTGATCCTCATGACGGCCAAAGGCAGCATCGAGACCGCCGCACGGGCGATGAAGGACGGTGTCTTCGACTACCTGGCCAAGCCCTTCGATCTCGAGGTCATGCTGGAGCGAGTGGGGGCGGCCCTGGCGGTTCAAGGACCCATCACCCCGAGCGAGAACAGCGGCCCGGAGAGCATGATTGTGGGCTCCCACCCCGCCATCGTGGCGGTGTACAAGGCCACCAGCCGGGTGGCGCCCCTGCCGGTGCCGGTCCTGATCTTCGGCGAAACGGGAACGGGCAAGGAGCTCGTGGCCCGGGCCCTCCACCGGTTCGGCGCCCGCCCCGCGGGCCCCTTCGTCCCGGTTCATTGCGGCGCGATCCCGGACACCCTGATCGAAAGCGAGCTCTTCGGCCATCGGCGCGGGGCCTTCACGGATGCCCAGAAGGACCGGCGCGGCGCCCTGGCCCAGGCGGACGGCGGCACCGTCTTCCTCGACGAGATCGGCGAGGTCTCCCCTGCCTTCCAGGTGAAGCTGCTCCGCTTCCTGGAGGACGGGGTCGTCCAGCCGCTGGGGGCGGAAAAGGCGGAACCCGTGCAGGTGCGCGTGGTCGCCGCGACCCACCGCGATCTGAAGGCCATGGTGGCCGCCGGCACCTTCCGGGAGGACCTGTTCTACCGGCTCGCGGGCTACGAGATCCGGATCCCGCCCCTCCGGGAGCGCCTCTCGGATCTCCCGGCCCTGGTCGCGCATTTCCAGCAGCGCTTCCGTCACGAACTCGGGCTCCCCGAGGCCGGCGCCCCGCCGCAGGAAGCGCTTGCCACCCTGGCGGCGCACCCCTGGCCAGGCAACATCCGGGAACTCGGCCACGTGATCCGGCGCACGCTCATCGAGGCGGGTTCTCTGGATGATGCGGCCACCCTTCAAAGGATCCTGGGAGGGGCCGCCGCCCGTCCGGAAGACGCGGGGACGGGACTCTCCCCCGCGAGGTTCACCGAGCCCTTCGTTCCCCTGGACGACATGGAACGCATGTACCTCCTCGCGGTGCTGGCCCACACCGGCGGGAACAAGACCGAGGCGGCGCGGATCCTCGGGATCGAGCGGAAGACCCTTGCGCGCAAACTCCGGCGGACCGAAGGTGACGACATGGAAGATCCGGATGGAGGCGATTCATGATCCCCCTGCTGGCGCCGCTGGCGTTCGTTCTCCTCCAGGCTCCGGCGCCGGGGCCTGAGGCACTTGCCTACCGGTTCGACGAGGTCAAGCACTCGGTCCACCGCTGGCCCGGCGGGGACAAGGGCAAGGAGGTCAAGGTGGCCCCGGGCGATGGGGCCAGTTCCGGGGACCTCGTGAGGACCGGCTGGTGGGGCCAGACGGTGATTTCCGTGCCCGACCGGCAGTCGCGATTCGAGGTGTACGCGAACACCCAGGTCCGGCTGGCGGGCGGCGAGCCCGGTGTCCTGCTGGTCCTCGAGCAGGGACGCATCAAGGCCTTCTTCCAGGTCCTCGTCGGCGGGAGCCCGCCGGAGCGGCAGGTCGCGGTGCCCGGAGCCCTGCTGGCGGTGCGCGGGACCCGGTACGGCGTGGAGGTGGACAAGGGGGGGAAGTCCACCCTGGCGGTCTTCGAGGGCGTGGTGGAGATCCTCCGCCGGGATCCCCACGCGGAGCCGGTCCGGGTGAAGGCCGGGGAGTGGTCCGTTTTCGGGCCCGGCCTGTCTCCCAGGGTCGAGCCCATGGCGGTGCGGGGCTTCGAGGAGAAGACCTGGAACCAGGGGATGCGCCCGGACGGGTCCATGGGTTCCGGGGGCATGTCCTCCGGCAGCCCCATGCCCGGAGGCATGCGTTCCACCCAGGGCCCCATGCAGGGACCCATGCATCGGTGATCGCATCGATGATGGCATCGGTGATCGGCGGCTCCGCGGACCGGGGCCGAGTGACCCGCCCAGCCCCCTGGATGCGGGTCGGAATGCCCCGGCAGGGAAGACAAACCCTTTGAATCACCCCTGGCACGGGCCTTGATATCCCCTCCAGACCGAATCCATCCGGCGGTGCCATGGGGCACAGCCCTTTTCAAGGAAGTGCGCCATGACCTCCCGCCAACAGCACCTGAAGACCCTCCTCCTCGGAACCCTCACCGCGGGCTTAGCCCTGGCCCAGACGCCGGGCGGGGGCATGACCGGCGGCGGCATGAACGGCGGCACCAAGACCAACATGATGGGCGGCCAGCAGGGGGCCCAGATGATGGGGGGCCAGATGATGAAGTCCGAGATGATGGGCGGCATGGTCGGCACCTTGAATCAGATGCACCAGCTCATGGAGCAGCTGGCCGGCGCCCTCGGCCACGACCTGGACATGAAGCAGATGGGCCACGTGGCCAAGATGATGGACGACATGTCCGGAATGATGAAGACCATGGCGGTGCAATGCCGGGAAGGCAAGGTGGACGCCGCCCAGCTGAAGGTCATGAACCAGCGCCTGGAGACCATGAAGCAGACCCTGGGCCCCGCCACCCTCTGATCGATTGCCGTGATGTCCGAAAGCGCCGGTGGCGAGCACCGGCGGGGTCCGAGGAGAACTGATGCCCGATTGCCGTGAACACCCTGCCAGGACCCGCTTCCAGATCTCCTGGGCTCTGCCTTTCCTCCTACCGCTGCTGCTCGCCGGGAGGCCCCTCCGCGGCCAGGAGGTCCTCCCCTACCTGGAGGCGGGCCTGGGTCAGAAGCAGGGGGACTTCGGCACGCCCATCCAAAGCACCCTGGGGCTGGCCTACGCCACCTACGGCGCCGCCAGCGCGAGATGGGATGCCAGCCTGACGGTCCCCTACCTCAGCCTCAAGCGCGAAGGAGGCGGGCTCTCCGCCCAGGACCAGGGCCTGGGGGACGTGCTCGCCCGGGGGGCCTACCGCTTCCTTCCGGAAACCGAGGGCGGCTGGTCGCTGGACGGGATGGGCGCCCTCAAGCTGCCCACCGCCAGCGACACCCAGGGGCTGGGCACGGGACGGACCGACGCGGGCGGCTTTCTGGCCCTGCACCAGCGGCTGGGCCGCTTCCAGTGGACCCTCCTGGGCGGCTGGGTCCAGGGGATTTCCAGCTACCAGACGAGCACCGTCGGCAACCTCACCTCCGGCGCCTACGAGGCGGGCCTGGGCGGCGCCTGGTATGTCGATCGCACCCGCTGGGGGCTCTCCTTCGAGGCGCGGGGAGCCGCCTTCCAGGGGACGCCCGGAGCGAGGGAGGTCTCAGCCGACGTCTTCCACCTGTTCTCGACGAAGTGGGGCGTGAAGGCCGTGGTGACGGCGGGGCTCACGGACGGCGGGCCCAAGCGGAGCGTGGGCGTGGCGGTCATCCGCTACTTCCAGTAGCCGGCAGGAGCGGCTGAACGGCGGGCGCGAAAATTCAGTCAATTGGAATTCTGCAAGCGATTCATGTGCAGACAGAAATCAGGAAAAGAACGACCTTGCGACCTACATTGGTAGCTGGTGTCGTTGTTGCCACAGGCTTGCCTTTTTGATGCTGAGGAGATACCCATGTTGTCCATCGTCGAAACCCGAAACACCGCCCTCGCCGCCCTCCTGGTGGCAGGACTGGTGGCCCTCGGCTGCGGAGGAAGCGGCTCCAGCAGCGCTCCCGCCATGGCCCCACCCCCACCCGCTGCAAACACGGCGGCGGTCCTGGTCAGCGTGGGCGATGCCCCGTCGGACTGGATCATGGCCTTCGGCATGACCGTCAACTCGATCACCCTCAAGGGCTCGGATGGAAGCACCGTGAACGTGGTCCCGACGGCCGCCTCCATGGAGATGTCGCAGTCGATGGCCACGGTGCAGCCCGTCGCCTCCGTCACCGTGCCCCAGGGCTCCTACACGCAGGCGGTGGTGACCTTCTCGGCCGTGACCATGGGCTACCTGGACCCGGTCTCCGGCGCCTACAAGCAGAAGGCCCTGCCGGGCCCCTTCACCGCCACCGTGCCCTTCAGCCCGGCCATGACCGTTGGCACCACTCCCCTGGCCCTCAGTTTTGACCTGAACATGGGCTCGTCCGTCACCATCGACGGCTCCGGGAACGTCATCCTCACGCCCCAGATGACGGCCTCCCTGGGCGCCGCCGCCGGCACCGGGACGAACCCCTGGCAGGGCACCATGCAGCAGCGGGTCGGCTCCGTCTCCAGTGTCTCCGGAACCCAGTTCACCCTGGGCTCGATGATGGGGATCCAGCAGCAGACCTTCATGACCAATTCCAGCACGCAGTTCGCGGGCACAGGGTTCTCCGGCATGGGCTCCATGGCGAACGGCATGCTGGTGTCTGTGGATGCGGCCCTTCAGGCGGACGGCACCTACCTGGCCCAGCGGGTCGAATCCATGGGCGTGGGCGCCAACGGCTTGATGGGCGGGGGCCTGGTCACCTCCATCACGGGCAATCCGCCCACCCAGATCACCTTGGCCGCCAGTGCCGGCCAGGGCGGCGGGATGATGGCCTCTTCCATCGGCGGAACCCTCACCGTCGCCCTCCCCG
>JARLGO010000130.1 GCA_031292655.1 Geothrix sp.
GCCATCTCGCCCCGGGCCCGGGCCCGCCAGGCCAGGGGCTGGGCGGCGGTGGGCTCGAGCCGGGCCCAGCGGTCCGCCACGGCCACCTGGGCCAGCACCGGCCCCTGGGGGTCGGCTCCGGACTGCCAGCCCAGGGCGATGGCCTCCTGCCAGCGCCGCATGTCGAGGCGGAGCAGGTCCACGTCGCAGGGGGCGCGAAGTTCGGCCTCGGCCAGCAGGCGGCCGGCCTCCTGGAGGTCGGGTTCCGCCTCGGCGGCGGTGGGCGCCCCATGGGCCTGGGCCAGCCAGGCCTCCGCCTCCAGCCGCAGGGACTCGTAGAACCAGGGCGCCCGGGCCTGGGCCTCCCGGGCCAGCCGCACCGCCGTCTGGGGCTGCCCCTCCATCAGGGCCAGCAGGCCCATGCGGAAGGCCGGGGGTTCCAGGCTGGCGCCGGCGCCGCGCCGCAGCCAGTCGGCGGCGGGCAGCCGCAGGCTCTGCTTCAATTCCTCGAGCCGCCGCTGTCTCAAATCGGGGTCGGGCAGGGCGTAGGCCTTCCCCAGCTCGACCTGATAGATCGCGGCCAGCGCCCGCCCCAGCGCATGGGCGGCCTCCGGCGCCCGGAACCCCAGGGCCCAGGCATGCTCCAGCTGGGTGCGGGCCCCGGCCGGGTCATCCAGGGCCAGGTGGGCGCGGCCCAGGGCATAGGCCCCCGGGGCCTCGGCCAGCGGCCCGGCCGCCTGCACCTCCTGGGCCAGGGCCTGGACCCGGGCGCGGAGATCCGCCTGATCCTGGGTCAGGTCCCGGGCCGGCTGCAGCCGGAGGTACCTCGCCAGGGCCTCGATCCGCTCGGCGGCCTGGGCGAAGCGCTGGGCGTGGGCGGCCTGGGTCCGGGCCCGCAGCCGTTCCCGCAGGGCCAGCCCGCCGAAGAGGGCCACGGACAGGCACACCGCGGCCGAGGCCGCCACCAGGGCCTTCCGCTTCCGGGCCCAGCGGAGCAGGCGCTCCATGGCCGAGGCCGGCCGGGCCTGGATGGGTTCGCCATCGAGGATGCGCTGGAGGTCCTCTCCCAGGGCGCGGGCGGTGGCGTAGCGGCGACGCGGGTCCTTCTGGAGGCAGGTGAGCACGACCGTCTCGAGATCCACCGGGAGGGTGGGCACCAGACGGCGCAGGGGGACCGGATCGTCCTTCACGATGCGCCCCATGCACTCCAGGCCCTCGCCCGCGAAGGGGGGGGCCCCGGCCAGAAGGGCATGGAGGGTGGCTCCCAGCGAATAGACATCCGAGCGCCGGTCCAGGAGGGCCGTGTTCCCGCGGACCTGCTCCGGGGACATGTAGCTCACCGTCCCCATCACGCGGCCCGTTTCGGTGAGCCCCCGGCTATCGGCCCCGCGGGCCAGCCCGAAATCGAGCACACAGGCGCGGGTGGATCCATCCTCGGAGCGATCGACCATCAGGTTGGCCGGCTTCAGGTCCCGGTGGACCAGACCCACCCGGTGGGCGGCGTGGACACCTTCGCAGACCTCGGTCATGTGGCGGAGGAGGGCCTCCAGGGGCAGGTCCGGGGCGGCCTGCTGCAGGGTCGCCCCGCGGAGGAGCTGCATGGCGATGTAGGGCTGGCCCCGCCACTCGCCGACCTCGTAGACCCGGCACACGTTCGGGTGGTCCACCCGGGCCTGGAGCTGGGCCTCTTGGAGGAACCGCTGGAGGAGGTCGGGGTCGTCCCGCCGGAGGAGCTTCAGGGCCACCACCCGCCGGAGGCGCGGGTCCGTGGCCCGGAAGATGCGCCCCATGCCCCCTTCACCGAGCAGCACGAGGGCTTCGAAACGGCCCCACTGATCGAGCGTCTGGGCCCGAAAGACGCGCCCCTGCCGGAACCCCTTCGCGGGAAAGGCACCGCCCGAGGAGGAGCCGGACCCGGGTTCGGTGGGCGTTTCAGCCTCCTCGGCGGGCTGTCCCGCCGTGATCTCTATGGACCAGTGGCTGGCCTCATCGGCCTCCATGTCGGCCAGGTCCTGGGCCAGCCGCCGGCGGACGGCTTCCGACATCTGCCCGGAGGCCACCAGCCCCTCCAGGTCGGCGTCCCGGACGAGGCCGGGCTCCAGCAGCCCCCGGGCCACCGCCAGGGCCAGCACCCGCTCGTCAGCAGTCGCCATGCCAGCCCATCTCCACGGATGTGACTCCTTTGTGAATCCCCCATGGTGACGCCATCGGCCCCTCCGGTGAAGGTAACCTTCATTGACCGGGACCGGGCCGGGGATCAGACTGGCCCCGGCCCCGGCGCCGGAAACGATGGGAAGGCAGGCCGATCTCTTCAACCCCCATCGAACTGCGCCGCCCATCGAGGCGACCGCCACGCACTCCCCCGAACCAGCCCCTGAACGAGACGGCCATGATGCACCGATTTCTCGACACCATGTGGGGGCAGGCCAACGCCCTGTTTTCGCCCCTCCGGCGGCGGCGCTGGGTGGACCTCCTGCTCGTCGCCTCGGCCTTCGGCATGCTCTACGGGCTCATCCTGCTAGGCCGCCAGTGGACCGACATCCCGCGGCCTGTGCTGGAAATCGACCTCTCGCCCTGGGCCCTGCCCAAGTACACCTTCTTTTCCATGATGCGGGGCCTCACGGCCTACCTGATGTCCTTCTTCTTCACCCTGGTGTACGCCTACTGGGCCGCCAAGGACGCCCGCTCGGAGCGCCTGCTGGTGCCCCTGCTGGACATCCTCCAGAGCATCCCCGTGATGACCTTCATCGTGCCGCTGATGCTCGCGCTGGTGGCCGCCTTCCCCCACAGCAACGTGGGCATCGAGCTGACGGCCGTCATCGCCATCTTCACGGGCCAGGCCTGGAACATGACCTTCAGCCTCTACCACTCCCTGAAGAGCGTGCCCGCAGAGCTGCAGGAGGCGGGCACGGTCTACCGGTTCAACTGGTGGCAGCGCTTCAAGTGGGTCGAGCTGCCCTTCGCCACCACGGGCCTGGCCTGGAACAGCATGATGAGCATGGCCGGCGGCTGGTTCTTCCTCATGCTGGTGGAGGCCTTCAAGCTGGGCGACAAGGACTTCCGGGTGCCCGGCCTGGGCTCCTACATGAGCATGGCGGTCGAACGGGGCGATGTGCGGGCCCAGCTCTGGGCCGTGGCGGCCATGATCCTCATGATCGTGCTGCTGGACCAGGTGCTGTGGCGGCCCATCGTGGTGTGGGCCCAGCGCTTCCGCATCGAGGACACGGTCCAGGTGGCCGATTCGCAAAGCTGGTTCCTCAACCTCATCCGCGGCTCCCGCCTCATCCGCCGCTGGGACCGCTGGCGCGCCAAGCGCCGGCGGTCCCGGCAGCAGCATCATCCGGTCCGGACCCGGGTCCCGGTGGAGGCCAGTCTCAACCGGGCGGCCCACGCAGCCCCCTGGCTGTCCATGGGGGCCCTCGCCGTCCTGTCGGGATTCCTGGTCTTGGGAGGGATCGGCGTCGTCCATCTGCTCCACCAGCTTCCCTCCAGTAGCTGGTGGATCCTGCTCAAGGCCGCCGGCCTCACGCTGGCGCGGGTCCTGGCCTCGGTCTTCATCGGGCTCTGCTGGACCCTGCCCGCGGGCCTGGCCATCGGGCTCTCCCAGCGGCTCAGCCGCATCTTCCAGCCCCTCGTCCAGGTGGCGGCCTCCTTTCCCGCGCCCATGCTCTTTCCCGTCGTGGTGGCCATCCTGGCCTCCCTCAAGATCGGGCTGGGCTGGGGCAGCATCGCCCTCATGCTGCTGGGCACCCAGTGGTACATCCTCTTCAACGTGATCGCCGGCGCCAGCGCCATCCCCAGCGACCTCCGGGAGGTGGGCACTGCCTTCGGCTTCAGCCGCTGGCAGCGCTTCCGCAACCTCTACCTGCCCGCGGTCTTCCCCTACCTGGTCACCGGCTGCCTCACGGCGGCGGGGGGCGCCTGGAACGCCAGCATCGTCTCCGAGTACTACAACATCAGCGGCCCCACCCTGCAGACCTTCGGCCTCGGGGCCATCGTGAGCCAGGCCGGGGAGCAGCGGAACTTCCCCCTCCTGGCGGCCTCGACCCTGGTCCTGGCCGCGACGGTGGTGCTGTTCAACCGCCTGGTCTGGAAGCCGCTCTACAAGCTCGCCGAAACCAACTATTCCCTGTCGAAGTGAGGGACCCATGATTCACGCCAGCCATGCCGATCACGCCGTCATCTGCGAGCTGAAGGGCATCCAGAAGTCCTTCGAGCGGGAGACCGGCCATCTCCTGCGGGTGCTGGAGGACATCAACCTGGATGTCCGCGCCAACGAGGTGGTCTGCCTCATCGGGCCCTCCGGCTGCGGGAAGTCCACCATCCTGCGCATCCTCGCCGGCCTGATCCAGCCCACCAAGGGCAAGACCTTCTACCACGGCGAGGAGCTGGAGGGACTCAATCCGGGCGTGGCCATTGTCTTCCAGAACTTCGCCCTCTACCCGTGGATGACGGTGGAGGCCAACGTGAAGACCGTGCTCCAGGCCCAAGGGCTGGACGATGCCACCATCAAGGCCAAGGCCCACCGGGCCATCAGCCTCGTGGGCCTGGAGGGCTTCGAGGAGGCCTATCCCCGGGAGCTCTCCGGCGGCATGAAGCAGCGCGTGGGCATGGCCCGGGCCCTCAGCGTCGATCCCGAGATCCTCTTCATGGACGAGCCCTTCAGCCACGTGGACGCCCTCACGGCGGAGGGCCTCCGGGCCGAGATCCTGGACATCTGGGACGATGCCGAGCGCAACCCCTCCTCCATCCTCATGGTGAGCCACGACATCAAGGAGGTGGTCTACATGGCGGACCGCATCGTGGTGCTCTCGGCCAACCCCGGCCGCCTGCGCACCATCGTGGAGAACCCCCTGCCCCGGCCCCGGGACATGCGCAGCCCCGAGTTCCTCCGGCTGGTGGACCAGCTCCACGACATCATCACCAGCACGGAACTGCCGGACATCGAGGTGAGCGCCCCGGTGTCGAGCCTCCCGCCGGACCTCGTGGAGCCCCTGCCGCCGGCGCCCTCCTCGGACATCCTGGGCCTGCTGGAATACCTGGAGACCCAAGGGGGCACCGCGGACCTCTTCCAGGTGGCCGCCGCCACCCACGTGACCTTCGAGAAGATCCTCGCTTCCGTGAAGGGCGCGGAGATGCTCGACTTCGTGGACACCCCCAAGCGGCAGGTCCTCCTCACCGCCCTGGGCCAGCGCTTCGTGCGGGCCAACATGGAGGACCGCAAGGACATCTGGAAGGCCCAGCTCCTGGAACTGCGCCTCTTCCGGATGGTGATGGAACTCATCGAGCTCCATCACGGGGAACTGAAGGAGAGCGAACTCCGCTCCGAGCTCCAGCAGCGCCTGCCCATGGAGAACTCCGAGCAGACCTTCGACACCCTGGTCACGTGGGGCCGCTTCGGCGAGCTCTTCGCCTACCGCGAGGACCGGGAGATGATCACGCCCGAGTAGGCAGCGGCCCATGCCCCACCAGGACTACCCCCCGATCGCCCATATAAACGACCTTCGGGGTCATTGATTGAAGGCTTCTCCGATGGGAAGCTTCGACTCGACTGCGAAGCGGCCGCCTCGCGGGCCCCCAGGTGAACCCATGACCGTGGTGCACCACCCCCCCCCACCTTCCACCCTGGATCTCGGGGGCTTCCCGGGCCTGACGGAAGCCGAGGCGCAGGCGCGGCTGGAGCGGGATGGTGCCAATGAACTGCCCTCCCGGGAACAACGGGGCGTGTGGGCCATCGCCTGGGGGGTCGTTCACGAGCCCATGTTCCTGATGCTGGTGGCGGCGGGGGCCCTCTACCTGGTGATGGGAGAACCGAAGGACGCCTTGATGCTCCTCGGCTTCGTCTTCGCGGTCATGGGCATCACCATCGTCCAGGAGCGGCGGACGGAGCATGCCCTGGAGGCCCTTCGGGACCTCTCCAGCCCGCGGGCGCTCGTGATCCGGGAGGGCCGGCACCGCCGCATCCCGGGCCGCGAAGTGGTCCCCGGCGACCTCCTGGTGGTGGTGGAAGGGGACCGGATCGCCGCGGATGCCGTCCTGCGCGCGGGACTTAACCTTTCGGTGGACGAGTCCCTGCTCACCGGGGAATCCGTCCCCGTGCGCAAGGCGGCCTCCACCGAGGCCCGGATCCTCGATGCCCCGGGGGGCGACGACCTGCCATCCCTGTTCTCGGGAACCCTGGTGACGGCGGGCCAGGGCTTGGCCGAGGTCCTGGGCACCGGCCTCCGCACGGAGCTCGGGAAGATCGGCAAGGCCCTGCAGCGGGTGGAGCCGGAAGCCACGTTCCTCGAAAAGGAGACTGGCCGCCTGGTCCGCCTGCTCGCCTTCGTCGGACTGAGTGCCTGCGCGGTCGTGGTCGTCCTCTACGCCTTCACCAGGGGAGCTGGCGCCCAGGCTTGGAAGGAGGGCCTCCTGGCGGGCATCGCCTTGGCCATGGCCATCCTCCCGGAAGAGTTTCCCGTGGTGCTCACCGTGTTCATGGCGCTCGGCGCCTGGCGCATCTCCCGCAGCCGGGTCCTCACCCGGCGCATGCCCGCCATCGAGACGCTCGGTGCCGCCACGGTCCTCTGCGTGGACAAGACCGGAACCCTCACCCTCAACCAGATGACCCTCCGGCAGCTGGATGTGGAGGGCCATTCCCTGGACCTGGCCACCGTGGGACCGGCCTTGCCGGATTCGGTCCACACCCTGATGGAATTCGCCATCCTGGCCAGCAAGCGCGATCCCTTCGATCCCATGGAACAGGCCCTCCACGAGGCCGGGAAAACCTGGCTGATGGAAACGGAGCACCTCCACCCCGACTGGACCCTGGCCAGGGAATACCCCCTCGCGGCGGGACTCCTGGCGGTGACCCACGCCTGGCACTGCGGCGAGGGCCGGATCAGGGTGGCCACCAAGGGGGGGCCGGAAGCCGTGATGGACCTCTGCCACCTGTCGGCCGAGCGCCGGGCCCAGATCGAGGGCTGGGTGGCGGGACTGGCCTCCCGGGGGCTGCGCGTCCTGGGCGTGGCCCGGGGAAGCTGCGATTCGGCCGAGCTTCCGGAGGCGCATCACGACCTGAGCCTGGACTTCATCGGCCTGCTCGGCCTGGAGGATCCCGTGCGCCCCACGGTGCCGGCGGCGGTGGCGGAATGCCGCACGGCCGGCATCCGCGTGATGATGATCACCGGCGACTACCCGGCCACCGCGGAGAGCATCGCCCGGCAGGCCGGGATCGCCGACCCCGGAAAGGTCATCACGGGCCCCGAGCTGAACCAGATGAGCGATGCGACCCTCGCCGAAAGGATCCGTGAGGTCAATGTCTTCGCCCGCGTGGTCCCGGAGCAGAAGCTCCGGCTGGTCACGGCCCTCAAGGCCAACCGCGAGGTGGTGGCCATGACCGGGGACGGCGTGAACGACGCCCCCGCCCTCAAGGCCGCCCACATCGGCGTGGCCATGGGCGGCCGCGGCACGGACGTGGCGCGGGAGGCCGCGTCCCTGGTGCTGCTGGACGACGATTTCTCCACCATCGTGGCCGCCGTCAGGCTGGGACGGCGCATCTTCGACAACATCCGCAAGGCGGTGGCCTTCATCTTCGCCGTGCACATCCCCATCGCCGGACTTTCCATGCTCCCGGCGTTCTTCCCCGGCTGGCCCCTGATCCTGCTGCCGGTGCACATCGTCTTCCTGGAGCTGGTGATCGATCCTTCCTGTTCGCTGGTGTTCGAGGCCGAGGAGGCGGAGGCGGATGTCATGCGCCGGCCGCCCAGGGATCCCCAGGAGCGGCTGTTCAGCTTGAAGTCCATCGGCCTGGCCGTGCTGCAGGGCGGCACCGCCCTCGCCGCCTGCCTCGCCGTGTTCCTGATCACCCGTTCCAGCCATGGCGAGGCTTCCGCCCGGGCCCTGACCTTCACGACGCTGGTGGTGTCCTTTCTCGCCATCATCCTGGCCAACCGTTCCTGGAAGGTGAGCATCCTCGGCGGCCTGGGCAACCCCAATCCGGCGCTCTGGTGGGTGCTGGGAAGCACGACCGCCTTCCTGGTCCTGGTGCTGGCCTGGCCCCCGGCCCGGCGCCTCTTCCACTTCGAGCGCCTGGAGGGTCCGGACCTGCTGCTCGCCTGCTCGGCGGGGGTGGCCAGCATCCTCTGGTTCGAAGGGCTCAAGGTCCTGCGCCGGCGGCCCCGGCAACGGATCCACATCTGATCCATTGCTGGGAGGTCTTTGGCCCCGGGACCTCAGTGATGGAAGGCCTTGATGAACCTGAATGCCAGCAGCAGCATGAGGAAGATCAGATAGAAGCGCAGGAAGTAGAGCGCGGCGCGGGTGCTGCGGGTGAGTTTGACTCTCGGCATGGTCAGGCCTTTGGACGGGGGCCGGGGCCCCGCATGATGTCGTTGAAGCGGATGACGCCCAGGATCCGGTCCTCGGGATCCACCACGGGGATCATCCGGAAGTGGTACTTCCCGAAGAGGGCCTCCAGGTCCTCGCGGATGTCATCGGCCTCGGCGGCCACGGCGGGAGAGGCCATCAGCTCCTCCATGGTGGCGGCGTCCTCGGAGACCAGCAGGAGCCGGGCGTCCACGGCCCCCTGGAGGCGCCCATCCGGGCCTTCGGCGTAGAGGTAGGAGATGCCGCTGTAGCCGAGGCCGGAAGCGCGCACCTTGGCCCGGGCCTGGGCCACGGTGAGGTCCAGGGGGACCGTGAGGTACTCCGAGGACATGAAATCGTGGGCGGTGGCCTCGCGTTCCGACAGCAGGGCCCGCACCCTCCGCTGGCGCTCGTCCGGCAGCAGCCCGAGCATTTCTTCCGCGTCCTCGTGGGGCAGGACGCCGAGCAGGTCCACCAGCTGGGGCGTGGACAGCCGGGCCAGGATGTTCTGCGCCCGCTCCTGGCGCAGGCCGGCGATGATCTGGCGCTGGGCCCGGGGCTCGGCTTCCGTCAGCGTCTCCGCCGCCTTGTTGGTCTCCAGGGCCGAGAACAGGGCCTCCTGCTCCTGGCCGGTCAGTTCCTCGAGGGCATCGGCAAGGTCCTCCTTCGGCAGGTCGTGCAGCTGCTCCTTGGTGACGGACAGCTGCAGCCGGTCCGAGGCGATGGCGTCCTCGAGCGAGAGCGGCTGGACGAACTTCCAGGGGATCAGGTCCTCGCGGATGAGGGAGGTGAGGCGCTGGAGGCCCCACTTGCGGAGGAACCCGTTGAAGGAGGCATCCACCGCCGCGAGGTAGAAGCCGCTGTCGTCGGACCGGAGCAGCACGTCGTTCACCACCTCGGTCTTGCGGTCGTCGATGTCCAGGATGGTGCGGCCCATCAGGTGCTTGTCGGCCAGGATCCAGCCGGCCTGGTCCTGGAAGGGCGGGAACTGGTCGCCGGTGTCCGGGGCCTTCACGATGAGGCCCTGGTCCGACAGGTCCACCACCTTCTCCCAGGGCACGAACTCGCTGGGCACGCCCCAGCCGTGGTCGATGTAGACGCCCACCGCCCGGGGGAAGGGCTCGGCCAGGGCGAAGACGATGTCCGAGGCCGGTCCCAGCTTGCGCCCGTCCCCGGCGAGGCGGACCGGTTTGCGGAAGATCCGCGAGAAGTAGATGCCGCGGGAGCCCTGGAAGGATTCGTGGGGGGCGTGGACCTGGTTCATGCGGTCCTCCGGAACAGACCTTCCAGCAGCCCCGGGAAGAGGGTCGAGACGGCGAAGAGGGTGGACATGATGGTGACGAAAATCACGATGGACCAGTTGGCGATGTTCTCCCAGCGGCTGTTCACGTGCTTGCCCATGAACTGCTCGTCATTGAGGATGAGGATGAGGAAGATCAGGGCCGAGGGCAGCAGGGTCACGGCCACCACCTGCACGAACATGGTGATGATCTGCTGGGTCGCATCCGAGGAGATCATCGCGACGAAACCGGAGGACAGCAGCATCAGCAGGTAGACCACGTAGAACCAGGGGGCGTCCTTCACGCTCTTGTTGAGGCTGTGGGCCCAGCCGAAGACCTCGCCCACGGCCCAGCTCGAGGAGAGCGAGATGCACAGGGCCCCCAGGAAGCCCGCGTCGAAGAGGCCGATGGCGAAGAGCTTGCGCGCGGTCTCGCCGTGGGGGATCAGGGGCGTGAGGGCCGCGGCGGCCTCGTTCACCTTCTCCATGATGATGGGCGGGCTGTGATGGTGGAGGGCGGCGGCCGTGGTGATGATGATGAAGACCGCCACGATGCAGGTCAGCAGCGAGCCCACGAAGGTCTCCAGCTTCCCGAACTTGATGTCGTGGATGTCCAGGCCCTTGTCCACCACGGCACTCTGCTGGAAGAAGATCATCCAGGGGGCGATGGTGGTGCCGATGTTCGCCAGCAGCACGAAGAGGATGTCCCCCGAGAGGCCGCCCCCGCCCAGGTTCGGCACGAGCAGGCCGCGGCCCGCCAGGCCCCAGGAGGGCGCGCTGGGCGCCTTCATGGCCCAGAAGGCGGCCGGGATGTAGACGAGGTTGAAGGCGCAAAAGAAGAGGGTCAGCTTCTCAAAGGTCCAGTACTTCCCCGTGAGCACCACGAGGAAGAGGATCAGCGTCACCCCCAGGAAGGTCCAGATCGGCGGGATGCCGAACATCTGGCCGGCGATGATCATCCCGATGTACTCGGTGATGAGGGTGAGCCAGTTCACGATGGCCAGGTCCGCCAGGGAGAACCAGCCCCAGAAGTTGCCGAAGCCCTCGAAGATGGCCTCGGCGTGGCCCCGCTTGGTGACGGCCCCGAGCCGCACCGTCATCTCCTGCACGTAGTAGGCCATGGGCACGAGGATGATGAAGATCCACAGCAGGTTGAAGCCGTACTTCGATCCGGTGAACGCGTAGGTGGCGATGCCGCCGGCATCGTTGTCCGCGATCATGACGATGATGCCGGGGCCAAGCACGGCGAAGAAGATCATCAGCTGGCGCCGGAAGCGCTCAAGCTGGTGGATGGTTTTGCTCACCAGGTACACGGAAACCTCGGACTGGATGCTCGGAGAAACGGGGACCCGGAGCCGGGCTCCGGAAGGGGATTAGCGGCCGGTTTCGGGTCGCGACGGAGGGTCGTTGGGGGCGGTCCGCTTGCCCATCGCTGCCTCCTTCATCAAGGTCCGCCCCCAGGATGCCCGGACCCTGGACGCGAGATCAATGCGGTCGTGGGGATTCACGGCGGGGCTCAGAACTGGACGTGGAGCCGCAGGGCGTAGAGGTCCACGGGCCCGCGGTCGCGGTTGTAGCCGGGATTCCAGATCCGCTGGGCGTCGAGGGTGGCGGTCAGGAAGCGCCCCAGACCGATGGCATAGTAGGTCTCGATGAGGCGCTCCTGGCCGTAGTTCAACCGGCCATCCCCGAGCATGAAGCCCAGCCCGCCAGCCGCCAGGTAGTCCCGGTGGTCGGGAGACAGGCCGTTGACGGCCAGCGAGAGCGCCAGCCGGTCCTGGGACCGGGCCCAGGCGCTCCCGGCCAGGGAAAGGCCGGCGGCCAGGGCGCGGTCCACCTCGGTGAAGACCCAGGTCTCCGTGTGGCCGTCGTTCCAGCCCGCCCGGAGGAAGGCTCCCAGGTCCCCCGTGAGGGCCTGGTCGGCGCTGAGGCCCCAGCCGTACTTGACCCGGCCCGGTTGGCGCGTGGCGGTCACGTCCGGCGCGAGGGGGGATTGCTGGAGGCTTTCCGCGTAGCTGCCCATGTCGGCGTGGTTGGCGTAGCCGAGGATCCGGACATGGCCCGCCTGGCCGCCGAGCTCGTGATCGTGCTCCACCTCGACCACATCCCCGTGGGCGCGGTCCACCTGGTGGTCGAAGGAGAGGCCGTTGGCCCGGGTGGGAACCATGAAGCTGCCGGCGCGGAGGGCCCAGGCATCCCAGTACAGCTCGAACGCGGCGCCCCAGCTGTAGCCCCGGGTGTCCGCCGGGTAGTCCCAGGCGGCCGTGTCCATCAGCGCCCAGTTCAGGAACTGGGAGCGGGGGTCGTGGGCGTAGGCGTTGACGTCGAAGATGTCCCCCAGGGCCAGCTTGCCGGCGGTCAGCACGAGCCGGCGGCGGTCGCGCGATCCCGCCAGCTGGTTCTGGTCCCCGGCGACGGCTTCCGCACCGCCGCCGAAGCTCCAGGTCTGCCGCAGGAACAGGCGGGCGAGCGAGACCTTCAGCTCGGAGCTGTCCACCCGGTAGATCTCGCCGTTCGGCGCGGCGGCGAGGCCCAGGACGTGGCTGTCACCCTGCCCCCCGGCCAGCTCCGGATTCACGTAGAGCTCGGCCCCCTCCCAGAGGCGGCGCCCCAGGAACAGGGTGGAGGTGATGGAATTGCGGACCTCCTTGCGGGACTGGAAGCTGTTGGTGCCCTCATAGGGCGAGTCGAAGGCGCCATGGCCCTGGGTGATGGTGGTCGCCTGGCCGTGGAAGCTCCAGGTTTCAGGCGAGGGATCCGTGGTCTGGCCCCGAAGCGAACAGGCGATGGCCAGGAGGGCGGCGGAGGCCAACAGGGTGCGGAACAGGGTCCGATGGATGCGCATGGGAACACCGTGACAGGAAGGAATGGCGGAGCGGCAACGGGACCGTGACGGCCCCGGAACTGGGGATGCGGGACAGCCAGCATGCACCCGCCCGGCCCCACGGCCCTCGCCCACCAAATCCTCAGGATCCGTCGGGAGGTCCTAGCCCAGGCGGGTGCGGCTCGACGGAGGTTCAGCGAGCATGGACATCGTCTTCATCGCAACCCCCTTTCCGGCAACCTTGAGATCCTAACCGGCGCGGGCCGGGACTGTCCAGGTCGAATCACGGGGCCGGCGGCGGATTCACTCCGCGAGGGCCTCGGCCACCTTGGCCACCAGGGTCGCGGCGGCCACGGGCTTCATGAGGAAGCCGGAAATCCCCAGCTGCTGCATGCGCTGCAGGCTGAGGTCGTCCCGGTGGGCTGACACCACCATGATGGGCAGGTCCCGCAGGGCCTCGTCCTCGCGGCAGGCCCGGATGAGGCTCTCTCCGGGGCATTCCGGCATGAGGAAGTCCGCCAGGAGCAGGTCCAGGGGCGTCTCCCGGAGCACCTTCAGCACCTCGGGCAGCGACGTCGGCTCGATCTCGACCGTTTCGTGACCCTGGGCGCGCAGGGCCCCGGCGGCGAAGGCCCGGACCAGGCGGCTGTCATCCACGATGGCGATGCGCGACATGGGCCTCCTCCGCCTTCATCGTCCACCAGAACCAGCAGATCAACAATGGGTCCTGGCCCCGTTTCCGAGGCGGTTCCTAGTTCGCCCAGCGGGAGACCTGTTCCCACACGTCGTCGTCACCGGCGGGGCCGTTGAGCAGGATGGCGAAGACGCGCACCTGCCCGTCCAGAGTCTGCAGGTAGCCGCAGAGGCTGGTGACGCCGTCCAGGTGGCCCGTCTTCACCCGCACCCGGCGCGTGAGGTTGGCATCCTTCACCTTCAGCTTCCAGGGCTCGCCCCCGATGATCTTCAGGGAGGACACATACTCGGGCCCCACTTCGAAGTCGTGGTAGGCGCCCCGCAGGACGATGGCCAGGGTGCGGGCGGACAGGCGGTTCTCCTTGCTGAGCCCGGAGCCGTCCGTGATGCGGATGACCTCCGGCCCGAGGCCGAAGGTCGTGCGGTAGAACTCCTGGATCCGTCGGACGCCCCGGGGCCAGGAGCCCGCGCCGAAATTCCGCACCAGCATCTCGATCATGAAATTGTTCGACCACTTGTTGATGTCCAGGATCAGGGCGCGCAGGGGGGGCGAGGACCAGACCAGCAGGTTGCGCGGAGTCCCCGAGCCCGGCTTCCCCTCGAAGGTGATGCCGCTTTCCTCGAGGATCCGGTGGAGGGTCTCCCGCGACAGGCGCTCGGGATCCGCCACCAGGTGGCCCTCCCCGTCCCGGTTGAAGTTCACGGAAAGCGGCAGCACCGGAGGCAGCGTGTTCAGCGAGGTGTTCTCCCAGCCCTGGGGCTCCCGCTGGTCGTCGAAGGCGCTCTGATCCAGCCGGATGGAGCCCGTGACCCGCTGCACGCCCAGCTTCCGGAGGGCCTGGGCCAGCAGCCAGACGCGCTCGCTGGTGAGCAGCGGATCCCCGCCGCCCTTGAAGATGAGATCCCCCTGCACCACGCCGTCCTTCAGGTCCCCCCAGACTTCGGTCTCGAGGGTGAAGTCGGGTTTCAGCGTCTTGAGCAGGGCATAGGTCGAGATGGCCTTGGTGGTGCTGGCGGGCACCAGGGCCAGGTCCTCGTGATGGCGCTCCAGGACCTTCCCGGTGGCGGCGTCCCACAGCCCCGCGGAAACCTGGACGCCCCGCCGCTCCAGCCGGCTCGCCCACCCCTGGAGGCCCTGGGCGGAGAGGGCCAGGGCCGAAAGGACGCAAAGGGGCAGGGCCCTCCAGGGGACAGTCACTGTTTCGGAGCCACGGGCGGAACCGCCGCGCCCCCCGCCTGGGGGAGGCCGGGGATGTTGGGGAGACCGGGGACGCTGCCCGTGGCATCCGGGACCCCCAGCAGGTTCTGCACCGCGCTGAACTGCCAATCCCGCACCAGCTCCTTGGTCTGGTAGAGGTGGATGCCGTTCAAGGGGCTCTTGCTGCGCACGCCGACGATGGGGAGACCCTCCTTGTTCCCGGAGGCCCCGGGCTGGACCTGGGTGATGAAGTCCCATTCGCCATCCGAAGTCATCGGATCCTTGTACTTCTGGCGGAGGATGCGGGGGCGGACTTTCATCAGTTCCTCGAGGTCCGTGGGATACCGCCCATTCTTGGCCGAGAAGGTCATGAGGGCGGCCGCGATGGCTTCGCCCCGGAAGATCAGTTCGGCTTCATTCTCCCGCTGCACCTCGGCGTTCACGGCCGGGGCGGTCTTCATGAGCATCAGCCCCATCACCACGACCAGGGCCAGGGCCAGGGCCAGGGTGAATCCTCGCTGGGATCGGACGAAGGTCATGGGCGACTCCAGGCTCAGGGTACTACCCCTGGTCACCCTTTCGTGCCATGAGGCGGGAAAAGGCTTCCACGACCTTGGGATCAAATTGGGCCCCGGATCCGTTCTGAAGTTCCACCTGCACTTGCTGCTGGCTCATGGGGGGCCGGTAGCCGTTGCCGCTGGTCATCACTTCGTAGGCCTCGATCAGGCCGATGATGCGGCTTCCCATGGGAATGGCCGATTCCTGCAGGCCGTCCGGGTAGCCCCGGCCATCCCAGCGTTCATGGTGGTGCCGGATCATCTTCACCACTTCGAAGGGGAAGCGCAGATCCTTCAGGAACACTGCCGCCAGCTCCGGATGGTTGCGGATGCTCCTCCGCTCCTCGCTGTTCAAGTACGGCTTGCTCAACATGACCGGGTCCAGCATCAGCAGGCCGACGTCATGCAGGATGGCGGCGATGCTGACCGCCTCGACCTCCTCGGTGGGGAGTTCGAGCATCAGCGCCAGGTCCCGCACCAGCCGGGCCGTGGCGAGGCTGTGGGAGCGGAGGCTGGGCAACCGGGTTTCGCTCGACTGGAGGATCCGATGGCTGACGGACAGGAAGGCGCGATGGTACCGCTCGTGGAGGCGGGCCTCCTGCATGTGGAGACCCAGGATGCGGCCCAGCTGCTGGATGACCTGGATCTCGGCCAGCGAAAACGGCTGGTCCTCCTGGCGGAACACCAGCAGCAGGTCGTGGCCCAGCGGCACCTCGTTGAGCAGGAGCGGCAGGTAGGTCGCGAAGGCGCCTTTGATCTCGGGCGATTCCGCCAGGTCGACCCGGGTCAGGAGCTGGAGGCCCTGCTCCTGGGGAGCCGGCAGGTGGAAGGTGGCCTGGGCCAGGATCTGCTGCTGAAGGCCCGCAGACAGGGGCAGCGTGCTGTAGGTGAGCACCGGGCGGATCTCCTCGGAGTCCTCGATCCAGAGCGCCACCGCAGAGGCGGCCAGGATCTGGCTCAGCAGCCCGGCGATCTCCCAGAAGAAGGTCCTCTGCTCCGGGGGCACCGCGCCGCGTTTCCGTTCCGTCTTCGGGGGCTGGGGCGCGATCCAGCCGCTGAGGCTGTGGTCGGCCTCCCAGGGGAGGCCCCCGGGGCCCTCCTGGCCCGCGGGGAGGCCGGGCATCCGCTCCGGGCCCGGGGAGAGGACGCGGAATTCCGGCGTCGCCACAGAGGGCGCCGTCACAGGGCCCGACGGCAGCAGGCGCTCGGCCACGGGGGCCACTTCATCGATGATCGCGGAGGCCGTGGGCAGTCCCTCCGGCACGAGGCCGGGACCCAGGAACGACCCCGGAAGGGGGGTGGCCAGGAAATCGGGTTTCGGCGGCGGGACCTGCTCCGGCGGGGAGACTGCCCCGTAAAGCCGGAATTCGCGGAGGGTCTCGATGAGGTCTCCGCAGATGGCCAGGGTGGGCGGCCCATCGCGCTCCGCGTCGAAGGTGCCCCCCTTGATGCGGTCCCGCTGGATCAACAGCCCCACCCACTCGCCCGCCAGGTAGACGGGCGTGATGAGATACCGCGGCCACTCCCCGCCCTGTCCGAAGGCGGCCAGCTCCGGCAGTTCGGAGGCGTCGTTCACCACGAAGGAGCGCCGGGCCCGCTGCACCTGCACCAGCAGCGGATGGTCGGCGGGGATGGCCACGGGCGGCCGGGTGCCGCGAGGCCAGCCGTAGAAGCTCACCACCTCGAAGCCCCCCAGCTCCGGAGCCCGCAGGTACAGGGCCCCCTTGGTGCTGCCCACTTCCTCCAGGCAGCGGTAGAGCACCTGGGAGCAACGATTGGCGAGGGCCTCGCCAAGGACCAGACTGGAGGCAAACATGGGTGGGGATTCCTGGATGGAGGTGGGATGGACCCCATCATGGCAGGGCCATCGGGACGTGATCACTGAATCGGCCGTGGGACGGGGGGTCCTTAGATATGCGTGTCCCAGGCGGTCAGGCCGGCTCCGGCGGGACCTGGAGGCTGGCCACCTGGAAGCTCCGCTCGGCCCAGCGGGTCAGTCCCGCCAACTGGTTGCCATGGCCGCATTCGGCCAGGGGCGAACCCAGCTCCCGCAGCCGCGCCACCACCGCCAGCCAGTCTACGGGCAGGGCCACCGAGGCCAGCCCCTCGTCCCAGGCCTCCGGCCCGGTCGAAAGCAGCCGGCCATCGAAGTGGGAGATCAGGGGGAAGGCCGGCGCGGCCGGCCTCAGCGCGGCCAACCGGCGGGAGATGGCCGGAAGCAGGGCCACCATGTGGGGGCCGTGGAGCGGGTGCCTGACCGGCAGCAGCCCCACCTTGAGCGCCGCCGGCCGGAGGGAGGCCACCAGGGGCTCCAATGCGTCCACGGGTCCCGAGACCGTGAACTGCGCCTGGCCGTTGCGGTTCGACAGCGTCAGGGCCGGATGGGCGAGCAGGGCCTGCCGGACGTCCAGCTCGGGCAGGCCGATGAAGAAGGCCATGCCCATGGGCCGGGTGGCAAAGGCGGTCTCGCTGGCGTCCTCCACGGCGCAAATCAGGTCCAGGGCGGCTTCGATGGGCACCACGTCCGCCGCCACCAGGGCCGAGTAGAAGCCCATGCTGTGCCCGGCCGCCGCCGCCGGCAGGGGCAGCCCCGCCTCGCGCCAGGCGCGGAACACGCCCACGGAGTGGGCCAGCACCGCGCAGGGGGCGTGACGCTGGAACCGGAGGTCCTCCAGGGGCCCCCCCGCCATGAGGCGGCCCAGGGGATAGCCCGTGTGGGCCTCGGCCCTGCGGACGGCGTCCGCCCAGGCGTCGTGGGCCGCCCAGCCCGCGGACATGCCCACCGCCTCGGTGCCCTGGCCGGGGAAGAGGAGGACCGGGGCGGGGCCGGACATGGACCTGGCGGCGGTCATCGGGGATCCGCGGCCCCATCGCCCGGCGCGAGGACCTGGCTGATCTTCTCCGCCAGCTTGGCCACATTGAAGGGCTTTTGGATGAATCCGTTGCAGCCCTCGGCCAGGAGCGTGTCCACGTCCCCGCCCGGGCTGTAGCCGCTGGCCAGGATGACGGGGAGGTGCGGTTCCAGGGCCCGGAGGCGATGGAAGGTCTCCTTGCCGTTCATGCCGGGCATGATCATGTCCAAGAGCACCAGCTTGATCTTGTCCCGATGCTCCTGGAAGAGCGCCAGGGCCTCCTCGCCACTCTCGGCCTTGAGGACGCCATAGCCGATCATTTCGAGCATGGCCGCGCTCACGGTCCGGATGATCTCCTGATCGTCCACCACCAGCACCGTGCCCTCCCCCTTGTGGGTGCCTTTCAGGCGGCGTTTCTCCCGGGCGACCACCGAGGCCTTGGATAGAGGCAGGGCGCAAATGAAGGTGGAGCCCCGCCCCACCTGGCTCTGGACCTGGATGAGCCCCCGGTGGTTCTTCAGGATGCCGTAGACCGAGGCCAGGCCAAGACCCGAACCTCCGCCCAGATCCTTGGTGGTGAAGAAGGGGTCGAAGATGCGGGCCTGGGTGGCCTCGTCCATGCCGATGCCCGTGTCCCGGACCTCCACCTCCACGTACCACCCGGCGGGAAGGCCGAAGGGCCTGGTCAGGTCCTCCGGATAGGCCCGCTTCCCGGTCCGCACCGTGAGGGTCCCGCCCTCGGGCATGGCCTGGGTCGCGTTGACGAAGAGGTTGATGAGCACCTGCTCGATCTGGCCCCGGTCGCAATCCGCCACGCACTCCTCGCCCAGGAGCTCCTGCACCACCTCGATCTCCCGCTTGGTTCGACCGTAGAGGTCCACGGCACTCTGGACGATCTGATTGAGGTCCCAGGGCTTCATCTCGTAGGTGCCGCCGCGGGCGAAGCCCAGGAGCTGGCGGGTGAGTCCCCGGGCACTGTCGATCTGCTGCTCGATGGTCTGGAGCTGCTCGAACTCCGGGGTGCCCGGTTCCTTGCCCGCCTGGAGGATGGAGACATAGCCCAGGATGCCCGCCAGCAGGTTGTTGAAGTCGTGGGCGATCCCCCCGGCCAGGGTGCCGATGGCCTCCATCTTCTGGGCGCGAAACAGCTGTCCCTGGAGGTTCCGGCGTTCCGAGATGTCCTGGACGAAACACAGGAGGGCCGGGTCCTGGTCCCAGCGGATGGCCACGCAGGTCACATCCACCCAGAGGGGTTCCTCGGCCTGCCGCTCCATCCGCAGGCCTTCCCGGAGCACCGGGGTGGGCGAGGCCTCCGCTCGGGCCAGGAGGTCCAGGAAGGCCATGCGATCCCCCTCGGCGACCAGCTCCGCGAACACGGTCCCCTGGAGCCGTTCCAGCCCGTAGCCCGTGAGCTGCTGAAGCACGGGATTCCAGAAGCGGATCCGGCCGTCCCTGAGCACGAAGATGGCCTCCGCGGCGTTGTCCAGAAGCAGGCGATACCGTTCTTCCGAGCGCTGCAGTTCCAGGGTCCGGGCCTCGACCCTGGCCTCCAGCTCCGCGTTCAGGCGCCGGAGGGCCTCGGCCGTGGCGTTGAAGGAATCCGCCAGCTGTTCCACCTCATCCCCGCTGTGGACCGAGGCCCGCACGTCCCACTCGCCCCTCCCGATGCGCTCGGCCGCGTCCTTCAGGTTCAGGAGGGGGGCCGTGAGGCGCCGGGTGAAGAACCAGGCCAGGAAAATGGAGAGGGCCATGTAGAACGTCCCCATGGCCAGAGTGCCCAGGTACATCCTGCGGATCTGGGCATCCGCGGCCTTCATGGAGAGGCCGGCGCAGACCCAGCCCCATTCCAGGTCGTAAAACCGGACCGGGAAGGCGTAGTGGAAGACCCGTTCACCGGTCAGGGGGTTCCGGTCGATCATGCGGCTGGTATGGTCCCCCAGCCACTGGTTCGCGGGCTGCGAGGGATCGATCTCCTGCCACCGCCCCGGGAGGTTCAAGATGCTCGTTCCCCCCTGCCGCGAGGTCACCAGGTACTGGATCCCCGGATTCTCCCGGATGACCAGGGCGTTGATCTCGACCAGGCCCGCGTAGTCCTCCTGGATGAAGGTGGACTGGTTGATCCCCACGATGGCGGCGAGGGTGCCGTGGATCTCCGACTCCATGGAACGCAGCAGGAGGGTCCGCTGCCGGGGGATGGCGATCAGCGTGAGGAGCCCCACCGTGGTCAGGGGCACCAGCAGGAACAGGAGAAAAGTCCTGGTGAACAGGCCGGTCTTCCGGGGCAAAGTCACAAGAGCCGCCCCTTCTTCTGCCGGTATTCCCGGTACATGCGGCGGGTCTCGGCCAGGTCCCCTTCGGTGGCCTGGCGCAGTTCCACCGCCTGGAACATGCTCAGGATCTGGGCCCCCCGGGGATAGTTCTTCAGCAGGTTGACGCCATCCAGGATGACCTGCCTCATGTGGGCGGGGTAGCCC
>JARLGO010000131.1 GCA_031292655.1 Geothrix sp.
CGCACGCCCAGGGCCCACCGGGTGAAGGCGTGGGGGGCCTCCAGGGCGAGGAACCGCGCCCCCCCCCAGGCCAGCAGGCCCATGAGGAGGCAGGCGGCCAGGGCCCGCGCGGTGCTGTCCAGGAGGGGCCGGAGATTCAGGTCCGGCAGGCGCGGCCCCAGGCGCAGCAGGACGCCCACCATGCCCGCGAGGCTCGCGAGGCCGTTGGCCAGGGCCAGGCCGCCGGTGCCGAGGGACTTCATCAGGACCAGGCTGAGGGCCACGTTCAGCACCAGCGTGCCGCCCGCCAGCATCGCGGGGCCCCGGTAGTCCTTGAGGGCATAGAGGGCCTGGTTGCCGAGGCGCTGGGCGGCCACGAACACGAGGCCGACGGACTGGAACACCAGCGTGTAGGCCGTCCAGTCCGCGGCGGCGGGGGTGTAGGCGCCCGTGCGGAAGAGCAGGGCGCAGATGGGCCGGGCCAGCACCGCGAGCCCCACGGAGGCCGGCAGCACCAGCAGGGCCGAGGCCGAGATCGACTGCGTGAGGCTGCGGTTCATGGCGGGCCAGTCCCGGGCCTCGGCCTGCCGCGACAGCGTGGGCAGGCCCGCCGTGGCGAGGCTCATGGCGAAGAGCCCCATGACCATCTCGGCCATCATGCCGCTGTTGAGGAGGATCATCTGGGCGCCGTTGGGCAGCCGGGAGGCCAGCATGGTGCTGATGAGGGCGTTGATGGGATAGATGCCCGCCGCCAGCAGGCCCGGCCCCATGCGTCGCAGGATCTTGCGGACCCAGGGGTCCCGCAGGTGCAGGCCGAAGGAGAGCCCGAAGCCCTCCTTCCGCACGGCCGGGAGCACCACCAGCAACTGGACGACGCCGCCCGCCAGCACGGCGAGGGCGCAGACGACGGCGACGGTCTCAAAGGTCGCGGGGCCCTTGCGCTCCAGAAGACGCAAGGTGGTCCACCCGAAGGCGATGAAGGCGAGGTTCCAGAAGATGGACACCGAGGCGGCCAGGGCGAAGCGGTGGCGAAGGTTCAGCAGGCCCGTGAAACCCGCCGTGAGGCTCACCAGGGCCAGGTAGGGGAACATGAGCCGGCCCAGGCGGGCGGTGAGCTGGCCCTGGATCTCGGGGCGCCCCAGGGTGAGCAGGTCCGCCAGGGGGCCCATGAACAGCAGCACCAGGGCCACGCCCAGCAGCAGGAGAACCAGCAAGGTGCCCAGGAACCGCGCCGCCACGGCCTTCACGGCCGCGTCCCCCTCGGCGGCCTCGGCCTCGGACAGGGTGGGCAGGAGGGCGGCGGTCATGGTGCCTTCGGCGGTGAACCGGCGCAGCAGGTTGGGCAGCCGAAAGGCCACGGCAAAGGCGTCCGCCGCCGCGCCCGCCCCCAGCACATGGCTGAGGAAGAAGGTCTGGGCCAATCCGGTGAGGCGGCTCAGCAGCGTCATGAAGGACACCACGGCCGCCGAGCGCAGCAGTCCGGGCGGGCGGGGCGCTGAGCTCATGCCGTAGGCAGCGGGTGGAGGGGGGTCATGATTCGAGGATACCGTGGCCGGGGTGTGGTTTGAGCTCAACCCCGGCTGGAACCTGCGCCTCCATTGGTGAAGGAAGAAACCTTCCCTCTGGAGTTCTCATGCGGCTGCGCCCGTCCCTCCTTGC
The DNA here is from genome assembly GCA_031292655.1 of Geothrix sp. Lineage (GTDB taxonomy): Bacteria > Acidobacteriota > Holophagae > Holophagales > Holophagaceae > Geothrix. The sequence goes on from JARLGO010000131.1 coordinate 1,639, forward strand.
CCTCTCGGCCCTCGCCTTGTTCAGCACGGCCTGCGTGGTCGGTCCCCGCGGAGGTGTCGCGGTGATCGCGCCGGTTCCCGTCGTGCGCTACACCTATGTGGAGAGGGAACCCCCGCCGGTCCGCTACGAGCGCATTCCGCCGCCTCCGGCGCCGGAGCAGTACTGGGTGGCGGGGCACTGGAACTGGAGCGGAAATGCCTACGTGTGGGTCCCGGGCCACTACCATGTCCGGCCCCGGCCGGGGGTCGTGTGGGTGGACGGCCACTGGGCCCGCCACGAGCGGGGCTGGTACTGGGTGGAAGGCCACTGGCGCTGAGTCCGCCGCGTAGGGTTCGTGTCCGCGGCCAGCCTTTCTCCGGGGAATGCCTTGGAACCGCCTGACCGGCCTGCCTGCGGGGGCAGGCTCGAAAGCCTGCTCGCGCAGCCGTTCGGAGACCTCCAGCCCCTGTGGGCCGAGGAGGCGGAGGTACTCTGGAGGACCCTGCACTGGCAGGTGGAACCCTGGAAAGGGCCCATGGGGGGGCTCGCTTGGGTAGGAGATGGGAAGGTCCTGGGTTGCCTGCCCCTCTGTGTGCGCGGCCCCACGGCCATGCTGGGGCGCCTGTTCGCCTCCCGGTGGGGCCCCACCGAAGGGGTGGAAGCCGGCCTCCTGAGCGCCGCCCTTCATGGCGTCTTTTCCGATCCTCGAATCCAACGGGTTTCCGGGGAATTCCTGGGGGCGGCCCCCAGGACCCTGGAATGGCTGGTCTCGCTTTGGCCAGGGCAGGTTCAGCCTCGCCTGCTCATGGAGGTGGCCTGGACCGGTGCGGGGGAGACCCGGACCGGGGGTTTATTGGAGCCCTGGCAGGGAGAGCACCTGATTCCGGCCGCGGGGCTGCTGCGGAGGGCCCACGGCGAAGGGCCCCGCGTTTTCTTCGATCCGGCCTTGGAGGACGACGGGGGAACGGCCCGCCTCCTGGAGCGGATCATCACCTGCCCCCTCTGCGGGACCTTTGAACCCGGAGCCTCCTTTGCGGCTCGAGCCCCGGAATCCGGGGACCTGCTGGGCTTCATCCTGGCCACCCGGATGGGGACGGACCGGGGACACGTGGCCGAAGTGGCCGTGGATCCCGCCGCTCAGGGCCGTGGCATTGGGAAGACCCTGATCACCAGGGCCCTGGAGGCCCTCCGGGGCCTGGGTTGCCGGGCCACGCATCTCGCGGTGGATGGGGACAATCGGAAGGCCATCCGTCTCTACAGAAGCCTCGGATTTCGCGAGTACCACCGGTTCCCTGCGCTCCGCCTGGTTCGTGGGGGTGAGATCCATCCGTCCCCAGGCTCCCCCGGAGGCGCCAAGGCATGAGGACTCAAGCGCAGGCCAAAATCAGACGATAACGAGGGCTACAATCCCCCGGAATGGCCCATGGGGACCGATGCACGCTTTCGATCCTGAGCACGGTGTTGCCGGACCCCATGGAGCGACCGTTTTGACCCGACCGACCCCAACCATGGCTTTCACCTGGTCCAGCGCAGAGCACGCCATCGGCGTGTCCGTCTTTGACGAGGAACACCAGCGGCTCGCAGCTCTGATGAGCCAGGTCCACACCGCGTTGAAAGAAAAAGAAGACCGGGTCCTGGCCCAAAACCTGATGGGAGCGCTCATCTATGAGACCTGGGTCCATTTCGACCACGAAGAGCGGGTGATGGAGGAGGTCGGGTTTTCCGAGCGGGACGCCCACGCGGCGGAACATGCGGCCTTGATCCAGCAGGCCAAGGAGATGCTCCAGAAGGTCCAAAGGGGCGACATCAGCCCCCAGGCCATGCCGGACTTCCTGATGACCTGGCTCATGTCCCATGTCCAGATCACGGACCGCAGGTATGCAGAATGCATGCAGCAGCGCGGGTACCGCTGATGGGAGCCTCACCTGAAAAGGGACCCCGGGGCTTTGGTTGCGGCTCAGGGAACCTGCAATCCCGATCAGAAACGGGATGAAAAGACTGGAGCCGCCTGCCGGAATCGAACTGGCGAATCCGATGTGGGTCGATTTCGGGCCTGCGGGGCAGGCCTGAAATCGGGGCCCCACACGGATGAGCATCACCTGGAAACGGGACCCGAGTCTTTGGTCGCGGTTCGGGCCCGCGGGGCAGGCCAGAAATCGGGGCCCCACACGGATGAGCATCACCTGGAAACGGGACCCGAGTCTTTGGTCGCGGTTCGGGCCTGCGGGGCAGGCCTGAAATCGGGGCCCCACACGGATGAGCATCACCTGGAAACGGGACCCGAGACCTGGGTCGCGGTTCAGGAAACCTGCAATCCCGATCAGAAACGGGATGAGAAGACTGGAGCCGCCTGCCGGAATCGAACCGGCGACCTCCAGATTACAAAGCTGGAGCTCTACCAACTGAGCTAAGGCGGCACGAGGTCCATTCTATCGGATTGCGCGGCAATCCTGCACGACGCCGAGGGTGGGTCGTGGCCGAC
>JARLGO010000132.1 GCA_031292655.1 Geothrix sp.
TACGCTCTACAAGCCCTATGCCCCCGAAGCGCTCCTGAAGGCCCTGGAACCCTGAGGCGTTTCTGGGCGGGTATGCTTTCCCTGATCCGAGGCCTCCATGCTTGTCCTGTCTCCCTGGCTCCGTCCCCCGGCTGCGCTCCTCTGCCTCCTGCCGGCCCTGGCGCAGGCCCAGCCTCCCGACGAGGACATGGCCGAGCGCCTGTACCGAAGTGGTGAGAGAGCCTACGCGGCCAAGGCCTACAAGGAAGCCCTGGACACCTGGGGCCAGCTGCTTCAGACCAGCCCGCGAAGCGAGTTCGCCTCCATGGTCCTGCTCCGGCTGGCCCGCCATCAGGTGGAGGTCGAGCACAAGCCCGACGCCGCCATGCCCTACCTGGACCGCTTGCGCACGGACTACATCACGTCGCCGGAAGCCGCCGAGGGGCTGCTCCTGCGGGGTGTCCTGCTGAAGAGGCTGGTCCGCCGCCCCGCGGAGATGAAGGACGCCATGGCGGAATTCAACCGCGTCATCGACCTCTTTCCCAATGACCCTGCCTGCGCCGAGGCCCGCCTCCACCTGGGTCAGGCCTGGCGGGACCAGGGCCAGTGGAGCCGCGCGCTCCAGCAGTTCATCGACGCCTTCCGGCTCCATGCCGGATCCGCGGTGGCCCCCCGGGCCATGCTCGAGGCCGCCGAGACCCTCGACTTCATGGGCGATCTGCCGGGCTGTCTCCGGATGCTCCAACGCCTGCGGATGGAGTTCCCCCAGGTTCCCGAGGCCCGGGAAGCCACTTGGCGCATGGCGGTCCGCGTGAAGCAACGCATTCAAAAGCCGCCCCTCCGCAATGAGGGACCCTGGCCCTCAGGCCGGATCAAGTGGCTGAAGACCCCCACCCTGCTCTCCTTGGCCCCTGACGGGGACCTGCTGATCTTCCAGAAGGACCTCGACCATGCCTTCCGCCTCCACGGCGGGGAACTGCAGCAGCAGGGCCCCCCGGCGCCCGGGACCCAGGTGCTGCTGGCCGACGCCGCCGGGGCGGTCTGGCTGCTCTCCAGGAATGGCCTGGTCCGCGAGGACGCGGCGACCCTTCAACCCCTCGGCACCCTCGGGGCCATCTCGGGAGGGGCCCTGGATCGTTGGGGCGACCTCTGGGTGGCCGATGCCCGGACTCCGGCCATCACCGTCTTCACCAAGGAGGGCGTCTCCCGAAACCTGGCCTCCCCCACGATCAATGCGCTGGCCCCGCTCCCCACGGGGGGTGTGATCGTCGCAGCGGACGCCGACCGCAAGCTGCTCTATCTGGATGCCGAGGGCCAGCCCCTGGTGGTCGTGCCTTACGGAAAGGACCTGCCGGGCCCCTTCCGGAAGGTGCTGGCCCTGGCCTCCGATGGGGCCGGCCAGGTGGCGGCCCTCGTGGACGGGGGTGATTTCGGCCAGGGCGTGGTGATCTTCGGCCCCGATGGCGCCGTGCTCCGCCAGGCCACCTTCAAGGCCCTCGGCATCAGCGGCAACATCACCTCCCTGGTCCTGGACCGCTCCGGCGGCGTGATCCTCTGCGACCGCCGCAATGACCTCCTCCTCCGATTGAACTGACATGCGATTCCGACACCTGCTGTTCATCCCGCTCATCTGCGCCACCCTCTGGGGCCAGGACCCGGCCCTCAACGAAGCGTTCCTCCAGGCCAAGGCCCTCTGGGCCACGCAGGGGGACCGGGAAGGCGCCACCGCCCGCTTCGACGGCGTGGTGGCGGCCCTGTCGGCCCAGACCGCCGCCCTGGGGCCCGAATGGATCCAGGTGCTGTGCGAAAGCTACAACTGGCTCGCCGTCCTCGATGACCGCAGCGCCCAAAACAAGCCCCGGGCCCAGGTACGCCTCCAGGCGCTCCTGGACCTGAACCCTGATTTCGAGTTGGACCGAGCCCTGACCTCCCAGCGCCTCCTCGCCCTCTACGACCGGATGAGGGGCGAGAAGTACGCTCTCGTCAAGTTGAGCTACTCGCCGGAGGGGGGCCGTCTGCTGGTGGATGGCAAGTCCAGCCTCCCCCTCGCGCGAAAATTCCTCCCTTTCGGAACCCACAAGCTCACCTACTCCAGGCCCGGCCACGCCCCCTCGGAGGCCGTCCTGGAACTGGCCCCCCATGATGTGAA
>JARLGO010000133.1 GCA_031292655.1 Geothrix sp.
CAGCCTCCCCGTCAAGTACTACATGGGCACCAAAACCTTCATGCTCGATGATCACCCGCTCCTGATACCTGCCTTCGACCAGTACCACAACATCTCCATCTCCGCGGATAAAGCACGAATCCTTTTCGCGACCAGCTATGGCCTCCGCTGCTACGACCCCCAGGGTCGGCAGCTCTGGGAGTGCCAGGAGCCGGCCGCCGCCTGGAGCGTGAACATCTCTGGCAACGGGGCCCTGGCCGTGGCGGCCTGCGAGGACGGCACCATCCGCTGGCATCGCATGAGCGATGGTCAGGAACTGCTGACCTTGTTCCCCCACGCGGACCAGAAGCGCTGGGTGCTGTGGACGCCCTCGGGTTACTACGACTGCTCACCGGGGGCCGAGGATCTCATCGGCTGGCACCTGAACCGGGGCAGGGACCAGGCGGCGGACTTCTTCCCGGCCTCGCGCTTCCGCGCCACCTACTTCCGTCCCGACATCATATCCAAGGTGCTGGAGACCCTGGATGAGGGGGTCGCCATCGCCGCCGCCAACCGGGAATCGGGCAACCGGGCCCAGGCAGCGGCCGTCGAGGCCCTGGTGCCTCCCGTGGTGAAGATCCTCAGCCCTGAATTCGGGGCCCGGGTCAGCCAGGGCACGGTGACGGTGCGGGCCTCGGTGCGCCAGCCCAAGGGGCTGGCCATCGACTCCGTGTGGGCCGCCGTGGACGGCCGTCGCGCCGACCTGCGCGGCCTGCGGCCCCAGCAGGATCAGGGAGGCGAGAGGGTCTACACGCTGGAGGTGCCCATTCCCGCCCAGGACTGCATCGTGTCCGTGTTCGCCCAAAGCGGATCGGCCGTGAGCGAGGCCTCCAGCGTGCGCCTCGCCTGGGTCAGCCCCCGGGTCGAGGCACCCACTCAGAACACCGGCCCGACCCAGCCCTTCGTCATCCAGCCCAAGCTCTACGTGCTGGCGGTGGGCGTGGGCGCCTACCAGAACCCCGACTTCAAGCTGGACTATCCGGCCAAGGACGCCCGGGACTTCGCGGCGGCCCTGGAGATCCAGAAGACCCGCCTCTACCGCGAGGTGGAGGTGAGGCTCCTCACGGACGCCGGGGCCACCCGCGACGCGGTGCTGGAGGGCCTGGAGTGGCTGGAGCGGCAGACCACGGCCAAGGACGTGGCGGTGCTGTTCCTGGCGGGGCACGGGATGAACGATCCGAATGGTTCCTATTTCTTCCTGCCCTGGAATGCCGATCCGGAGCGGGTCCGCAGCACCATGGTGCCCAGCTCCGAATTCCAGGACGTCCTTTCCAAGCTGCCGGGCAAGGTCCTGCTCTTCCTGGACAGCTGCCACAGCGGCAACGTGGTGAAGGTGAAGCTGCGGGGCGCCACGGATCCCAACCGCTTCATCAACGAGCTCTCCAGTGCCGAGAGCGGCGTGGTGGTCTTCAGCGCCAGCACCGGCCGCCAGGGCAGCCAGGAGAGCCCCGAGTGGGGCAACGGCGCCTTCACCAAGGCGGTGGTGGAAGGCCTCAACGGCCGGGCGGATTTCCAGCACACGGGGCGCGTCACCTTGAACATGCTCGACCTCTACATCAGCGAGCGGGTGAAGGAACTCACGAAGGGCAGCCAGTCCCCCACCACCGCGAAACCCAACACCATCCAGGATTTCCCCATCGCCGTGGTGCGATAGGGCTCTCCGCTACCCTGTTTGAACCTCCGGCCTTGCGGCCGCTCCAACGCTCTCCCCCCTCGGGATCTGACGGGTGAACCATGAATCGCTTCCTTCGATCGGTGTCCTGTGTCCTGGTGATGTCCGTGGGGGCCCTGGCCAGTCAGCCCTCGCTGCACGAGCTGCTGTCCACGCTGGCGAGCCGCCGCACCACCGCGGAGGAGGCCCTGCGGCAGACGGTGCGGAGCTGCCCGGCCGGCAGCCCGAAGCTGAAGGAGGCCCAGCGGCGCTACCGGATCGCTCGGGAGTCCAGCAACGGCTTCCTGGATCAGCTCATCCTCGACCTGGGCCAGGACGACCTGCGCCGGGAGAAGGTGTACCGGGCGCGCCTCGAGGCTTCGCAGAAATCCGTGGATGAGCTCATCGGCTACCTGGACGGCGCGGACTGCCAGGGCCAAGGGCAGGCGAAGATCGTCCCCCTGGTGCTGGCCGTGGCCGCGAAGCTGCCCGGCTTCATCGGCTGGATGGGCGACTGGATCGGCCAGCGCAAGGAGGAGGCCCGGGTCCGGCGCGAGGCGCTGATGGAACAGCTGCGGGAGATGCGCTGGCATTCCTTCGACCAGGTGGCGCGCAGCGCCGAGGCCCCGGCGCCGCCCGCTCCCGCCCCCCCGCCGGTGGTGAACGTCACCGTGAACGTGCCGGCCACGCCCGTGCAGGTGGTGGCGGTGCCCGGAGTGGTGGGACCCGCGAGCGGGGGCCGCGAGACGCCGGAATCCACGCTGGCCTTGCCCGCCAGCCTGAAGGTGACGCCCGTGCTGCGCCTGGAGACGGGCCTGCACACGGCGGCCATCCGGGCCCTGTCCTTCAGCGGGGATGGTCGAATGGTCCTGACCGCCTCCGAGGACAAGACGGCCCGCCTGTGGGAGATGCCCACGGGGCGCCTGCTGCGCACCATCCGCCCCACGGTGGAGGCGGGCAAGGTGGGCATGCTCTACGCCGCCGCGCTCTCCCCCGACGGCCAGGTGGCGGCCCTGGGCGGCTGGACCCGGGGCCACCGGGACGGGGGCCATCGCATCCTGCTGGTGGACACCCGCACGGGCAGCTACCTGCGCATCCTGGACGTGGGTCCGCAGGTGGTGAACTTCCTCGCCTTCAGTCCGGACGGCCAGCGGCTGGCGGCCCACCTGGGCGGCACCCTGGGGCTGCGCCTGCTCCGCGTGTCCGATGGCGCCCTGTTGGGCCAGGACCTGGACTTCACCCAGCCCAGCTACCGCGGGGCCTTCGACGCCACGGGCCGCTACGCCGCCACCGGTGACGACGGCTTCCTCCGCCTCTATGGCGCGGATTTCAAGCTGCTGAAGCGGGTGAAGGCCTCCGAGCCGGGCCCCTTCGGCATCGCCTTCAGCCCCGACGGCAGCCAGGTGGCCGTGGCCTATGCGGACAGTCCCAAGGTGGAGGTGCGAGCGGCCTCGGACCTGAGCCTGGCCTTCCTGCCCGAGGCTGGAACCCGAAAGCTGGGCCTGGTGGCCTGGAGCAGGGACGGCCAGACGCTGCTGGCCGCGGGTGGCGAGGACTTCGGGCCTTCGCGCAACGTGCTGCGCCGGTGGGCCCGGGGTGGCCGCGGGCCGGCCGCGGAGACGGACCTCTCGAGGGCCACCGTGTCGGAGCTGGTCCCCCTGGCCGCGGGCGAGGTGGCCTACGCCGCGCAGGATCCCGCCTGGGGCGTGGTGGATGTCCAGGGCCAGCCCCGCCTCACGCAGGCCATCCAGCAGGGGGATCTGCGGGCGGCCCGGGAGGCCTATGGCCTGGATGCCAAGGCCCTGGTGGTGCCGCTGGCGCAGCGCCTGCCCGGTTCCCGGGGGCTGGCCTTTTCCGTGGCGGAACTGGGCCTGACCCAGGCGTCCGCCATGGTCGCCCCGCCCCTGGAGGCCGCAGGCCTCCGCGTGGAGGGCTGGAAGGATGGCGAGCACCCGGCCTTGAACGGCAGGCCCCTGGTTCTCGAGCCGGCGGAAACCTCCCGCAGCCTGTCCGTCGCCCCCGATGGCACGAGCTTCCTGCTGGGCACGGACTGGTACCTGCGGGCCTACACGGCCCAGGGGATGGAGCGCTGGAAGGTCCCTGCGCCCGCCGCCGTCTGGGGCGTGGCCCAGCGCGAGGACGGCCGGGTGGCCGTGGCCCTGCTGGCCGACGGCACCTTCCGCTGGTACCGCACCTCGGACGGCCAGGAGCTCCTGAGCCTCTTCGTGGCGGCGGATCAGCGCTGGGTGCTGTGGACGCCCTCGGGCTGCTTCTGCACCAGCCTCGGCGGCGAAGGCCTGGTGGGCTGGCAGGTGAACCGCGTCAATCAATCGGCGGATTACTTCCCCCTGTCCCACTTCCGCGAGCGCTTCTGGAAGCCGGAGCTGATGCCGCTGCTGCTGGACACGCTGGATGAGGCCGCGGCCCTGCAGAAGATCCAGCCGGGGCAGGGGGGCGCCCAGGCCCAGGTGACCGTCCTTCCAGGGATGGACGAGCTGCCGCCGGTGCTTCGGATCCTTTCGCCCGCCGAAGGAGAGTCCGTCCCCGGCCACCGCACCACCTTCCAGGTGTCGGTGCGGACCTATGGGCCCGCCAAGCCGGTGCAGGGCTTCCGCGTGTTCCTGGACGGCGCGCGGGTGCCGCCCAGCCGGGGCATCCGGCCCCAGCAGGCCAAGGAGACCTCCGAGGGCGTGGACCGCACCTACCCGGTCCCTGTGGACCTCCCCCCCCGCTCCGTGACCGTGGGCATCCAGGCCGAGTTGGAGGGCGGACAGCTCTCGGAGTTGGCGGAGCGCGTGGTTGCCGGGGTTCCGCCTCCCGAACCCGCACCGATGCCCGCCCCCGCGCCCGTCTCTGCGCCTGTCTCCGCCCCGGCGCCCCAGGTGGTGCCGCCCACCCTGCGGGTGCTCGCCGTGGGGGTCACCCAGTACGCGAGTCCGAAGTACAACCTCCAGTTCCCGGCCAAGGACGCCACCGACATCAGCCGGGAGTTCCTGCACCAGGAAGGCAAGCTCTTCGGCAAGGTGGAGGTGAAGCTGCTCATCAACGACCAGGCCACGGAAAAGAACATCCTTCAGGCCATGGATGACCTGGCGGCCTCCTCGGGACCCGGCACCGTGACCCTCTACTTCTTCTCGTCGCACGGGGGCACCAATGCCGAGAAATCCAGCTACTTCCTGGTGCCCTACGACTTCAGCCAGGGCAGCTGGGGGGTCGACGGCCGGGCCATCAAGGAGCGCCTGGAGGCCACCCAGGGGCGCACCCTCATGCTCATGGACACCTGCCACAGCGGCAACGTGCTGGGCGAAGGCCGCATGCGCAGCCTCGACGAGGCCATGAAACGCATCCGGTTCATCAACGAGCTGATCCAGTCGGGTCCGGGCACCGTCGTGTTCAGCTCCAGCACCGGGGCCCAGACCAGCCTCGAAAGCCCCGTCTGGAACAACGGCGCCTTCACCAAGGCCCTGCGCGAAGGCCTGGCGGGCGCGGCGGATCCCCAGCACACCGGCCGCATCACCACCTCCTCGCTGGAGGCCTACGTGCGCCGCCGCGTGGACGAGCTCACCGCGGGACGGCAGACCCCGGTGGCCGCCGCCTCCGAATCCACCCGGGGATTTCCCGTGGCCGTGGACTGAGGCCGCCTCTACACCCTCAAGGGTTCACCGGAAGATCGCATAGGGGATGAAGGCCAGGCAGAGGAAGCCCAGCACCACCAGCCAGGTTTCCGAAGCGGGGTCGAAGACCTTCTCGAGGCCGCCGGGCCTGGGTTCCGGACGGGAAAAGCCGGGGCCCAGGTCGCCGGCGCGGCGGATGGGGAGGTCCGGGAGCGGCTCCCCGCGGCCCGCCGCGCGGGCCAAGGCGAGGGTGCGCTCGGCGACCTCGATGTCCTTGGCCTGGCGGAGGACGAACTTGATCGGCTTCCCCTCTTCGAAGTTGAAGGTGTAGGCCTGGCCCGTCCATTTCACTCCGTGGTACTCCTCCACCCGCTGGAAGGCGCGGGCCTCGGGCAGGCGGTACAGGTCCAGGGGACGGTGGCTGCCCCGGCAGCGGACCAGGTTGAAGGGCGTCAGCAGGAGGAAGGGCTTGAGTTCGGCCCGAAGGATCCGCCCGTACTCCAGGAGCGCAAGCGGACCATAGGCCAGACCCAGCAGCCCGATCCAGGGCAGGGCGGCATCGGCCGGGCGGGACCACTCCAGGGCGCCGCTCCTCAGGCACCAGGCGGAGGCCAGGCCGATCCCCAGGCAGAGCAGGCCCACGACGGCCAGCCAGCGGTGCGGTTCCGCCAGGAACAGGGTGCCCTCGCCCCAGCCCCGCTCCCGGGCGATCCGCTTCAGCAGCTCCACCCGGTCCGCGGGGAGATCCCCCAGGCGGACCTTCATCAGGCGGGTCCGAAGGGCCGGCTGTCGGGTGTCGTCGTCGGTCGCGCGGCCCCGGTCAGGGCCTGATAGGTGGCATCGTCCACCTGCTCCGGGTTGGCCTTGAGCAGGGCGGCGGCCCACTCGGGGCGTGCCGCCCGGTAGACGGCGGTGCCGCTGCTGAGACCCATGCGGGCGCTTCCGGTGTAAAAGGCTCCGGGCCCCCAGACGGCCTGCCCGGGCCGCAGGGGATGGCGGCGGCGCTTGAGGGTCCGGGCCACCCAGTAGATCAGGACGGCGATGCCCAGGCTCAGCAGGCCGGCCACGGCCATGCCCACGTTGATCGCGGCGTCCGTGGTCTTGCCGGTGGCCGGATCCTTCAGGAATGAGGAAAAGGTCAGCAGGATCGGAATGAGGGCGAGGCAACCCACCACCACGCCGAAGTAGCCCCAGCGGCGCAGCCGCGTGGCCGAGACCACCTGGGGGTGGCAGGCTTCGCAGTAGGCGAAGGTCTGGTAGTAGGTGGTCCGGGTGAGCCACCCCTCCAAGCCCTTGTAGCCGTAGCGGATCTTCTGATCCGCCGCTCCGAGGCAGATGGGGCAGATCGATGGGATCACCTGGGCCCTGCCTTTCAAGACTACGCGTGTCCATTGGTGGGCCATGGGGTCCTCACAGGGAGTGGATCGGTTGGGGATGAAGGCAGTATCGGATGATTCCCGACTGATTCAAGTCACCGCCGGTTCCTTTCCTTGACGGGAGGGGGAGGGCTGCGATCCTGGGGCTCACCTCCCTTTCCGCGCCTCGAGCTGCCCATGGATCCTCAAGCCAAGGACGATTCTCATCCCTCCACCTCGCGCCGGGAGGCAGGGTTCGTGCGCTATGAGTTCTATCTGCTTGGGGCGCTGGTGCTGGTGGCCCTGGCCCTGGTGGTGCCAAGGCTCCTGCGGGGGGACGGACTGGGGGCCCTGCTGTCCATCCTGTCCCTGGCCGGGCTGGTCCTCGCGGCTCTCGGGATCCTCCTGGCCGCGCAATGGCTGGCCGAGGCATCGGGCGGGGCGGGGGCGCCGGCTGTCCCGGGCCCTCGGCACCCTGCTGCGCTTCGGCCTCTTCGGGCTCATCGGCGTGGCGGTCGCCTCCGCCCTGGCGGCCAACCATCACCTGGGCGGGCGCGGGGAGGATCTGGTCGGCGGCCTGGCCGGCGGACTGACGGGCCTCCTCGGGACGGGCCTCTACCATCGCCTCGGAAGGGCGCGATTCTGGCCCCTGTTCGGATGGTTCGCCTTGGCCCTGCTGGGATCCTTCGTGGGGGGCATCCTCGGGATCCTGGGCCCCGAGCCCTGGTCCATCGACGCCGGCATCCTGGTCCCCCCGGTCCTGTTCCTCATCCTCGCCCTCTCGGGCCGCCTCGGGACCCGGCAGCGGGCGGCCTCCCCCGATGCGGTGAGCCCGCCATGAACCTGCCCCGCCGATGGAACGGCGCAGGCCGTGGAGACCCAGGAGTGGCGGGGGCAGCGATGTGACCCAGGCTCTGGCCCGGCCCTGGAAGGCCAAGGTCTTTGCCAGGCCCAAGGGTGTCCTCAGGGTGGAGCAGGTGCAGGACTGAGGGCACGATGGGTGGTCGTGGATCAGAATCCGCCGACCCGCCCGGTGGCGATGACGAGCGCCAGGGTGAAGAGGGCGATGGCGACTTCGCCAATGAAGCCGACCACGAAGGGACGCAGGCCCTGCTTGCGCATCTCGCGGAAGTTGGTGCGGAGGCCCACGCCCGCGAAGGTGAGCAGGAAGGCCCAGCGCGACAGGTTGGCCAGGGCCGTGTCCTGCTCCTTGGTGAAGAAGCCCACGGTGGCCAGCAGGGAGATCAGCAGGAAACCCAGGACGAATTTCGGGAACTTCTGCCACAGGAAGGCGACCTTGTGGCCGACCGCGTGGGCCTGGCCCTTCCGGGCCCACTGGATGGCGTAGCCGAGGACGACGAAGCCGATGAGGGCGTTGCGCGTGGTCTTGGTGAGGATGGCGAGCTTGGCGGCCGCGTCGGAATAGAGGGCGCCGGCGGCGGCGGCTTCGGCGGTGTTGTCGACGGCGAGGCCGGACCAGAGGCCGTAGGCGTGATCTGACAGATGGAGGGCGTGGCCGATGAGGGGAAAGGTGAAGAGGGCGATGGCGCCGAGGGCGAGGATGGCGGCGATGGCGAAGGAGGAGTCCTCCTCGTCCGCATCGATGGCGCCCTTGGTGGCGATGATGGCGCTGACGCCGCAAACCGCGGAGCCGACGGCGAGGAGCGTGGTGAGCTTGGGGCGGAGGCCGAAGGCCCGGCCGAGGAACGTCATGAAGGCGAGGGAACCGGTGATTTCAAGGACCACCAGGAGCAGGCTGACACCGCCCAGCTTCCAGACATCACCTAGAAGGAAGCGCGAGCCCAGCAGGACGATGCCCGTCTTGAGCCAGAATTCGTAGGTGGCGACGCCGGGCCTGAAGATGTCCGCGAGGCCGAAGACGTTGGAGATGACCAGGCCGATGAGGATGGCCCACAGGACATATTCGATGTTGGGGAAGGCCAGGTGGTGGCCCTTGGCGTAGGCGTTGATGGTTCTTTCGAGGAGTTTGCCCGCGAAGCCGATGGCAAAAAGAAGGGCGATGCCAGGAAGGAGCCGGAGGAAGGTCGTCGCTGCAGATCCCGGCGCAGGATGGCGGGCCTCCTGATGCCCCTGGACCCCAGGGCGTTGCGACTCCACCACCCCGCCCGCTACCAGGGGACCCGGGGGATCAGGCCGAAGCGGATCAGGGCCGCGGCGAGGAGGGCCATCAGGACAGCCCAGGTGTCGAGGGAGAACCTTGGAGTGGATTTTCTCTCAGCCTGTGTATGGTCAGACACCGCATTTCCCCCTGCGCCATGGGCGAAGTGAATGGCTTAACCGGCGAGTTCCGCGAGTCGGGCCTTGACCTGCCGCTTGCCCAGGCCCCGCAGGGCGGCGATGGCGGCCAACTGCTGCTGGCGCGGCCGGGACTTGCCGGTCTCCCAGTTGTAGATGGTCTGTGCTGAAACGTCCAGGAGAAGGCCCATTTCCGCCGCGGCCAGGCCGAGGCGCTGCCGATGGGAGGCCAGCCCCTTGGCGCTGAATCGCACGGGGGCAGCCTCGCCGGAGACCTCCCCTGGCTGCGGGCCGCTCTTGGCCTTTTTCTCGAAATGGGACACCTGTCTCTCCAGGGCCTCGACCCGCCGCTTCAGGGCGGCAATGTCCGACCGGTACTGCGACGAGGCCTTCTTCAGCCTTTCCGTTTCGCTGCGCAGCTCCTTCCGGGCCAGCCGGATGATTTCCTCTTTTAGGGCCGAGGCAATATTGGGCATGGGGTGTCTCCATTGGTGCGGGCCGCCCTCGCAAAAGCGGTAAATTCAGCTCTGTCCATTTCGACCCGACCCGGCCAGATTACTGCAACACCGGGAATGCCAGAAAGCAGGATAAGAAAAGAATTGTGGTTGTGAGCCGCTCGAGGTCCCGCCGCCATCGTCCCGAAGCGACGGAGGCCGCCCCGGGCCGCCCCGGATGGATGCGGTATCCCGGACCCGCGGCATGGTTGAATAATGGGCGTCCCGGTCCTGCCGGGCCGCGCTGAGGAGGATCCATGAAAACCCGCGCCCTTGGTCATTCCAACCTGACGGTTTCCGCCCTGGGCCTCGGCTGCATGGGCATGAGCGAGTTCTACAAGGGTGGCACCGAGGCCGAATCCATCGCCACCCTCCACCATGCCCTCGACCGGGGTTTGAACTTCCTGGACACCGCCGACATGTACGGCCCCTTCAAGAACGAGGAGCTGGTGGGCCGCGCCATCCGGGGCCGCCGGAGCGAGGTGGTGCTGGCCACCAAGTTCGGCAACGTGCGGGGGGAGGACGGGAGCTTCAAGGGCGTGAACGGCCGGCCCGACTATGTCCGGGCCTGCTGCGATGCCTCCCTCAGGCGCCTGGGCGTGGAGCACATCGACCTCTACTACCAGCATCGGGTGGACCGGACGGTGCCCATCGAGGAAACCGTGGGGGCCATGGCCGATCTCGTGAAGGCCGGGAAGGTCCGATTCCTGGGGCTTTCCGAGGCCTCACCGGCCACCATCCGCCGGGCCCACGCCGTCCACCCCATGTCCGCCCTGCAGACGGAATATTCGCTCTGGACCCGGGATCCCGAGGACGAAATCCTCCCCACGGTGCGGGAACTGGGCATCACCTTCGTGGCCTACAGCCCCCTCGGGCGCGGCTTCCTCACGGCGCGCTTCCGCACGCTGGAGGACATCCCTGAAGGGGACTACCGCCGGAATGCCCCGCGGTTCCAGGGGGAGAACTTCCAGAAGAACCTCGACCTCGTGGCGAAGATCGAGGCTCTCGCCCGCCAGAAGGGCGTCCAGGCCTCCCAGCTGGCCCTGGCCTGGGTGCTGGCCCGAGGGGAGGACATCGTCCCCATCCCGGGCACCACTCACCGCAGCCACCTGGACGAGAACCTCGCGGCCCTGGATATCGTGCTCGCCCCGGAGGACCTGGCCCAGATCGAGGCCATGGCGCCCCTCGGGATCGCCGCCGGACCGAGGTACCCCGAGGCCACCCTGGTCCATGTGAACGGCTGAATGGACAGCCTGCTGTTCAGCCCCCTGCGCCTCGGCAGCCTCCAGGTGCCCAACCGCATCGTCAGCCTGCCGCTGTACCTCGCCTATCCCGGCGAGGACCACGCGGTGGATGATCTGGTGCTCGACTACTACGACGAGATGGCCGCCTCGGGCGTGGGCCTGGTGATCGTGGAGAACGTGACCGTCGAGCCCTGCGGCCTCGGGAATCCCAGGACCCTGCTCATCTCCGAGGATCGCTTCATTCCCGGGCTGGCCCGGCTGGCGCAGACCATCCAGCGGCACGGCATCCCCGCGGTGCTGCAGATCCACCACGCGGGACGCTACGCGAACCGTCCCGACCGGATCGCCCCCTCGCCCGTCGAGACCTGGGGCGTGGTGCCGCAGGCCATGGACCAGGCCTGCATCGATCGGGTCGTGGGGGCCTTTGCCGCCGGGGCCCGCCGCGCGCGGGAAGCCGGGTTCGACGGCGTGGAACTGCACGGGGGCACGGGCTACCTGCTCCCGCAGTTCCTCTCCCCCCGCACGAACCTCCGCGAGGATGCCTACGGTGGCGACGCCTCGCGGCGCATGCGCTTCCCCCTCGAGGTCCTGGCCGCCGTGCGGGCCGAGGTCGGCGCGGCCTTCACGGTGGGCTACCGGTTCCTCGCGGACGAATACATGCCCGGCGGCCTGACCCTGACGGACACTCTCCCCTTCGCCCAGGCCCTCGCCGGGGCGGGGGTCTCCTACCTGTCGGTGATGGCCGGGTGCTACGACGCCTTCCAGCAGCCCCGGTACCTGGAAGACGACGCCAAGGAAGCCTTCATGGCCCCCTTCGCCCAGGCCGTCAAGCGGGCCCTTCCCGGGATTCCCGTCGTGGCCGCCGGACGCATCCAGCGCCCGGAAACGGCGGCGGCCATCCTCCGCGACGGGATGGCCGACCTGGTGGGTCTGGCCCGGGTGCTCTTTGCCGATCCCCTCTGGCCCCGCAAGGCCCGGGGTGAGATCCACGACCCGATCAACCCCTGCACGCCGGGTTGCCTCCTCTGTCTGAAGCGGGTGAAGGAGCAGAGGCCGGCCTACTGCGGCCGCTGGTCCAAGGCACGCCGGGAACGATTCCTGGAACGGGTCGGCGGGTGACCGCGAAGCCTTCGGATCCCCCCGGGCTCTCCCCCCTGCTCGTCCTGATCATGGCCACGGCCACGGGGCTGGCGGTGGGAAGCAATTACTTCCCCCAGCCCCTGCTGCCCACCATGGCGAAGGATCTGGGCTTGTCGACGACCAGGGCCGGCATCATCGTGACCACGGCCCAGCTGGGCTACGCCGCCGGACTGCTGTTTCTCGTGCCCCTGGGCGATCTGTTCGAGCGCCGGGGCCTGATCGTGCTCATGGCCCTCCTGTCGGCGGCGGGGCTGCTGACCACCGCCCTGGCTCCCGCCCTTTCCGTGGTGCTGGTGGGGACCGCCCTGACGGGGCTCTTTTCCGTGGTGGCGCAGATCCTGGTCCCCTTCGCCGCCACGCTGGCGGCTCCGGAAAAGCGGGGCAAGGTGGTGGGGACCGTCATGAGCGGGCTGCTCCTGGGCATCCTCTTCGCCCGCACGGTGGCGGGGGCCCTGACCTCGCTGGGCGGCTGGCGCACCGTCTACTTCGCCGGGGCGGCCGGAATGGTGGTGGCCACCTTCGTGCTGCGGCGCGCCCTCCCTCGATACCACCAGCCTGTGCAGCTGTCCTATTTCAGGTTGCTCCTTTCCATTTTCGCGCTGTTCCGGGATGAACCGGTCCTGCGCATCCGGGCCCTGCTCGGGGCCGCCACCTTCGGAACCTTCAGCGTCTTCTGGACCTCCATGGCCTTCCTGCTGGCAGGCCCGCCCCATCGGATGTCGCCGAGCACCATCGGCCTGTTCGGGCTGGTGGGCGTGGCCGGGGCCCTGGCGGCCTCCAGCGCGGGCCGCCTGGCCGATCGGGGGAAGGGCGACTGGGCCACGGGAGGAGGGCTCCTGGTCCTCCTGGGCTCCTGGGCACCCCTGGCCCTGGTTCAGCATTCCATGGCGGCCTTCCTCATCGGCGTACTGCTCCTGGACCTGGCCGTCCAGGGGGTGCACATCAGCAATCAGGCCGCCATCTACCGGATCCGCCCCGAGGCCAGGAACCGCCTCACGGCCGCCTACATGACCAGCTATTTCATCGGGGGCGCGGCAGGGTCCCTGGGTTCGGCCGCGGCCTTCAGCCGCTTCGGATGGACGGGTGCGGTGGCCCTGGGAGCCACCCTGAGCGCTTCCGGCGGGCTCGTGTGGGCGGTGGTCCACTTCAAGGCGCGACAGGGTCGCAGATGATGGAGGAGATGCAGATCCTGCTGGCGCAGCTTCTGCCGGCCCTGGCATGCTGAGGTGCCCTGACGGAGATCTGTCAGGACGGAGCATGGAAGTGCCCGCTGAAGAACCTGCCATGAAGGCCCGAAGCGGCCTTCCATCCTGAGGAGCGCCCCGTGAGCCTCGAAAAGGTCCTGCACGATGGCAAGCAGGAAATGTTGAGCGAAGCCGTCGAGTCCGTGCGGCGGGCCCGCCTGCAGGGCTACGAGAAAGCCGGCCCGGACCTGCTCCGGCAGCGGCTCGGCGTCCTGCTGGACCTGGTCATCAATGCCGTGCTGGAACGCAACCTGACTCCCATCATCACCCACGCGAACACCGTGGCCACCGAGCGCTTCGAAGCGGGGGTGGATCTCTCCGAGGTGCAGACCGCCTTCAACGTCCTGGAGGAGGCGATCTGGCTGCGGATCCTGAAGAAGCTGCCCCCGGCCAAGCAGGCCGAGGCCCTCGGTCTCGTGGGAACGGTCCTGGGCACCGCCAAGGACGCCCTGGCCAGGCAGTATGTCTCCATGGCCACCCGGACCCACACGCCTTCACTCAATCTCAAGGCCCTCTTCCTGGGGTCGGACACTTTCTAGCTGCTCGCGACATCATGGGTCGAGAGCCGGTCCCGGTGGTCGGGGCCCTGGCCTGAAGGAGCGTGGCGATGAGGGTTGGAACGCGAACCATTCCCACCCCTGTCGCGGGGGCGCTGGATGGACCCAGCATCATCGAGGCCTTCGCGCATCGGATGATGTATTCGATCGCCAAGGATGAGCACACCGCCACCGATTTCAATGTCTACCAGGGACTGGCCCTGGCGGTCCGCGACCGGCTCATGGAGCGCTGGTTCAAGACCCAGAGCACCTACTACTACCTGGACGCGAAGCGGGTCTACTACCTGTCCATGGAATTCCTCATGGGGAGGGCCCTGCTCAACAATGTGGTGAACCTGGGCGCGGAGGATGCCTACGGCCGGGCCATGCAGGAACTCGGCTACCGGCTGGAGGACATCGGGGAACAGGAATGGGATGCGGGCCTGGGCAACGGGGGGCTCGGCCGCCTGGCCGCCTGCATCCTGGATGCGGCCGCCACCCTGGAACTGCCCTTCTACGGGTATGGCATCCGCTACGAGTACGGGATCTTCTATCAGAAAATCATCGACGGCCAGCAGGCCGAGGTCCCCGACGGCTGGCTCCGCTACGGCAATCCCTGGGAGATCCAGCGCTCCGACGCCCTCTTCCCCGTCCGGTTCTACGGCCGTACCCACGGCTACGTGGACGAGAAGGGGCGCTACCGCGTGGATTGGCTGGACACCCAGGATGTCTGGGCCGTGGCCTACGACACGCCCGTGGCCGGGTTCCACAACGGGACCGTCAACACCCTGCGCCTCTGGTCCGCCCGGTCGAGCCGCGAATTCAACCTGGCCCGCTTCAACACCGGCGATTATGTCCATGCCGTCGAGGACAAGACGGTTTCCGAGAACATCTCGAAGGTCCTCTACCCGGCGGACGACCAGATCGCCGGCAAGGAACTGCGCCTGAAACAGCAGTATTTCTTCGTGTCGGCCACCCTCCAGGACCTGATCCGCCGGTTCAAGAAGCGCCCGGGCCGCCGCTGGGAGGAACTGCCGGACAAGGTGGCCATCCAGATGAACGACACGCACCCGGCCCTGGTGGTACCCGAACTGATGCGGGTCCTGGTGGACCAGGAATTGCTGGAATGGGACCTCGCCTGGTCCCTGACCCAGCAGGTGTGCGCCTACACCAACCACACGATCCTTCCGGAGGCCATGGAGGTCTGGCCCATGGACCTGTGGCGCAACCTGCTGCCCCGCCATGCGGAGATCGTGGAGGAGATCGATCGCCGGTTCCGGGTGGCCGTGCGGAACCGCTATCCCTTTGATGACGCCAAGCTCCAGCGCCTCGCCATCGTCGACCAGGGCCACAGCGTGCGGATGGCCAACCTCGCCATCGTGGGAAGCCATTCCGTCAATGGCGTGTCCCAGCTGCACACGGACATCCTGAAGGCCTCCACCTTCGCCGAGATGAACGAGCTCTTTCCGGGCCGGATCAACAACAAGACCAATGGCATCACGCCCCGGCGCTGGCTCCTGAAGTGCAATCCGGGCCTGGCCGACCTGATCACGGAGGCCATCGGACCGAGGTGGACCCTGGATCTGGACGCCCTGAGGGAGCTGGAGCCCTTCGCGGAGGATCCGGCCTTCCAGGAACGCTGGACCCGGATCAAGCGATCCAACAAGGAGCGATTGGCCACCTGGGCCAAGGGGACCCAGGCCTTCACCCTCGATCCGGAGTTCCTGTTCGATGTCCAGGTGAAGCGGATCCACGAGTACAAGCGGCAGCTCCTGAACCTGCTCCACGTCGCCACCCTCTGGAACCGCCTGCGGGACGGCGTGGACTCCGGCGTGCCCCGGGTGGCCATGATCGGAGGAAAGGCCGCGCCGGCCTACTGGGTGGCCAAGCAGATCATCCACCTCACCAATGTCATGGCCCGGGCCATCGATGCCGATCCTGCCACCAGGGGCCGGTTGAGCCTGGCCTTCCTGCCCAACTACCGGGTCTCGCTCGCGGAGCTGGTCTTCCCCGCCGCCGAGCTCTCCGAGCAGATCTCCACCGCAGGCACCGAGGCCTCCGGCACCGGCAACATGAAGGCGGCCCTCAACGGCGCCCTCACCATCGGCACCCTGGATGGCGCCAATGTCGAAATGAGGGAGGAAGTGGGCGAGGCCAACATCTTCATCTTCGGGAACACGGCACAGGGCATCGTCCGCCTCCGCGATGCCGGCTACCAGCCCGGGGACTGGGTCCGGGCCAACCCGGAGCTGCAGCGGGCCATCGAGACCATCTCCACGCTGGATGGCGGGCGCTTCCAGGCCCTCGGCAGGATCCTGCTGGACTCGGACCACTATTTCCACTGCGCCGACTACGCCTCCTACCTGGAGACCCAGGCGCGCGTGTCGGCCACCTACGGGCGCCCCTCGGAATGGGCCCGGCTGTCCATCCTCAACGTGGCGGGGATGGGGAAGTTCTCCATCGACCGCACCGTCCGGGAGTACGCCCGGGAGATCTGGAAGGCGGAAGGGTTTCCGGTGCCCCTCCCCTATGAGCCCTAATTGATCTGCCTCCATTCATCCATTTTGGAAGGGAATCCATGTCCAACGGCATCCGACGCATCGCAATCTCCACGGGCGGGGGGGATGCCCCGGGTCTCAACGCCGTCATCCGCGCCGTGGTCATCGCGGCCTCCAATCGCGACTGGGAATGCTACGGCATCCGCGACGGCTACAACGGCATCCTCTTCCCCGAGCGCTATCCCGAGGGCGGCGTGTTCCGCCTGACCCGGGACCGGGTGCGGGGCATCGGCCACCTGGGCGGCACGATCCTGGGGACCACCAACAAAGGCAATCCCCTGTGCTTCCCCATGAAGATGCCCGACGGCTCGGTGAGGGAGGTGGATCGCACGGACGAGATCGTGGAGTGCTTCGCGCGCAAGGAACTGGACGCGCTGGTATCCGTCGGCGGGGACGGCTCCCTCACCATCGCCAACGCCCTCCACCAGAAGGGCCTGCGGGTCGTGGGCGTGCCCAAGACCATCGACAACGACCTGGACAAGACCTATACCACCTTCGGTTTCGACACGGCCGTAAGCTTCGCCACGGAATGCCTGGACCGCCTGCACAGCACGGCCGAAAGCCACCAGCGGGTGATCGTGGTGGAGATGATGGGCCGCTACGCGGGCTGGATCGCGCTCCATTCCGGCATCGCGGGCAGCGCCCACGCCATCCTGATCCCCGAGATCCCCTTCGATCTGGAGCAGGTCGCGGCCAAGGTCCGCGCCCGGGACCAGGTCGGCCGCATGTACTCCCTGGTGGTGGTGGCCGAGGGCGCCACGCCCGCGAACGGGCGGCACGCCGTGCTGGAACAGGCGGGGGCCGGTCACGCCGAGCGCCTGGGAGGCATCGGCGAGTGGGTGGCCAAGTCCCTCCAGGAGATCACGGGCAAGGACACCCGGGTGGTCGTGCTCGGCCATCTGCTTCGCGGGGGGAGCCCCACGAGCTTCGACCGCCTCGCGGCGCTGCGGTTCGGGGCCGCCGCCGTGCGGGCCCTGGAGGAAGGGCGCAGCGGCGTCATGGTGGCCCTGGCCCTTCCGAATGTGAACTACGTGCCGCTGGAGGAGGTCGCCGGCCGCATGAAGGCCGTCCCGCTGGACTGCGATACGCTCCTGACGGGACGCGACCTGGGGATCTGCTTCGGCGATTGACCGTTCCCACCGCCGGTGCCTCGCGGAGGCCCGGCGGCTGCCGCGGCAGGCCTCAATTGACGGAGTCGACCAGGGTCCCCATCGCCCGCTTGAAATTCGTGCGGGCCTTTTCCGCGGTGATCCGCGCTTCCAGGTCCGCGGTGCGGGCCTGGTCCAGCTGGTCCTGCCGCTGCAGGACGAAGAAGGGCGTGCTCATGCCGTTCTCCAGCTTGGCCATTTCCGCGTCCAGCGTCTCTTTCCAGAATGCCAAGGCCTTGTCGGCGGCTTCGACCTGCTTCCTGGCGGTGATGAGGTCCGTGTAGGCCCGCTCCACGTCCAGGTTCACGCTGATCAGGGTGTCCTTCACCAGGTACTCGGAGCCGCGGATGGCCGAACGGGCCTGGGCCAACCGGGCGCGGCTGGTCCGGTTCTCGAGGGGGAACGAGAAGCTGAGGCCCACGTAATAGCCCGGGTACCTCCCTTGGGACCAGTCATTGAAGACGCCGTTGACGTCGGTATGGGTGGTGGTGTCCCGGATGACGGCCACCTGCGTGTCCAGCTTGGGCAGCATGGCGTTGCTGGCGGCCTTCTCCAGGCTCTGATTGGCGGCCAGGGAGTACTGGGCCTGGCCGATCTCCGGCCGGTGGGCCAGGGCGGTGGTCTTGGCCTGGGCCAGGGGCACGGGCTCCGGCCCGGGCACGGGGGCATCCACCAGCTCGAGCGCACCGGGGCGGTCCCCGTCGGGAAAGAGGTTCTCCAGCAGGGCGGCCTGCGCATTGGTCAGGAGGGCCTGGGCGGCCAGGAGCTGTTTCTCCCGCTCGGCCACGGTGGCCTCGGTCTGGGGGAGCTCGATGGGGGCGAGCATCTCGGATTTGACCCGCTCCTGGTCCTCCTCCAATTGCGCCTGCGCGAGCTTCAGGGCGAGCTTCTTGTTCTCCAGGTTCTGGCTCGCGTAGACCTGATCCCAGTAGAGGTTGTCCACCCGGGTGAGCAGGTCCTGCATGCGCGTCCGGAAGCCCTCGCTGGCGCCCTTGGCTTCTTCCGTGGCCGCCCGCAGCTTGGCTTCCGTGGCCGCTCGGCCGAAGCCCCGGAGCAGGGGTTGCGTGTAGCTCAGGCTGAGGCTCCCGTAATAGGGATTCAGGGTGTCGAAGGCCAGGTTTGCCGAGGGCCCTATGGGCAGGGTCTGATTGTTCAACAGGTAGGAACTGGCGTTGTAGCCTGTGCTGAAGTTGAGGTTGACCGTGCCGCCGAAGGCATCCAGCTTGGACAGGCCCAGGCTCGCGGTCCGGACATCCTGGACGGTGTTGAGGTTCGTGAGGTAGAGGTTGGACAGGCCGCTGAACCGGGGGTCGATGTCTCCGAACTCCAGCTTGCCGTTGGAGGCGGAAGCCGCGAGCTGCCAATCGAAGATGCCCATCTGGGCTTCCGGTTCCTGGCGGAGCTGTTCCCGGATTTCCCGCGCGATGCGGGCCTGGAGAAGGTTGGCCAGGCCCAGGCGGAGGGCATCCCTGTGGGTGAGGCGCAGGGGAGCGGGCTCCGCACCCCAGGCCATCCCTGCCACGAGCAGGGGCAGGAGGGTCAGGCGGAGAGGCTTCATGCTTCGCTCCTTTCGGCTTCGGTGGGTTCCTTGGCGAAGAGGAGGTACATCACCGGCACCAGGAACAGCGACAGGATCGTCGAGGAGGTCAGTCCTCCCACCACGGCCAGGGCCAGGGGCTGGTTGGATTCGGTCCCGTGCTCGATGCCCAGGGCGGTCGGGATGAGGCCGATGACCGTGGCGATGCTGGTCATGGCGATGGGCACGAACCGGCTCCGGGAGGCTTCCAGGATCGCCTGCACCTTCGGCACCCCTTCCAGGAGCCGCCGGTTGGCGTCATCCACCATGAGGATGCCGTTGCTCACGGCGATGCCGATCACCATGAGGATGCCCATCATGGCCGTGATCGAAAAACCCTGTCCGGCGGCCATGAGGGCCAGGACGATGCCCACCAGGGTCACGGGGATGGTGAAGAGCATCACGAAGGGCAACCGCAGGGACTTGAACTGGGAGGCCATGATCATGAAGACCAGCATGATGGCCAAGCTGATGGCCAGGCCCAAGCCGGAGAAGGTCTTGCGCATGAGCTCCACCTCGCCGGCGAACCGCCAGCGGAGATTTTTCGTCTGCGGATCGGACTTCAGCCGCGCCTCCAGCTCCTTGGCGGCGCTGCCCAGGTCGCGGCCCTTCGTCTGCATGATCATGTGGCCCGCGCGTTCCATGCTGTTCCGCTCGACCATGAGCGGTCCCAGCGCGCGGCGGGCCGTGGCGTAGGCGCCCAGGGTGACCGTCCGCCCCGCCTTGTCCATGAAGGCCGGCACCGCCATCAGCTTGCTGGGATCGGTGATCTGGTTGTAGGAGGTCACCACGTAGTAGGTCTGCCCGTTGTGCTCGTCGACCCAGACGCTGGGCGTGTTGATGTTGCCGTAGGTGGATTCCAGGGTCTGCTGGGCGATGGCCCGGGCGCTGACATTGACTTCCGCGGCCGTCTGCCGGTTGGTGTCGATGTGGACCTCCGGATAGTCCACTTCCACGGAGGGGTACATGTCCACCAGGCCCGGCACCTTGCGTGCCACCCCGGCCACATCCTGGAGCTGGTCGCTGAGCTTGTTCAGGTTCTCGTTCCGGACCTCCAGGACCAGAGGCGAGAAGTAGCCGTTGGAGAAGACGCTGGCCACCAGGCCGCCGGGCGACTGGAGGAATTCCACGCCGGGGAAGTTCTTGTTGAGGATGTCCCGGGCCTGGTCCGCCAATTCCTGCTGGCTCGCCTTGCGCTTTTCCACGTCCGACAGGGCCAGCTGGATGAAGCCCGAGTTGGGCCCCGGATTGGGACTGTAGATGGCGCTCCGGGCGACGCCGGGCAGGCCCAGGTTGGTGAGGACCAGCTCCACCTGATCGCCCAGCTCGTGCTGCAGGACCTGGCCCATCTTGTTGATGCTGGTGGTGGCGTCCTGGAGCGAGATCCCCGGGGAGAACCGCACGTAGATCGTGTCCATGCTCTCGTCGATCTCGGGGAAGAAGGTGCTGGGGAGGCGGGCGGCCAGGATCCCACTGAAGAGCACCAGCACCGCCGACACGCCGAGGACCAGCTTCCGGTAGGTGATGACCTTGGCGAGCAGGGCGGCATAGCCGTCGGCCGTCCCGTTGATGGCGTTCTCCAGGCGCGTGGCCAGGCGGCCCGGGTGGACGTGCTTCAGCAGGTACCGGCAGGCCACGGGGGTGACGGCCATGCTCACGAAATAGGACGCGATCATGGAGATGGCGACCGTCAGGGCGAGGGGGGCGAACAGCTTCTTGGCCAGTCCCTCCAGCAGGACCACCGGCAGCAGCACGCAGATGGTCGTCACCGTGGAGGCCAGCACGGGCAGGGCCACGGCATTGGCCCCGTTCAGGGCCGCGTGGTAGGGGTCCATGCCCTCCTTCTGGTGCCGGTGGATGGATTCCAGCACCACCACCGCGTCGTCCACGAGTCGTCCCATGGCCAGCGTGAGGCCGCCCAGGGTGAACGCGTTCAGGGAATTGCCCGTCATGTAAAGCACGATCAGGGCGATGGCAAAAGAGAGCGGAATGGCCACGGAGACGATGATCGTCCCCCGCACGCTCTGCAGGAAGAGGAGGATGACGGCGGCGATGAGGATCAGCGCCCGGAGGATCTCGCTCTTGAGGCCGTTGTAGGTGGTGCGGACGAAGGTGGACTGGTCGAAGATGGGCACGACCTTGATGCCCGGCGGCAGGTTGGTCAGGCGGCCCACGGCTGCCTTGACCGCGTCCACGATCTCCAAGGTGTTGCCACCCGGCGTGCGCAGCACGTTCAGGTACACCCCGTTCTGGCCGTTCACATTCACCGTCTGGGTGTTGGGCGCCCCGGAATCCAGCACGCGGGCCACGTCCTTGATGAGGACCGGCTTTCCGTTGACCACCTTGACGGCGGCTTCACCGATGGTCTCGACCTTCGAGGGGACCGCGTTCGTGTAGACGTTGGCGTCGAAGTTGGGCGAGAGGAATTCACCCGAGGGCAGCAGGGCGTTGGAATTGTGCACCGCCGCGGCCACATCCTCGGTGGAGAGGCCCCGGCTCTGGGCCTGCTGGGGATCCACCACTACGTTGATCTGGCGGACCGTGCCGCCATTCACCGCGGCGCTGGCCACCCCGGAAATGCCCTCCAGCACCGGCTCGATGTTGTTGAAGGCGTAGTCGTAGAGCTGGGCGCCTGTGAAGCCGGTGCCGTAGACGGCCACCTGCACCACCGGGGCATTGGCGGGATCGTACTGAAGCACGAAGGGGGGCAGGATGCCCAGGGACTTGGGCACGGCGGCCATGGCAAAGGTCACCTGCTGCTGGGCGATGACCTGGGCGGAGTTGAGGTCGGTGCCCCACTTGAACCACACGATGACCACGCTCAGGCCGTTCATGGAGCGGCTCTCCACGTGGTCCACACCGGGGGTGGCGCTCACGTACTTCTCCATGCGCCAGGTGATGGTCTTTTCCACCTCCTTGGGGCCGAGGCCGGGGGCCTGGGTGCCCACCACCAGGACGGGGGGCGTGAGGTCGGGGAAGGTGTCGATGCTCAGACGCGGCACCACCACGGCCGCGAATACGATCAGCGCGATCGAGATCATCAGGATCGCGATGGGATTTCTCAGCGAAAGGCGGGTCAAGGCTGGACTCCTGCTTCAGGTACGCTGCCGGTGGCGGGTCGGGCGATGACCTGGTCCCCATCCTCCAGCTGGTTCCGTCCATCAAGCACCACCCTGGAGCCTTCCGGGAGGTCCGGCGCCAGGTAGAGCAGGCCTTCACTTTCGCCCAGGAAGGGCAGCACCTTCTTGTGGGCCCGGTCCCCCACGATCACGAACAGGGTCGCCCGAGTGCCCTCCACCTTCGCGGCGGAACTGGGCACCTGGATCACCTTGCGGCCCTCGGACTCCTTGATCAGCATTTCCGCGGTGGTCCCCACGGGAATGGAGCGGTCCTTGTTCTCCAGATCGACCTCGAAATGGATCGTGCGGGTGCCGGGATCGGCCCCGGGGGAGACCCGGGAGATCTTGGCGTCCAGCTCCCGGGAGTTGGCCAGCAGGTGCATGTGGACCGAACGGCCCACCGCCAGGAAGGGGTGGTCCTCCTCGGGGGCATCGGTGGAACAGCGGACCTTGGATCGGTCCACGACCTCGAGGATGAAGTCGCCGGGATGCACGAAGGCCCCTGGATCCAGATAGCGGTTCGCGATTTCGCCATCAAAGGGTGCCCGCTGGATCGTATCCTGCACCTCCAGGTCCGAACTCGCCATCTGGGCCTGGGCGGCCTGGAGCTTCGCCTGTTCGCTCTGGACCCCGGCCAGTTTGCGCTCGGCATCGTTCACGCTGATGATGCCCTTCTTCTCCAGGCCCTGGATGCGTTCCGACTCCCGGGTCAGGGCCCAGAGCTGGGCCTTGATGGCTTCGGCCTGCTTCTGGGAGGCGGTGGACTTGTTCTTGGCCATTTCGGGATCGATGATCGCCAGGGTCTCGCCCTTGTGCACCACGGCCCCCGGGCGGTAGCGCACCTCGGTCACATAGCCGGAGACAAACTGAGGGCCGAGCTTGGATTCATTCCAGGCCAGCAGGGCGCCCACGTACCGGTGCTGGATCCGGTAGGTTGCACTCTTCACCTCGATGGTGCCGACGTTCTTGGGCGAGGCCGAAAGGGGGGTCTTGTTCAGGCGGCTGGAGGCGCGCCAGGCCAAGCCGACCCCCACCAGGATGACGACTGCCGTCCCTGCCACGATGAGCCAGGGCAGGCGCAGGTTGCGAGGCGGCTCGCCGTGGGTGACGGGTTCTTCAGGGATCTGCGTCATCGCATGCCTTTCAGGTGCAGGGAGGGAATAATCAACAAACGTGCCAGCGGGGATGTCCATGCGGCACCGGAAGCGTTGTACTCGCTTTTTGGGCAGACAGGGAAAATATCCCTATTGGGCAGGGAAAAAAGGCCGTTCCTGAAATACTGGGAACCGAAAATGGGGCCGGAGAAACAAGAATACGGTTTGGCCCCACTCTTGCTCGGCCTATTTCAAGTACGGAGGCCGCCTGAATCCTTCCCACCCCACCCCCAGGTCGACCCGGTCCGCCACACGGCTTTGGACCCTGGGTCTCACCATGGTCTTGGCCCTGGGCACCGTGCTGGGGATCAACCTCTTCATGGAGAGCCGGGAGGCCGGGGCGGCCCTGGAGGATTTCCAGCGGGAGCAGGCCGGGTTGGCCGATGCGGCCGCGGCCGTGGTCCTGTCCCGCCTGGACGTGAAGCCCGACACCCCCATCCATCAACTTCTCCGGGACCTCAGGCCGCTGGAGGGATCGCGGCCCATCCGGATCTTCCTCTGCCCGCCCGAAGGCGGCTGGGTGGCCCTCCAGGGAGCTCCGGCCGCTCCGGCGATCTTCGCCACGGGTCCCACGGGAACCGGTCTGATCTCCCGGGCCGATGCCCAGGCCCTGGGGCTCCCCACCCGCAAGGCGGCCCTGGGACGCGTCAGCTTCCTGGACTCCCTGGGCCGCCCCTGGAGTGTGGCCGTGGCCGGATCCGCATTCCGGGAGCGGGACCGCGCCCTGCATGCGACCTGGCGCCTCAGCCTGAGCTTCCTGCTGACCGGCGGCTTTCTGCTTCTGCTCATCCGCTGGGCCCTGCGGCTCCAGAAGAAGGAGCTTGAACTCGCCCGGGACATGGAGATCCAGGAGATGGGAAGGCACAAGGACCTGGTCCTGGCCCAGGCCAGTCGCGCCGCGACCATGCTGACCCTCGCTTCCGGGGTGGCCCATGAGATCTCCACACCCCTGGGCGTCATCTCCGGCCGGGCCGCCCAGCTGAGCCTTGGCCTCAAGGAGGATGAGCGCGCCGTGCGGCTGGTCCACACGATCCAGGAGGAGGTGGAGCGGATCAACCGCACCGTGCGGCGCTTCCTGGACCTGGCCCGGGGAGGGGGCATGGTTTCCGAGGAGCTGGAGCCGGCGGCCCTGGTGGCCTCGGCTGCCGCCATGGTCCTGCACCGCTTCGAACTGGCCGGCGTGACCTTGAACGTGGAGGCCCCCTCGGACCTGCCCAAGTTGAGGGGGGATTCCCGCCTCCTGGAGCACCTCCTGGTGAACGTCCTGCTGAATGCCTGCGATGCCTCCCTGCCCCGATCCCAGGTGGACCTGGTGGCCCGGAACGAGGCCGGGGGCCTGGGTCTGGTCGTGGCGGACCAGGGCAAAGGCATCCCCGACTTCCTGGTGGAGCGGGTCCTGGAACCCTTCTTCACGACCAAGCCCAAGGGGAAGGGGACGGGCCTGGGCCTGGCCATCGCCAAGGAGATCGTCCGAATGCACAAGGGAACCTTGAAATTCGAAAAGGCCCAGCCCCACGGGACCCGCGTCCTGATCTGGCTGCCGGTCAACTGAGGAGGGGCCATGGCGGAATGCATCCTGGTGGTGGACGACCATATCGAGATGGCGGAGATGCTGGCCGAGGCCTTGAGCGAGGCCGGGTGGCGGGCGGAAGCCCTGGATTCGGGGGCCCGGGCCCTGGAGCGCCTGGAGGCGGGCGGCGTGGATGCGCTGGTCACGGATCTCCGCATGGACGGCGTGGGGGGCATGGAACTGCTGGCGGCCAGCCGGCGGCTCGATCCCCGGCGGCCGGTCATCGTGATGACCGCCTATGGGGCCATCGACACCGCCGTGGACTCCATCCGCCAGGGCGCTTACCACTACCTCACCAAGCCCTTCCCGCCGGAGGAACTGGAGATCTTCCTGCGCCGGGCCCTCGAGGAGCAAAACCTTCAAAAGGAGACCCAGAGGCTGCGGAAAGCCCTGCGGGAACACCTGCCCATCGATGGGCTGGTGGGCTCCAGCCCGGCCATGCGAGAGGTGCTGGACCTGGTGAACCGGCTGGCCGTGGTGGACGTGCCTGTGCTCATCCAGGGCGAGACCGGCACGGGCAAGAGCCTGGTGGCTGGCGCGATCCATGCGCGAAGCACCCGGGCCAAGGGCTCCTTCGTCTCCATCAATTGCGCGGCCCTCCCCGAGGCCCTGCTGGAGAGCGAGTTGTTCGGCCATGCCAAGGGGGCCTTCACCGGGGCCACCTCCGACCGCTCCGGACTGTTTGCGGAAGCCGAGGGGGGCACCCTCCTCCTGGACGAGATCGGCGAACTCCCCCTGGCCATCCAGGCCAAGCTCCTCCATGTGCTGGAGCGGGGCACCGTGCGCCCGGTCGGTTCCAACCGGGAGCGGAAGGTGGATGTGCGGATCCTCGCCGCCACCCACCGGGACCTCCACGACATGGCCCAGCGGCAGCAGTTCCGGGAGGATCTGCTCTATCGCCTGGACGTCGTCACCATCGAGATCCCCGCCCTGAAACACAGGAAGGAGGACATCCTTCCCCTCATCGACCATTTCCTGGGGATCTACCGCAGCCGGTTCAGCCAAAGCCCCGTGGAAGGGTTCACGCCCGCCGCCCTGGCCAGGTTCATGGACTACGCCTGGCCGGGCAATGTCCGGGAGCTCTCCCACGTGGTCCAGCGGATGGTGGTGCTGGGACGGCGGCCGCTGGCGGATGTGGATGACCTGCCCCAGGCCATCCGGTTCGACTCCGGCAATCCCATGGACATCTTCACCCATGTCCTCCCTGCCCGGGAGCTGCAGCACCGGTACGCCCAGTGGGCTCTGGAACGCTGCGGCGGCCTCAAGAACCGGACCGCCGAAAGCCTGGACATCGACGCCAAGACCCTCAACCGCTGGCTCCAGGAGGGCTCGGCCCCGGAACCGCAGGCCCCGACGCAGGAGCAAGCATGAATCCCTTCCAGAAAATCCTGGTGAGCATCGACTCCGATCTGGTGGCCACCCCCATCGTGGATCTGGCGCGACAGGTCGCCCTGGCCTTCGGGGCCCAGGTGGAGTTGATCCATGTCTTCGAGTCCTCGGGATACCACGGACCCGAGGTCCTGGAACTGGCCGATGACCAGGATCCGAAGCTGGAACACTGGCGCACGGCTCGGGCCATGATGGGCCTCCTCAAGAACCTCGCGGCCAGCGGGATCCGGGTCAGGGCCCGCCTGACCCTCGGGGTCGTCGAGGAGGAAGTCAGCCGATTGGCCAGGGAGGAGGGCTTCGATCTCATCATCCTGGGCAGCCACAGCCGGAAGGGGCTGGACCGCCTGGTCCAGTCCAGCGTGGCCGCGGCCCTAATCCGGATGGCCTCCTGCCCCGTCCTGGTGCTGCCCCACATGGTGGATGTGATCCCGGACTGATTTCACTGGACCTTCGGATCGGCGGCCCCTCCCGGATGACGACGGGATTATTTCCCCTTCCTTGCGGGACAATCTCCGTTTATGAAGGGTATGATTAGTCATAAATATAATAATAAATTAATTTAGATGTAGGTATATTCGTTGCTTTATGTTTCATGAATTGCAGGCGGTGCCAAAGGGAGCCGCGGCCATGAGCAGACGCAGGGTGGATGGATTCAGTTCTGGTTACCGAGCGGCCAACTCTTCCGTTCCGGTGGCTCGCGCCTTGGCAGGCCTGCCATGAGCCGGGCTCAGGGCGCGGGTCCTTCCCGCGAGACCGGCCCCGCCAAGGGGCGGGAGGGGGAATCCACCCCCATGGAATCGACCTGGGAGCGGACCCTCAGGACAGCCACGAGGCTGGAGGGGATCATCCTGGCCCGGCTCAAGGATCCCGCGCTCACCCCCAAGGAGGAGAGGGTACTGCGGGAGCTTCTCCAGGAGGCCCGGATCATCCAGGCCCTGGCCCCGGACGGTGGACGATGAACCACCTCGGATGGGTCCTGGCCCCATGGATCCTCCGCCGGTCCGACCCGACATTGGGGCCAGGCCGCCTGGCCGAACCGAAGGCCCCACCCCTGAATGGCGAACCGCGAGCCGGGGAACCCAAGGAGTACCTGAGATGAACCATCCGTTCCTGGGAATTCGTCGCGCCGCGGTACTGGCCCTCATGGCCCTGCTGGGCATGGGCGCGGCGCGGCCGATGATGGGGGGAGTGCCGAGGGAATGGCCGGCCCTGGGGGATGCCAAGCCCATCGAGCACCATCCGGGAAAGATGATCTGGGCGGATCTGGTCACGCCCGACCTCGCGGCGGCCGAACGCTTCTATGGCGGCATGTTCGGGTGGACCTTTGAAACCCTTCCCACCCGCAGCACGCGCTACGTCGTCGCCTCCCTTGGCGGTCATCCCGTGGGGGGCCTGCTGCAGCGGACGGCAGCGCCCGGCGCGCACCACCCGTCCGCCTGGTTGACGTTTTTCGCGGTGGGCGATGTCGATGCGGCCAGGCGGACGGCGCTCAAGGAGGGCGCCAAGGTCGTGTCGGAGCCGAAGACCTACCCGGGTCGGGGCCGCCAGGCCGTGCTGGCCGATCCGGAGGGGGCGGTGTTCGCGGTGCTGGCCTCCAGCACCGGCGACCCCTCCGACTTCCTCGCCGCCCCCGGAGAATGGATCTGGAGTTCGCTGCTGGCACGCGACCCCGCCCGGGATGCGGTCTTTTATCAGAACCTGTTCCATTACGAGGTGTTCGACCTGCCCAACGAGGACGGGGCGGACCATGTGATCTTCTCGAGCGAGGATTACGCCCGGGCGAGCGCCAACACCCTCCCGGGAGATCCCACCCGCCACCATCCGCACTGGCTCAACTTCGTGCGCGTGGCTGACACCAGCGCGGCGGCGGCCAAGGCGGTGGGACTGGGCGGCCGGATCCTGGTCAAGCCGCACCTCGACCGCCATGGCGGCCGGGCAGCGGTCGTGGCCGATCCGGCGGGGGCGCCCATCGGCCTCATGGAATGGTCGGATAGCGACAGCAAGGGGGGGCCGAAATGAACAGGAACTCCTCTGATAGCGCCCTTCCTGTCACGGCCTGGAAGCCGGCCCTCGCGGTGCTGCTGCTCGTGGTGCTCTGCGGCTGTGCCTTCCCGGAGGCGGGCTACGGCGGATCCGTGGCCATCGACTATGGCGACGATTTCGGCGACGGCTTCGGGTACCCGGGGGATTTCTATGAGCCCTATGGTTACGATTACGGCGGTTGGGGCGGTGGCTACCAGGTCGGTCCGCCCCGGTACGGCGATCGGAGGCTGGAACGTCCCGGCCGTCCCTTCCATGCCGCGCCGCCGTCCCACCGCATGCCCTCCATTCCCTCGCGGCCCCGGGGCCGCAGATAGGCCCCTGCCATCAGAAATCCGTAACCCAGACCGAGAGATCTCTGTCTAATCCATTGAGGAGTGGCCAATGAAACCCACCATGAAGGCCCTGGTCCTCATCACGACCCTGGCGGTCGTGCCCGCGACGGCCGCTTCGGACGAACCAGTCCGGAGCTCCGGATCCGGCGCAGTCGATTCGAACCCGCCGCCCAAGCAGCCCCCGCCGCCTCCGGCGGTGCTGCCCGCCCCACCGGAGTCCCAACAGCCCCCACCCCGGCAGGAACCGACTGAAACGGGCCAGTGGGTCCATACCGCCCAGTACGGCTGGGTGTGGATGCCCTACGGGGACGACTACACCTACGCGCCCGAGGATGGCTCCACTCCCAGCATGTATGCGTACTACCCGGACTACGGGTGGTGCTGGATGACGGCGCCCTGG
>JARLGO010000134.1 GCA_031292655.1 Geothrix sp.
GAGACCGCCGAACAGCTCATGCGCTCGCGCTTTTCCGCCTATGCCCTGGCCAAGGTGGACTACCTGATCGCCACCCGGGCCGAGGCCAAGCGCGCCGATGAGAATCGGGAGGAACTCGCCGAGTACTGCAAGTCCGTCAGCTGTGTGGGCCTGAAGATCGTCCGCAAGGAGAAGGGCGAAAGGGCCGACGACACGGGCATCGTCACCTTCCACGCGAGCCTCCAGGCCAACGGCCGGCGCAGCCTGCACATCGAGACCAGCGCCTTCGCCAGGGAACAGGGCCGGTGGGTCTATGTGGACGGGGTGGTGAAGGGCTAGGGCCTGTTTTCACCCTTCATATCAAAGCTATTGTCCCTCGGGCTGGATGCCGAAGAGCCTATCGAGGTCGGGCATGGAGCAGCAGTCCATTTCGTTTCGCCGGGCGGATCACGGGGCCCGGATCCTCGTCGTCGATGACGATGCGCTGGCGCGCCGGAGCCTGCGGGCCATGCTGGAGCGCGGCTACTACCAGGTGGAGACCGCCGAGGGGGGCGCCGAGGCCATCGAGCTCCTCTCCTCCTACCGGCCGGAAGTGGTCCTCCTGGACATCCAGATGCCCGGCATGGATGGGCTGGAAGTGTGCCGCCACATCCGCGAGCGGCCCCACGGCGACCTGCTCCCCATCATCTTCCTGACCGGCGACGAACGACCGGAGATCCATTCCCAGGCCCTGCGGGTCAAGGGGGATGACATCCTGCGCAAGCCCATCCATTCGGCGGAGCTGATCATCAGGATCCGCAGCCTCATGCGGCTCAAGCGGCTCCAGGCGGAAGTCCAGGCCGAACGGGACAACCTGCTGGACCTCCAGAAGCAGCGGGAACAGCTCTTCGAGTTCATCGTGCACGATCTGAAGAACCCCCTGGCCGCCATCCAGATGGGCCTGGAGCTCATGGACGCCGGCACCGGCGGCCCTCCCTCCTCCCAGGTCCAGCTGCACCGGCTCCGGGACACGGCCCGCGCCATGGGGCGGATGATCCAGAACATCCTGGATATCGGGCGTGCCGAGCAGGTCGGACTGGAGCTTCACAAGACCCAGATCCCGCTGAGCACGTGGATTCCGAGCCTGCTCAAAGAGGTGGAATCCCTCGCCCGGCACCAGCACCACGACCTGTCCTGGGACTGTCCGTCCGACCTGGAGGTCGAGGCGGATCCGGAGTTCCTGCGGAGGCTCCTGCTGAACCTCCTCGACAATGCGTTGAAATATTCTTCTTCGGGCAGCCAGACCCGGATCGAAGCCCGGTCTGCGGGAAACAGCATCCGCCTCGAAGTGCAGGACCAGGGACAGGGAATCCCCGAGGACATGCGGGCCCGGATCTTCGGGAAATTCGTCCGTCTCGAAGAACGGGGGGACCTCTCCCGCTCCGGTTCGGGGCTCGGCCTGGCCTTCTGCCGCCTCGTGGCCGAAGCCCATGAAGGGCAGATCTGGGTGGAGGAAAACCGGCCCAAGGGGAGTGTCTTCGTGGTGGAGCTCCCGGAAGCGGGCCGCGCCTGCCCCGGGGTCTCCGAGGAAGGCCGCACCCAGTCCCTCCGGGAATAGCCGGGAGCCCGATCTCTTCACCCGGGAATGAGGCGGCCTGGGGTCCTCAGTGCAGACCCGGGTCCTTCTCGCCGGCGGGAATGGCGAGGGTCAGCTGGTTCTGCTTCGGCGGCAGGGGGCAGGTGGCGAACCGCGTGAAGGCGCAGGGCGGATTCACGGCGCGGTTGAAGTCCAGGACCACCTTGCCGTCCTTCGGCATGTCGGCATAGAGGAACCGTCCGGCCGGATAGGTCCCGTGGGCGCTGGTGGCGTCCCGGAAGATGAGGAACAGTTCCGGATGCTCAGGGTCCTCGATCACGGGCTCCAGGGTGACTTCCCGGCTCCCCACCTTGAACCTCAGCAGCCCCGGCACCGTCATGGGTTCCACGGTCCCCAGCACCGTGGGGATGGGGCGGACCTGCGGCGTCGCATAGGGGAGGAAATCCGCCTCCACGCGCCAGGCGGGATCCACGGGGTAGCGAGGCACGCCCTGGAAGGCCTGGCGGATGGGCGCTTCGGGATCCTTGATGCGGACCCCGAAGCGGTCCCCCCGGCGGATGACATAGAACCGCACCCGGCCTGCCTGCAGGAGGTCCGGCTTCCCCTCCGCATCGGAGGTCAGGACGGCCTCGCCCGCCGGCTGCCCGTTCAAGAGGAGGCCGCTGCCGGGAAGGGGCCGGAACCGCACCGTGGCCCCCTCCAGGAGGAACAGTCCCGCCCGGGCGGGAGCGGCCCAGTCCGGCAGCAGCACCGCGGATCCCGGTGCCGAGCCGAGCGGGTTCTCCCCGGGCTTCAGCCAGTCCAGGCCGATGAGGGTGAGCCAGCCGTCCTCCGCCCGGAGCCGGGCGATGCGCTGCGCATGCCAGGCCTCCACGGAGGCCCGGTAGGCATCCTGGGCCGGCGCGGCCGATGCGAGCAGCAGGAGGGACGAGAGGACCAGGGTTCGGCGCATGGGAACCATCGTACCAGTGCTCCAGGGTGGCGGGATTAGGATGAAGGTCGCCATCCAGCCCGACCGGAGCCCCCATGCGCCTCGTCCCCCTTCTCCTCGCGGCCTTCCTGGCCCTTCCCGCCGCCGCAGGCGAAGTCCCCCACCGCCCCGTTCACACCTATTCCATCGTGGCCCGGGATCCGGTCACGGGGGACCTGGGCGTGGCGGTGCAGAGCCACTGGTTTTCCGTGGGAAGTTCCGTGCCCTGGGCCGAGGCGGGCGTGGGCGCCATCGCCACTCAGAGCTTCACCGAGCCGACCTACGGCGCCCTCGGTCTCGCCCTCATGAAGGGGGGCAAGTCCGCGCCGGAGGCCCTGAAGGCGCTGCTGGCGGCCGACGCCGATCGCGAGGTCCGCCAGGTCGCCATGGTGGATGCCCAGGGGCGGGCCGCGGCGCACACCGGCGCCAAATGCATCCAGGCCGCGGGCCACGAGGTGGGCGAGGGGTTCACGGTGGAGGCCAACCTCATGGACCAGGCCACGGTCTGGCCGGCCATGGCCAAGGCCTACCGGACCGCCACAGGCGATCTTGCGGACCGCCTGCTGGCGGCCCTCCGCGCCGCCCAGGCCGAGGGCGGCGACATCCGGGGCCGCCAGAGCGCCGCCCTCCTGATCGTCAAGGGCAGGGCCTCGGGACAGCCCTGGAACGATCGGCTGTTCGACCTGCGCGTGGAGGACAGCCCGGATCCCCTCGCAGAGCTGGGTCGCCTTGTCCAGCTGCGCCGCGCCTACCGGCGCATGGACGAGGGCGACGGCCTCGTCACCGCCGGCAAGTGGACCGAGGCCATGACGGCCTACGAGGCCGCCGCCAGGCTGGCCCCGGGCATCTGGGAAATGCCCTTCTGGCAGGCCGTGGCCCTGGCCTCGAGCGGCAGGCGGGAGGAGGCCCTGCCCCTCTTCAAGCGGGTGTTCGCCGCCGAGCCCTTCTGGAAGCGCCTGGTGCCCCGCCTGGCCGCCGTGGATCAGCTGCCCAAGGATCCCGCCCTTCTGAAGGCCATCGAGGCTCAGTAGGCCCCGTCAGTTCTCTTTGATTTGCGATTCGATCTTCGGTGCCATGAGCATCCGCAGGCCGTAGAGAACCACTCCCACGAGGATGAAGCTGTCCGCGAGATTGAAGGCCCAGTAGTGCCAGGTGCCGAAGACGAAGTCGAGGAAGTCCACCACGGCGCCGCGGAGGTAGCGGTCCAGGCTGTTCCCCAGGATCCCGCCCAGGATGAAGCCCAGGGCCACCCGGTCCCAGGGGGCCGTGCCCTTCTCCAGGAACATCCGGCCGATGAGGGCCAGGGCCGTCAGGCCCGCCGCGGCGAAGAGGATGGACCGGACCGTGGGGGGAAGCCAGGTGAGGCTGCCGAAGATGGCGCCCCGGTTGAAGCCGAGGGTGAGGTAGAAGAACCCCTTGATGACGGGTTTCGACTCCTCCTCGGCCAGGAGGTTCAGGATCCAGGCCTTGGAACCCATGTCCATGGCCAGGACGCCCGCGGGAAGGAACAGCCAGAGCAGCCGACGCACTAGGCCCCCACCACGTTCGCGCAACGGGCACAGAGCGCCGCGTCTTCCCCCGCCCCGTGTCCGCCCTTGTGGTTCCAGCAGCGGGGGCACTTGGTGCCTTCATGGGGACTGACGCTGACGATGGGGCCGTTGTCTGCGCTCGCATCCGCGATTCGAGCGATGGAAGAGACCACGAGCAGATCATCCATGGATTCGCCAATGGCATCCAGGCAATCCCACTCGGCCTGATCTTTCAACGTGATCTGGACCGCCGCGTCCAGACTGGTGCCGATGACCTTCGCCGCCCGGTGGGGCTCCATCGCTGCCTGGACGGCCCCGCGAACTTCCCACAGCTTTTCCCAGGCTTTGTCTTTTTCTGACTCGGCGGCAGGGCCGCTGAGCATCGGGAACCGCTGCTCATGGACACTGCCCTCGACACCGGGAATCTGTTCCCAGGCCTCGTCGGCGGTGTAGCTCATCACCGGCGCGAGCAGGGTGCAGAGGCCCTGGGCCAGTTCCCAGCAGGCCTGGCGGCAGCTGCGGCGGCGGGGCGAGTCCAGGGCGTCGCAGTAGAGCCGGTCCTTGATGATCTCGAAGTAGCGGCCCGAGAGCTCCAGCTGACAGAAGCCGTGGATGGCCTGGGTGGCGCGGTGGAACTCGAAGCGCGTATAGGCGTCCCGCGCCTCGGCGGTGGTGCGGGCGAAGGCGCCCAGCACCCAAGTGTCCAGGGGGGCCAGCTCGGCGGCGGCCACGGCGTCCTTCACTGGATCGAAGTCGGCCAGGGCGCCCAGCAGGAAGCGCAGGGTGTTGCGGATCTTGCGGTAGGCGTCGGCGCTGCGGTCGAGGATCTCCTTGGAGATGCGGATGTCCTCGCTGTAGTCGCAGCTGGCGGCCCACCAGCGCAGGATGTCGGCGCCCAGGGTCTTCAGGATCTCGTCGGGCGTGATGACATTGCCCAGGCTCTTGGACATCTTCTGTCCCTTGCCGTCCAGCACGAAGCCGTGGGTGACCACCTGCTTGTAGGGCTTGGTGCCCGTGGCCGCGAGGTTGAACAGCAGGGAGCTGTGGAACCAGCCCCGGTGCTGGTCCGAGCCCTCCAGGTAGATGAACTGGCCATAGTCGCCCCGGCTCAGCTCGGGGTGGGACTCGCATACCACCGAGGCGCTGACGCCGGAATCGATCCAGACGTCGAGGATGTCCGTTTCCTTGAGGAAGGCCTTGGAGCCGCAGCGGCAGGTGGCGCCTGCGGGCACGAGGTTCTCGACGGGCAGCTCGCCCCAGGCTTCGATGCCGCCCTGTTCGATGGCCCGCGCGGCCGTCTCGAAGATGGAGTCGGCCACCAGGGGCTCGCCACAGGTCTCACAACGCAGCACGGTGATGGGCGTGCCCCAGGCCCGCTGGCGGCTGATGCACCAGTCGGGACGGCCCGCGATCATGGCCTGGATGCGGTTCTGGCCCTGGGCGGGAACCCACTGGGTCTGCTCCACGCCTTCGATGCCGAGCTCGCGGAGGCTGCGGCCCTTCCCCGCCAGCTCTGAATCCATGGTGATGAACCACTGCTCCGTGGCGCGGAAGAGGATGGGCGTCTTGGTGCGCCAGCAGTGGGGATAGCTGTGCGTCAGGGTCTCTTCGTGGAGCAGGCTCCCCTCGCGTCTCAGGCGGTCCACCACCAGGGCATTGGTGTCGAAGATGTTCTTCCCCTCGAGTTCCGGATCGTTCACGGCCGGCAGGAACTTGCCATCGGGCCCCACGAGCTGGAGCAAACCGAGGTGGTGGGCCAGGTTGAAGTCGTCCACGCCGTGATCCGGCGCGGTGTGGACCAGGCCCGTGCCCGTGTCGGCCGTGACGTAATCGGCCAGGAGGACGGGGCTTTCCCTGGGAATCCAAGGGTGCTGAGCCACCAGGGTCTGGAATTCCCTGCCCTTGCGGATCTCCACGGTGTGGAGGTCGACGCCGAGCTTGCGGGCAAAATCCTCCCGGAGGGGAATGGCCACCAGGTAATGGCGATCGCCTGCCCTGACGACGGCGTATTCGAGATCCGGGTGCATGGCCACGGCCAGGTTGCTGGGCAGGGTCCAGGGGGTCGTCGTCCAGATGGGCACGAACAGGGGCGTGGGCAGTTCCAGGTGCTTCGCCCTGGCATCCGCCACGGGGAAGGCCACGGTGATGGCGGGGCTGGTCCGGTCCGCGTACTCGACCTCGGCCTCGGCCAATGCCGTGCGGGCGCCGTAGCTCCAGTGGACCACCTTCAGCTTGCGGGTGACGCTGCCGCTCTCGAAGAGCTTCGCCAGGTGGCGCACGGTCTCCGCCTCATAGAGGGGATCCATGGTCACGTAGGGCTGCTCCCAGGCGCCCAGCACGCCCAGGCGCTGGAAGGCGGTCCGCTGGGTGTCGATCCACTTCTGGGCATAGGCGCGGCACCTCTGCAGGAAGTCGGCCCGGCTCATCTCGCGCCGCTTGGGCCCGAGGTCCTTTTCGACGGCGTGCTCGATGGGCAGGCCGTGGCAGTCCCAGCCGGGCACGTAGGGCGATTCGTAGCCCTCCATCCAGCGGGACTTGACCACCACGTCCTTGAGGATCTTGTTGAGGGCGTGGCCCATGTGGATGGCGCCGTTGGCATAGGGCGGGCCGTCATGCAGCACTTCCCGGCCCCGGCCCTTCCCGGCGGCATTGTCGGCCCGGCGCCGGGCCTCGATGCGGTGGTAGAGCCCCTCGGCCTTCCAGCGCTCGAGCCGTTTCGGCTCGCGCTGGGGCAGGTCCGCCTTCATGGGAAAGTCGGTCTTGGGAAGGAAGACTGAGTACTTTTTTACCGGAGCTTGCTCGCTCATCGGCGCCCTCGTGCGTCGGGGGGCGCACCCAAGCGCCCCGGGGTTGAAGGTCCAGTTCACCATGGGGGACCGTGCCCCCACAAGCGAAAGAGCCCGGCGAACCGGGCCCTCCCATGCCTGGAAACGCGATCAGAGCTGGCTCGTGCAGTGCTTGCAGCGGGTGGCCTTGAGGGGCACCTGCTCCAGGCAGGCGGGGCATTCCTTGGTCGTGGGGGCGGCTGGGGGCTCCTCCTTCTTGATGAACTTGCCCAGGAACTTGATCAGCACCAGGAAGATCACCAGGGCGATGATCAGGAAGTTCACCGTGGCGCCCAGCACAGCGCCGATGCGGAACTTGCCCAGCACCCACTCCTCCCAC
Organism: Geothrix sp.; assembly: GCA_031292655.1. Classification (GTDB taxonomy): domain Bacteria; phylum Acidobacteriota; class Holophagae; order Holophagales; family Holophagaceae; genus Geothrix. The sequence continues at coordinate 7,220 of JARLGO010000134.1, forward strand.
TTGATGTTCGCGGGAAGCACATAGGTCACCATGGGCATGACGATGCCATCCACGAAGGCGGTGACGATCTTGGCGAAGGCGGCGCCCACGACCACGGCCACCGCCAGATCGACCACGTTGCCCTTCATGATGAAGGCCTTGAACTCGTCTTTCAGGGACATGGGCGTCCTCCAGAAAAAGAGCGGCGGGGAAGGCTCCCCGCCGCTCGATTGCCAGGGCTACTTGCCGACGGGCTTCTTGGGCGCGGGCGCGGCGGCCGTGTCGACGGTCCCGGTCTCGTGCTTGCGGAGCTCGGCCTTGCCGTCATTGACCTTCACGTCGATCTCCACGCGGCGGTTCCTCGCCTGGCCCTCCTTGGTCTTGTTGTCGGCGATGGGCTTGTCCGGACCCACGCCCACGGTCTGGACCCTGGAGGCCGGAATGCCCGCGTCCACCAGGACCTTGGCCACGGCGTCGGCCCTGCGCTTGGAAAGGGCCTTGTTCAGGGCCTTGCCGCCCAGGGAGGAGGTGTGGCCGCTGACGACGAGGGAGTAATCCCCGGTGTAGCCCTTGAGTCCGTCGGCCACCTTCTGGATGGCGGCTTTGGCATCGGCACCCAGTTCCGCCTTGCCGTTGGCGAAGTGCAGCACGGCCTCGTCCAGCACGATCTTGGCAGGCGGAGGCGGCGGCACGGGCACGACGACTTCCTTGACCGGCTCAGGCGCCGGGGGAGGCGGAGGCGGAGGCGGAGGAGGCGGCGCCACGGGCGCTGGCTTCGGCTCAGGGGCCGCGGGCGCGGGCTGCGCCTCGGGAACAGGGGCCGGCGCCGGGGCCGCCGCCGGAACGCCGCCCCAGGTGTAACCCAGGCCCAGCGTAGCCAGGACTTCCGTTCGATGAGAGGAGAGGGGGAGGTCCACTCGGACCGCCTTGACACTGACGTCCAGCAGCACATGCTCGGCGGGCCGGCCCATCATGCCCGTCCCGGCGTGGTAGTTGAAACGGGTGGCGCTGTTGGACTGGAGGGAGTACGGGGCATCCAGGTTGGTGGCCCCCAGACCGGCCGCCAGGTAGGGATACCAGTTGTCCGCGCCCGGGCGGAGGTTGAAGAGCCCGGAGATCAGAAGATGGGTCTCCTTCCCCGTAGGAACGTTGGTCGGATTGCTGTCCAGCTTGAGGTCGTTCCGGAGGAGGCGGAGGTCGAGTCCCCAACGGTCGGTGTACCAGTGCCCCGCGCTCAGTCCGTAGTGGATCTCGTCCTGCAGGTTGGTCGAACTTCTCCAGGCCGTGCCGCCCAGTTCACCCGCCACCCAGGCAGTCCCCTGCTGGGCTGAAAGGGTCAGGGCGGATCCCGCGAGCAGGATCTGCAAGGTTCGCTTCATAAGTCCTCCAAAGGGTTGGGTGGGATCTCTGCCCCACGCTATCCCAGGAGGAGAAGGCGGTGCAACCAAAAAGCATCAAGCTAAAATTGAGAATTGCTCGTATTAGCGTTTGCACATCCAAAAATTAGACTGCCTTCGGCGATACGCGAGACCCCATGGTCAAGCCTCGGGTGCCACCACGGTGACCAGTGAGGCCCCCGTCTCCACGGTGGCGCCCTCCTGGACGTGCACGATCGTGACGGTCCCCGGGGTGCTGGTCTTCAGCTCGTTCTGCATCTTCATGGCCTCCATGACGAGGAGGGTCTGGCCCTCCTGGACCTGGTCGCCGGCCTTGACGAGGAGCTTCACGATCTTCCCGGGCATGGGCGACATGAGCAGCCCCCCTCCGGCCCCGGCGCTACCGCTTCCGGAAAGCAGGGCCCGCCGGGGATCGACGAGGGCGAAATGGTAGGCGCCGTCATGGAGCATGGCGTTGTAGGCGTGGGCCTCCGGATCCGGGGACTTGGCCTGATCCAGCCGGACCTCCACCGAGCGGCCATCCATGAGAATGGAATAGCAGCCGGATTCCAGTTCCAAGATGTCGATGGCGTGGCTCTGCCCTTCCCAGACCAGGGTGGTCCCGCCGCCCTGGTGCAGCAGTTCCACCTCGTGCTGGTCCTTGCCGAGGATGAGGGTGCGTTTCATGACGGTGTCGCTCCTCAGCTACAGTCGGTTGAACCGGCCCCATTGTTTCCATGCATCGGGCTTGCCATCCCCACCGGTCGCTGGCTGGGTGGCTCGGCGCTGTTCCATTTCAAGTTCATGCAGCATGGCGGCGGCCACGGCGAACTTCAGGTCGGGGCCCTGCCCTTTCCGTTTCCAAAAGGGCTTGTCGAGGATGCCCGTGTGCAGGGCGCCCTCGCGGAAGGGTCCGTACTCCATCAAGGCCTGGTGGAAGGCGATGTTGTGGCGGATGCCCCCGATGCGGTACTCGCTCAGGGCCGTGCGCATGCGATCGATGGCCTCCAGCCGGGTGGAGCCCCAGGTGCTCAGCTTGCTGATCATGGGGTCGTAGAACATCGGGACCTCGGCCCCTTCGTAGACGCCGCTGTCGTCGCGCACATTCCGCCCGCTGGGCGTGCGCAGGAAGGTGATCTTCCCCGGGCTCGGCATGAAGTTCTTGTCGGGATCCTCCGCATAGACGCGGCATTCCATCGCCCATCCATTGAGGGGGATCTCCTCCTGGGTCAGGGGCAGCTTCTCGCCCCGGGCCACGAGGATCTGCCACTTCACGAGGTCGAGGCCCGTGATCCATTCGGTGACGGGATGCTCCACCTGCAGGCGGGTGTTCATCTCCAGGAAGTAGAAATGGCGGTCGGCATCCGCCAGGAATTCCACGGTGCCTGCGCCCACGTAGTTCACGGCCCGGGCGACCTTGAGGGCCGCCTCGCCCATGGCCTTGCGCATCTCCGGCGTCACGTGGGGACTGGGGGCCTCCTCGATGACCTTCTGGTGGCGCCGCTGCACGGAGCATTCGCGCTCGTGCATGTAGACGTGGTTCCCGTGCGTGTCTGAAAAGACCTGGATCTCGATGTGGCGGGGCTGGACGATGGCCTTTTCCACGTACACGCTGTCGTCCCCGAAGGACGAAAGGGCCTCGCCCCGGGCCCGGGCCAGGGAGGAGGTGAACTCGTCGGGATGGGTCACGAGGCGCATGCCCTTGCCGCCACCGCCCATGGCGGCCTTCAGCATCACGGGGAAGCCGATCTTCTTCGAGGCCTCCAGCAGCTCCTCGTCGGCCATGGTCTCCTGGATGCCCGGCACCACGGGACAGCCAGCCGCGATGGCCACCTCGCGGGCCGCGGTCTTCGACCCCATGCTCACGATGCAGTCGGGTCGGGGGCCGATGAAGGTGATGCCCGCGGCCTCGAAGGCCCTGGCCGCTTCGGCATTCTCCGAAAGGAACCCGTAGCCCGGATGCACCGCGTCGGCACCGCTGCGCTTGCAGACATCCAGGATCTTCTCGAGCACCAGGTAGCTCTCCCGCGCCGCAGCCGGACCGATGCAGTAGGCCTCGGTGGCCATCCGCACGTGAAGGGCCCCGCGGTCGGCCTCGGAGTAGACCGCCACCGTGGGGATGCCCATCTCGCGGCAGGTGCGAATCACACGGACCGCGATTTCCCCTCGGTTGGCGATGAGGATCTTGGTCACGGACATGGGGTCAACCTTTCCTGCTGGATTCAAATCGCTGGCCTGCGCGGGGACCTGGCCCCGATCGCTTCGCTCCCGCTCCCTCGCTCCGCTCGATCGCGGAGGGGCCATCGTCCCCCCGGTTGGCGATGAGGATCTTGGTCACGGGCATGGGTGAACCTCGGATTCGGGCATGATGGGTGGGATGCGTTTCCTCAGCCTAACAAACCCGGTGCTTGCGATCACCCTCAGTGTCATCTCGATCCACTGCGGGCGGAAAGGCGATCCCATTCCCCGGCCCCGAGCCGCCGCCCAGGCCATGGAAGTGCACCTCGAGGCTCTGCGGAAGCTCCGGATGGTGCTGCCATTGACGGATGCGAAGGGGGCTTCCCTCGTCGGGATCGAGAGCGTGCGGGTCCTCTACCTGCCCCTGGGACTCACCAAGCCCACCCCCGAGGAAGTCTTCAGCCGTGGCGAAGTGGTGCTGGAACGTCGGCGTCCCGACCTGCCCGGGCCCGGCGGAACCCTTGTCCTGGACCTGGGTTCCCTCCAGCGCTCCCAGGGTTGGATCGTGGTCGTCGCCGTGCGCCTGGGCAACGTGGCCGGGCGGCCCAGCGAAGTGCTTCCCTGGATGGATCCGGCCCTCTGAGGCGAACGGGATCCGTCCCTAAACCCTAGTCGGGCCTGGCCTCCAGCCTTTGCGCCCACCACTGCACCACGGCCTGCGCCAGCTGGTCCTTGGCCAGCGGCCCGAGGGGCGGATGGGGGCCCTGGGCGGTGAGGGGCGTGAGCGTATTGGCCTGGGCCCCGAAGCCCCGGCCCCCCTGGATGTCGTTCACCAGCACGGCGTCCAGGCCCTTTTTCTTCAGCTTGGCCAGGGCATGGTTCAGGTGGTTTTCGCTTTCGGCCGCGAAGCCGAGGACCCACTGGTCGGGTCGCCGCGCCGCGGAAAGCTGCGCCAGGATGTCGGGCGTCCTCACCAGGACCAGGGTCTCCGGCCCATCGCCCTTCTTGACCTTCTCGGGAGATACGGCTTCGGGTCTCTGGTCGGCCACGGCGGCGGCGGCGACCAGGCCGTCTGAATCCGCCCAGCGAGCCAGGCAGGCCTCCAGCATCTCCTGGGCGCTGCGGACCCGGGTCGTCTCCACACCCCAGGGGGCCGGACCATCCCCCCCCAGCACCAGCCGCACCTTCGCCCCCGCGTCCCTGAAGGCCCGGGCTAGCTCGATGCCCATGGTGCCGCTGCTGCGGTTGGTGAGGGTCCGGACCGGGTCCAGGTCCTCCCGGGTGGGACCCGCCGTGATGAGCACCCGCCGGCCGCTGAGACCCGGCAGCTTGGGCGTGCCATGGACCTGGATGGCCTCGGCGATGGCGGCCACCTCGGCCAGCTTGCCCGAGCCCTCCTCCCCGCAGGCCAGGATGCCCTCGCCCGGCTCCACCACCGCGTGGCCGAAGGAACGCAGCCGGGTCAGGTTGGCCTGCACCGCGGGATGCTCCCACATGCCCGTGTTCATGGCCGGGGCCCAGAGGACCGGAGCCCGCGTGGCCAGCAGCACCGTGCTGAGCAGGTCGCTGGCCAGGCCGTTGGCGGCCTTGCCCAGGATGTTCGCCGTGGCGGGCACCACCGCCACCAGATCGGCCCACCGGGCCAGTTCGATGTGCTCGATGCTGGGGTTCGCCCGCCACTCGCCCTGGTCGGGATTGGCGCCGTAGCAGGGCTCGCCGGTCAGGCTCGAGAGGGTGAGCGGCGTGATGAACCGCGCGCCGGCCCCGGTCAGGATGCAGCGGACCCGGTGGCCCTGGTTGACCAGCAGCCGGGCCAGATCCGCAGCTTTGTAGGCCGCCACGCCGCCCGTGATTCCGAGGATGATCTTCATCAGATGGCTCCAGGCAGGCCGTGCAGCTTGCGGATGATCCCGATCTGCCCCAGGTGGTAGCACTCGTGCATGAACAGGAAGGCCAGCACCTGCTCGAGGGGCTGCTCCACCCCCAGGGCCGGGTTCGTGGTCGGGCGGTCCCAGTCGGCCAGTTGCTGGAAGGCCGCCTTGAGCGCCTGGTCCGCGGCCTGGAAGGCCTCCACCAGCTCCGGCCAGCTCAGGTGGGCCTTGGCCCCCGGCCCCCCCCGGGCATAATGCTGCTCCCAGGCTGGGTCCTCGAGGAGATCCCCGCCGGCCAGCCTTACGATCCGCCGGCGCATGGAAATCATGTGCCCCAGGATCCAGGCGGCCGAGGCCACGCCGTTGGCGGACCGCTGGGAGGCCATTTCCGGCGTGAGCCCGGTCCCGTTCATTTCCAGGAGCCGCACATTGTTCCCGAAGGCCGATCGCCAGAGCCTGCCCCGTTCCATGGTCCCTCCCGGGAAAACCCTTCATCCTACCTTCAATCATTGCCCGCAAGGCTCCCTGGTGTTAGACTTCCAGGTTCGGAGTGCCCATGACCCAGCGCACCATTGTTCGTGTTCCCGATGAAATCGCCAACAAGTACCGCTTCGTGGTGATCGCAGGCAAGCGCTGCGAACAGCTGCAGCGGGGCGCCTTTCCCAAGGTCGAGGTGGTCGTGCCCGTGAACAAGCACGGCCAGGCCCAGGACGCGCCTAAGCTCGCCTCCTTCTGGGGCCAGGTGGCCGTGGCCGAGGTCGAGGAAAACCGCATCGCCTTCGAGGAGGCGGAAATCCTCACCATCGAAGACACCACCGTGGTTCCCATCTCCGGCGAGTAAAGGGCCGGTGTTCCCATGAAAAGCCCCCGGTTTCTGGGGGCTTTTTGATGGATCGCCGAAATTTCAACAATTGATGAAATAACCCTTGTCTCGGATTGAGGGACTCCCCATAATTCAACACCAGTTGAATTGGATGCCCATGATCGCAACGCCTGCCAGACCCCGGGGACCCAAGCCCACCAAAGTCGATCCCGACCAGCTCCTGGACGCCGCCCAGGCCGTGTTCGCCGAGGCGGGGCTCCAGGCTGCCAGCCTGCGGGCCATCGCGCGCCGGGCGGGCTGCGACCCGGCCCTGATCTACTACCACTTCGCCAGCAAGGAGGCCCTCTTTGCTGCCCTCCTCCAGCGACGCTTCCCGAAGGTCCTCAAGGACGTGGAGCGCTTATCAGCGGCCAGCGACCTGCGCCCCACGGCCCAGCGCCTCTGGGACGTGCTGCTGATCTACCACCGCCATTTGAGCCAGGATCCAGGGATCCGGGCCCTGGTGCGGGGCGAGATCGCGAAAGGGGCCGAAGGCGTCACCGGCCTCATCGAAGGGCAGATGCGGCCCGTCGTCACCGCCATCCGCCGGGTCTTCGAGCAGGGGCTCGAGCGCGGCGAGCTGCGACCCGGGCTCCACCCCATGCTGGCGACCTTCTTCCTGGTGAAGATGCAGCTCGAGATCCTGGATGTGGCCCCCGTCGTGCTGCCCCGGTTCATGGACCTTCCCTCGGAGGAAGCCGTCGTGGCCGGCATGCATGCCTGGTTCGACCTCTTCTGGCGCGGCGTCGCCCGGGACCCGAGCGCGCCCCTGCCCCCCCTGCCCGATCCCACCCTTTAGCCGAGGCCATCCATGAACAAGAAAGCCATCCTCATCCCCATCGCCCTGTTGACCCTGGGCGCAGTCGGGTATGGGATCTACCGCAGGATCCACGCCGAAGAGCGCAATGGCACCCTCTACGGCAATGTGGACATCCGGGAAGCCAGCCTCGCCTTCCGGGTGGGGGGGCGCGTCGAGAGCCTCAAGGTGGACGAAGGGGCCACGGTAAAGGCCGGAGATGTCCTCGCCACCCTCGACCCGGAACCCCTGCAGAATTCCCTCCGCAGCGCCGAGGCCGCCGTGGCGGCGCTGGCGGCGCGCAACGCCCTGATGCACAGGGGCTACCGCCCGGAGGATATTGCGGAGACCAGGGCCCGCCTGGAGGCGGCCCAGGCGGTTCTGGCCGAGACCGAGGCCAACCTGGCCCGCCAGAGCACGCTGGCCCCGGAAGGTGCCTCGACGCAGCGCAGCCTGGATGCCGCCCGCTCGGCCCGGGACCAGGCCGCCGCTCAGGTCCGAGTCACCGAGCAGCAGACGCACCAGATGACCACCGGATTCCGCCAGGAGGAGGTCGCCGAATCCGACGCCCAGCTCCGCCAGGCCCAGGCCCAAGTGGCGGCCGCCAGCCTCGCCCTGAAGGACGCCACCCTGGTGGCCCCCAGCGACGGGATCATCCTCACCCGAGCCATCGAGAAGGGGAACATGGTCCAGGCGGGAGCGCCCGCCTTCAGCCTCTCCCTCACGTCGCCCGTCTGGACCATCGCCTATGTCAGTGAACCCATGCTGGGCCGCTTCCCCCCAAGCACGAAGGTCATCCTGACCACCGATTCCCGACCCGACCAGCCCTACCACGGGGTGGTGGGCTTCGTGTCCCCCACGGCGGAGTTCACGCCCAAGTCGGTGGAGACGGCAGACCTCCGCACCTCCCTGGTCTATCGCCTGCGCATCGTGGTGACGGATCCGGACAGCCAGCTGCGCCAGGGCATGCCCGTCACCGTGAGACGGGTCCGATGACCTCTCGCGCCCATGCGCGGAGGGCGGAGGGCCCTCCCCGACCCCATCCAGAGGGAGGTGTGGCGATCGAGGTGAGGGATCTGGTAAAGCGTTTCGTCCTGGATGGCCCTCCCGCGCTGGACCACATCGAGACCTGGATCGCCCCCGGGACCATCACGGGTCTCGTGGGCCCCGATGGCGCCGGCAAGACCACCCTGCTGCGCACGCTGGCCGGGCTCCTCGCCCCCACCTCCGGCGCGGTGCGGGTCCTGGGTCAGGATCCGCTCACGGATGCCCCCCTGAGGGACCTGATCGGCTACATGCCTCAGAAGTTCGGGCTCTATGAGGACCTGAGCGTGCAGGAGAACCTGAACCTCTATGCCGACCTCCGCAATGTCGTGGGGGAAGGCCGGCGCAAAAGCTTCGAGCAGATGCTGGCCTTCACGGACCTCGCTCCTTTCACCGATCGCCTGGCCGGGAAACTCTCCGGTGGCATGAAGCAGAAGCTGGGCCTGGCCTGCAGCCTGCTGGGCACGCCGAAGGTGCTGCTGCTGGACGAGCCCGGCGTCGGCGTGGATCCCATCTCCCGGCGGGAGCTGTGGCGGATGGTCCGGGAGCTGGCCCGGGGCGGCCTGACCATCGTGTGGAGCACCGCCTACCTGGATGAGGCTGAGCTCTGTGACGACGTCCGCTTGATGAACGAGGGCCGGATTTTGGCCGAGGGCACGCCCCGGGACCTGATGGGGGCCATGCAGGGCCGCTCGCTTCACCTGACGAAGCTGGCGGCGCCCCGCCGGGACGTGCTCCAGCGGGCCCTGCGGGCGCCGGAGGTCATCGATGGCGTCATCCAGGGCGACCAGGTCCGCCTGGTGCTTCGGGATGCCGGCCAACGGCCGGACCTGAGCCTCATCCAGGCGGGCCCCGAAGCCACCTTGGTGGAAGTCGCCCCCCGACTGGAGGACGCCTTCATCAGCCTCCTGGGCGGTGGCCCGGGCGGGGACTCTCCTCTGGCGGAGGTGACCCGGGAGGTGGAACTGCACGCGGACTTGGATCCCCAGGCGGTCATCGAGGCCAAGGAGCTGACCAAGCGCTTCGGCGATTTCACCGCCACCGATGCCGTGACCTTCCGCGTAACCAAGGGCGAGGTGTTCGGCCTGCTGGGCCCCAACGGCGCCGGCAAGTCCACCACCTTCAAGATGGAGTGCGGTCTTCTCAAGCCCACCGAAGGCCAGGCCCTGGTCATGGGCATCGACCTCAAGGAAAGTCCCTCCGCGGCCCGGCAGCGTCTTGGCTACATGGCCCAGAAGTTCTCCCTCTACACCCAACTCACGGTCCGGGAAAACCTGGAGTTCTTCTCTGGCGTCTACGGCCTTCAGGGGGCCGGTCAGCGCCTCAAGATCGACGAGATGATCGAGGCCTTCGATCTGGGTCCCTGGCTGCCCCAACGGACGCTGGACCTGCCCCTGGGCTTCAAGCAGCGCCTGGCCCTGGCCTGCGCCCTGATGCACGAGCCGGAAATCCTCTTCCTGGATGAACCGACATCGGGGGTGGACCCCATCACCCGCCGGGAGTTCTGGACCCACATCAATGCCCTCGCCCAGAAGGGCGTGACCATCATGGTGACGACCCACTTCATGGACGAGGCGGAGTACTGCGATCGCATCGGCCTGGTCTATCGGGGCAAGCTCATCGCCCTGGGCACGCCGGACCAGCTCAAGCGCGATTCCGTCTCGGAGGCGTGCCCCGATCCCACCATGGAGGACGCATTCATCCACCTCATTCAGGCCTTCCAGTCCGAGCTGGATGGAGTGGCCTCATGAGGGCCGTCAGCCTGCGCCGCCTGCGGGCCCTGTGCCTCAAGGAGACCTTCCAGATCGTCCGGGATCCCAGCAGCATCCTGGTGGCCTTTGTCATGCCGGTCATGCTGCTGTTCGTGTTCGGCTATGCCCTCAACCTCGACTCCAGCCGGTTGGGGCTGGGGCTCCTCATGGAAGACCATGGGCCCGCCGCGGTCCAGTTCGAGCAGACCCTCAAGGCCTCAAGCAATTTCGTGGTGGAGGTCGGCCCGTCGAGGGCGGCGCTGCTCGAGCGGATGGCCCAGGGGAAACTGCGCGGGGTGGTGGTGGTGCGCAGCGACTTCGGCGCCCAGCTCGCCGAAGGTCATGGCGGGGCTGCCATCCAGGTGCTTGCAGATGGTTCCGAGCCCAATACCGCCAACTTCGTGGGCAGCTACCTGGAGGGCCTCTGGCAGACCTGGCAGCAGCATCGGGGGCAGGATCTGGCCCGCACCAGCGGCCCCCTCATCGAGGTCCGATCAAGGGCCTGGTTCAACCCCAGTACCGTCAGCCGCAACTTCCTGGTGCCCGGCGCCATTGCGGTGATCATGACCATCATCGGGGCCCTGCTCACCTCCCTGGTGGTGGCCAGAGAATGGGAGCGCGGCACCATGGAGGCCCTCCTGGCCACGCCGGTGACCAAGACGGAAATGCTGCTGTCGAAGATTCTGCCCTATTACGTGCTGGGCCTGGTCGCCATGGCGCTCTGCCTCCTGGTGGCGGTCGGGCTCATGGACGTGCCCTTCCGCGGCTCCCTCTGGGCCCTTTTCGGGCTCACCAGCCTCTTCCTGGGCTGCGCCCTGGGCAATGGGCTGTTCCTGTCCACGGTGATGAAGAACCAGTTCAATGCGGCCTCCGCCGCCCTGGTCAGCGCCTTCCTGCCGGCCATGATGCTCTCCGGCTTCGTCTTCGAGATTTCCAGCATGCCCCTGCCCCTGCGGGTCCTCACGCGCATCCTCCCCGCCCGCTACTTCGCCGGTTCCCTCCAGACCCTGTTCCAGGCCGGAACCCTTGGCCCCCTCCTGGCGACCGATGCGCTGGGACTGCTCCTGCTCATGACCTTCTGGCTGGGACTGACCGCCAAGAAGACGAGCCGGACCCTGGAGTAGGAGACCCCATGCTGCCTCGCCTGCTCCGACTCATCCGCAAGGAACTCCAGGTCATCCTGGGGGACAAGAAGACCCGCATGATGCTGGTCGCGCCCGTCATCCTCCAGACCCTGATCTTCTCCTTCGCCGCCACCCTGGAAGTTCGAAACGCCACCCTGGCCGTCTACAACCAGGACGGAGGGGCGGCCTCGATCGAACTCATGCAGCGCCTCTCCCACACGCCATCCTTTTCCAGGCTCCTGCCGGTCCACAGCGAACGGGAAGCCCAGTCGGCCATGGATGACCAGGAGGCCCTGGTGCTCCTGCGCATCCCTCCCGACTTCTCCCGCCGCCTCCATGCGGACCAGACGGCCCCCCTGCAGGTCCTGATCGATGGGCGCCGCTCCAACAGCGCCCAGATCGCCATGAGTTATGTGTCCCAGGTGATCCAGGACTACACCACCGAGCGGGGCGCCCCGCCCTCCTCCCACCTGGTGCTTCGCAACCTCTACAACCCCCACCTGGATTCCAAGTGGCACGTGCTCCCCAGCCTGGTGGCCATCATCATCACCATCGGCTGCCTTATGGTCACGGCCCTCTCCGTGGCTCGGGAGCGGGAGGAGGGCACCTTCGACCAGCTGCTGGTGTCACCCCTCACCCCGGCCTACATCATGGCGGGCAAGGCGGTACCGGGCGTCCTCGTGGCCCTCATCCAGGGCTGCATCATCGTCAGCATCGCGATCGCCGGCTTCGGCCTTCCCTTTTCGGGCTCCCCGCTCCTGCTCCTGGTGGGCCTCACCAGCTATGGCCTCGCCCTGGCCGGGGTGGGGCTCTTCATCTCCTCGATATCGTCCACCCAGCAGCAGGCCTTTCTCGGGGTCTTCGCCTTCATGGTCCCCGCCGTGAATCTTTCCGGCTACGTGGCGCCCATCGAGAACATGCCGTTGTTCTTCCAGGCTCTGGCCTACATGAACCCGCTCACCTACTGCATCAACATCGTCAAGGGTGTCTTCCTGAAGAGCTACGGCTTCATGGACGGCTGGCCCGACCTCCTGCCGCTGTTCGTCATCTCCTTTGGCACGCTCTCTCTTGCGCTCTACATGTTCCGCCGCCACATCGCCTGACCGAGGCTTCTCATGAAACCGCTCCTCCTCTGCCTGCCCCTGTTCCTCCTGGCCTGCCGGCCCGTGGGCCCGACCTACGTCCCCCCCGCGCCGGGCCTCCCGGGCACCTATACGACCTCCGCCGGCGCCGCCAGGCTGACCTCCCGGTGGTGGGAGCCCCTGGGCGATGCCCAGCTGAACGACCTCATCCAGCTGGCCCTCGCTCAGAGTCCCGACCTCAAAATCGCCGAGGCGAGGCTGCGCCAGGCCCGGGCCCAGCAGGGCATCCAGGAGGCCGCCGGGGGTCCCCAGCTGGGGCTCGGTGGCCAGCTCTCCCGGGACCGCCTGAGCCCCAACAGCGGGCTGCTGGCCAACCTCCCCGTGAAGGGCCTCAACCCGGAGTTCACCACCCACCAGATCGCCTTCGACGCCTCCTGGGAAATCGATGTCTTCGGCTACAACCGGCGGCTGTCCGAGGCTGCAAGGGCCCGCGCCGAAGCCAGTTCGGAACGCCTCCGGGACGCGGGCCTGGTGCTGTCCGCCGAGGTGGCGCGGAACTACATCGACTACCGGACGGGGCAGCAGCGCCTGAGGCTGGCCCAGGACAACCTGGAAAACCACGAGGAGCTGGTGCGCCTCACCACCCTGCAGGCCAAGGCCGGTGAAGTCTCGAGCCTGGAGGTCCAGCGGGCCGAGACCGGCCGCCGCGTCCAGAAGGCGAGCCTGACGGACCTGCAGGTGGGGCTGCGGCAGAGCCTGGCCGCCCTGTCCACCCTCACGGACCTGCCCATGGCCAGCCTGGAGGCCCGCCTGGGAGATGCGGCCGGTCCCGTGGCGGTGCCCGAAGCGCCGGCCTCCGGACTCCCCTCCGACCTGCTCCAGCGCAGGCCGGACCTGCGGGCCGCGGAGCGCGAGCTGGCTGCCGCCAACGCGGATGTGGCCGCGGCGGTGGCGGACCGCTACCCCCGCTTCTCGCTGGTGGGGACGGGAGGCTGGTCCTCGGTCCAGTCCGGCACCCTCCTCGAGAACGCCAGCCGCATGTGGAGCGTGGGTCCCCAGTTCCACCTGCCCCTCTTCGACAGCGGCCGGTTGAAGGGGCAGGTCCAGGCGAACGAGGCCGCCTTCGAGGCCGCCTCCGCGAGCTACCGGAAGGCCGTGCTGGCCGCCATGGCGGATGCGGAGGTCGCCCTGACCCGCATGGCGCGCAGCGAGGAGCGCCGCCGCCAGCTGCTGGAGGCGGAATCCCGGCAGCGCCGGCTGGTGTCCCTGACGGAGCTGCAATGGAAGGCCGGCGAAGTGTCGAAGCTCACCCTGCTGGAGGCCCGCCGCGGCCTCATCGGCCAGGAGGACCAGGCCCTCCAGGCCAGGGCTCAGAGCCTGTCGGCCCTGGTCTCCCTTTGCAAGGCCCTGGGGGGCGGCTGGGCCGACTGAATCGGCCGGGGATCAGGGGAAGACGTAGCTCGCCAGGCTGAGGCTCCCCAGCTGCCAGCCCTCGTAGAGCCGCTCCGGCGGTCCGTCCGCGGCGCCCAATGCCACGAAGAGCGGATCCAGGTGTTCAGAGGTGGGCACGGATTCCGAGGCGCCAGGAGCCCCCCTCCAGCCCTTGAGGGCGGCCTCGTCGCCGGTGGCGAGGCGCTCCTGGACCCAGCGCTCGAAGGCCGCGGCCCAGGGCTGGGGGCCCGAAACCCCATCCCAGTCCAGGCGATGGAGGTTGTGCACGATTCCGCCGCTGCCGAGGATCAGGACGCCGCTCTCGCGGAGCGGCGCCAGGGCCCGGCCCGCCGCCAGCAGCAGCTCCGGCGTCCGGGGCCGCGGCAGGGAGAGCTGGACCACGGGGAGATCGGCTTCGGGCCGGAGGTACCGAAGCGGCACCCAGGCCCCGTGGTCGAGGGGACGCTCCGGGTCCAGCGTCGCCTCCAGTCCGGCCTTGGCCAGCCGTCCCGCGGCCTCGGCGGCCAGTTCCGGAGAGCCGGGGGCCGGATAGTCCAAGGCGTACAGGGCCTCCGGGAAGCCCCCGAAATCGTGCATCACGCCGGGCACCACCGCCGAGGAGAGCCGGAAGGGCCCCGGCGCTTCCCAATGCGCGGAGCAGACCAGGATGGCGCGAAGCGGCGGCAGCTGCCCGCCGAAGGCCGAGACGGCCCGACCCCAGCCCTCCCCATCGAGGGCCAGCATGGGGGATCCATGGGCCAGGAACAGGGAGGGGGGAACGGATCGACCGGACATGCCATCACTATCCAATGTCGATATGCATGTTTCAACTTCTTTTTTCGCGATCCCTGGGCCAACCTTCATCCCGCCTCGGATCGCGCGGGATATTCCAATACTCGAACACGGTCCTAGTGGGTAAGCTAGGTCCATCTTTGGAGCCGGTTTTGAACCTCAGGCTAGGTGTGAATATCGACCATGTGGCCACCCTGCGGCAGGCCCGCGGCGGGCATGAGCCCGAACCGGTGGCCGCGGCCCTCCTGGCCCAGAGCGCCGGCGCCCATGGCATCACCGTCCATCTCCGGGGGGACCGCCGGCACATCCAGGAGCGGGATCTCCGTGTGCTGAAGGAGGTCCTCGCCCTGCCCCTGAACGTGGAGAGCGCGGCCACGGCGGAGGCGATGGAGGTCATCATCCCCTGCAAGCCCTCCTGGGTGACCCTGGTCCCCGAGAGCCGGGAAGAGCTCACGACCCAGGGTGGACTGGACGCCGTCTTCCTTCAGGGGATGCTGAAGCCCGTGGTGAGGGAGCTCCGGGGTGCGGGCATCCATGTGAGCCTGTTCGTGGATCCCGTGCTCGATCAGGTCAAGATGGCCGCCAAGCTGGAGGCGGACGCGGTCGAGCTGAACACGGGCACCTACAGCGACCTGCCCATGGACTCCGATCCCACCCTCGAGCTGGCCCGCCTCCGCGATGCGGCGCGGCTGGCCAGCCGCCTCGGACTCAGGGTGCTCGCCGGACATGGCCTCAACCTGCAAAATGTGGGCGCCGTGGCCGCCATTCCCGAGATCGAAGAGCTGAACATCGGGCACAGCCTCATCGGGAGGGCCGTGCTGGTGGGCCTCGAACGCTCCGTCGAAGAAATGCTCACAGCCATGGGAGAGGCCCGGTCATGAGTACGATCCTGGTGGTGGACGACGATCCCAACGTCCGCCAGCTGCTCAGGGAATTCATCGAGATGGAAGGGCATCAGGTGCTCGAGGCGGCGGAAGCCACCAGCGCGCGGCGGGTCCTGGCCCAGCAGGCCGTGGACCTCATCTTCCTGGACGTCATGATGCCCGGGGAGAGCGGCACCTCCCTCTGTCACTGCATCAAGGACGATCCGGAATGCCGGGACATCAAGGTCGTCCTCCTCACCGGCTTCGAAGGGGAACGGTCCTGGTCGCAGGGGCTCCGATCCGGCGCCGACATCTTCCTCGTCAAGCCCGTGAACCGCCAGCGGATCAAGGTCCTGCTTGAGGAGCTTCTCTCCCCCGAGAGCAAGGCATGAGCAATCTCCGCGGCGCCCTGGACAGCATCTCCCTGACCGACGTGACCCAACTGCTCCATGTCAACCGCAAGACCGGAATGCTCCGGGTGGACACCGGGAAAGCGAGCGGCGTGCTCTATTTCTCCAACGGCGAGGTGATCCACGCGGAAACCGTGTCGGCCCGCGGGGAGGCGGCGGCCTTCGAAATCCTGGAATGGGTGGCCGGACGTTTCGAATTCCTGACCACCCAGGTGCAGGTCTCCGCCACCATCCGGCGCACGGTCCCGGACCTGCTCATGGATTCGGCCCGGATCCACGACAGCCGGAAGCGCCTGAGCACGATCTTCCCCCGGCTGACCGCCGTGCCCTGGCCCACCGTCCCCGGCCCGCAGCTGCTGGAGGGCCTCAAGCTCTTCGTGGAGGAGCGCCGGATCGTGCCCTACTTCGATGGCTACCAGGACTTCCAGGATGTCATGGCCGCCTCCGGGCAAAACGATGTGGCGGTCCTCCAGGCGGCTTCCATCCTCAAGGCGGCCGGGCGGCTCGAGGTCCTCGAACCCGATGCGCACCTGACGGTCACGCCCCTCAAATCCGGCCTCTTCAAGAAGGCGGACCACCTGGAACTGCCCAAGGCCTTGGAGGGCTGGTGGGTCGCCCTCGCCCCCTACCGGGGCGGCGTCAAGAACGTCCGCGTGATGGGGCCCAAAGGGTCCAATGCGGACCGGGTCGAGTTCGTAGGGGGCCTGGCGGACAAGCTGGTCGCCATCCCCAGGGAATTCATGCAAGCCTGGGGATTGGCCGAAGGGTCCCATGTGAAGGTGAGGCCCGCGCCCCATCTCCCCTCTGCTCCCTCGGACACCCTGTTTGGGACGATTTCATGATCGAAAGCCCCGAAGACCAGCCGCAAGACGGCCTCCCCGACAGCCTGGTGGCCGAGTTCCAGAACCGGCGGGACCGCCTCGATCAGCGGCTGCTGAGCCTCGAGCAGCTCATCGCGGACCTGCGGCAGGAGCTGCAGGGGGATTCGCAGGCCAGCTTGTCCCGGCTGGCCGAGGCCGCCAAGGACATGGCCAACGGCCGGGTCTACCAGAAGATCGACATCGAGGCGAAGGGGGAGCTGGGCGCCCTGGTCTCAAGCATCAATCAGACCCTGCTGAACCTCCAGCAGCTGGACGCCTCCGTGAAGCACCAGAGCACCCAGGTCCCGGAATTGGCGGCGCAGCTGGACGCCATCACCTCGGACACCGAGGAGGCCACCCAGAGCGTGATGAACCGCCTGGATACCCTGATGGCCGCCTCCGACGATGCCACCCGGGCCGTCCAGGCCTGCCAGGACGGGGCCCTGCGGCAGA
>JARLGO010000135.1 GCA_031292655.1 Geothrix sp.
CCGCTGCGATCCAGCACGAGACCCGGCACGAGGCCCCGGCGCTCCTGCCGCACGGGCAGGCAGGACCGGCCATTCCGCTCGACGACCAGGGCCTCGTGGAAGGCGTCGGGGCTGGCCCGCAGCACTTTCTGGAGCTTGGCCTGCACCGCCTGGAAGGCCTCCTGGCGCTCCCGGTGGAGGCCCGCCAGGGCCGGAATGCGCAGGGGGTCCAGCTGTCCGTCGGCAGTGAAGCTCTTCGACAGGTGTTCCACCAGGGGCGCGGGATCCGGGAGCAGGGCCGCCGTCACCTGGAGCCGGTCGATGCCCAGGTGGGTGCCCGGTGGTGCGGGACGGGCCTCCGGCCAGGAGAGGGAGGACAGGCTGTGCAGCAGCCGGGACAGGGCCTTCAGGCCCTCCCGCAACTGCCGCCAGTGCTCCGGAAGCAGCCAGCCCGCGGGGTCCAGCAGCTCCTCCAGGCATTCGTCCATGGACAGGATGGGCAGCTGGTCCGGCGCGGCGGCCCAGAGCTCCTGGAGCTCCAGCTGGTGGAGGCGGCGGAGGCCCGCCAGGCCGTCCCCCGGCCGCATGGCGCCCAGGGCCTCCCGGGCCCCGTGCGTGCGGGCCCCGGATTGGATCAGGCGGACCGCTTCGGGGAATTCAAGGGCATCCAGTTCGGGATTCATGGGCGGATCTTCGGTCCTCAATCTTGAGTCTGCAGTCTTCAGTAAAACAAAAGGCCCGCGGATGCGGGCCTTTTTTGAAGATGAAGCGGAGCTTCATCTCAACCGATCATGCGACGCTCTTGGGCGAGACGCTTCAACGTCTTCTTCTCGGTATTCGCTGCGCTCATACACGAGACCTCCCGCTTCCGACTTCGAAGCAGGATCAACCGATCATGCGACGCTCTTGGGCGAGACGCTTCAACGTCTTCTTACGGGCGGCGAGCATCTTCCGCTTGCGCTTGGCGCTGGGCTTCTCGTAGTGCTGGCGCTTCTTCAGCTCGCTGAGGATGCCGGACTTCTCGCACTTCCGCTTGAAGCGGCGAAGGGCGAACTCGAAGGTTTCGTCTTCTTTGACCTTGACCAAAGGCATGTGGATGCACCTCCTTTCCCGTGGATTTCAGCCGGGGCCGCCTGGCGGCTCCGAACCGAAAGAGAAGTGTATCTCGACTTTCGGGTTATGGCCAGCCGGGAAACCAGCCGCTACCCTGGATGCTCCCTTGTGCCCGGAGCCGAATGTCCCGCCCCCTGCTTCTGATCGTGGACGGCGAGTCCAGCAGGACTCCCGGACTGGTCTCTGCCATGGAGGGGGATGGCTGGGCGGTGCGCTGGATCCGTTCGGAGGAAGCCCAGTCCTTTCATGCGTCGACCCCGCTCCCGGACCTGGTCCTGCTCGATCCCTCGGTGCCCGGCAGTGCGGGCTATGCCCTGGCCCGCCGGCTGCGGGAGCAGCGGCCCCACCTGCCGGTGCTGGCGCTGGCCGAGGGGTCCTCCCCGGGCGCCGGTCCGCAGGGGCAGCCAATGGAGATCCAGGCCTTCCTGGATCCGGCCCAGCCCAATGAGGTCATTGCGGCCTCCCTGCGGCGCTTTCGGCCGGCCGAGGCCAAGCTCACTGTGGACGAGATCTTCGGCGACCTGCTGGTGGAACTGGAGCAGCCCCCGGTCCCTCCGCCGGCGGACCCCTTCGCCATGTTCGCCCAGCCCGCTGCCCCTGCGGTTCCGCCGCCCCCGGGACCCCTTCTCAGCACGACCGATATTTTCGGGTCGGTGCTGGCGGAGGTCGAGGCCCCTCCCCAGGTCCCGGATCCGGGCAAGGTCCCCCCTCCCACCGCCCCGGCCTCCTCCGACCAGGGCACCCATTCCCTCCCCCAGGCGGCGCCGGGAGAGGCCGATGGGCAGCATCCCTCCCACTTCACCCTCAGCGGCATCGCGGGCGTGGACGACCCCTTCGCGTGGACGGCCACCTCGGTCCTGCCGACGCCCAAGAGCGCGCCGCCCCCCCCGCCGCGGGCCGATGTCACCGGCGCTCCCGAGCCCCTCGAGGAGTACGGGAACTACTACCTGCTGGAGAAGATCGCTGTGGGCGGCATGGCCGAGCTCTTCAAGGCCCAGCAGCGGGGGGTGCAGGGCTTCCAGAAGATCGTGGCCATCAAGCGCATCCTGCCGAACTAC
>JARLGO010000136.1 GCA_031292655.1 Geothrix sp.
GCGGTCATCGCCGAGGTGAGCACGCCCTCCCACGGCGTGGGCTTCGAGATCGCCTATGCCCTGGAGCGGGGCCGGCCCGTGCTGTGCCTGGCGCGGGAGGGAGTCCGCGTCAGCAAGATGCTCACGGGCATCCGGCAACCGGGGTTCACCTTCGGTACCTACCGGACTCCAGGCGAAGCTCTCGGGCACATGGAAGCCTTCCTGGCGCGATACTAGGCTCCGTTTCCTCAAGGAGGATGCCATGTCCGGCTCCGGAACCACCCGTCGCGATCTGCTCAAGCTCGGGGCCGCCGCCGCCATCGGCCTGGTGGCCAGTCGCTTAGAGGCGGGGGAATCCACCGAACCCGTGCTGCTGAAGCCCTCCCCCGCGGCGCCCTTCAACCCCGCCACCGCCGCCGCCATGCCCACCCGCAACCTGGGGCGCACGGGGCATCTGGTGGGGATCTTCAGCCTGGGAGGCCAGGCCGCCATCGAGCAGCCCCGCAACGAGAAGGTGGCCATTCCCATCATCGAGCGGGCCCTGGACCTGGGCGTGAACTACCTGGACACCTCGGCCCGCTACGGCGGTGAGGCCCGCTGGAGCGAGCAATACGTGGGTGCCGTGATGAAGCGGCGGCGGCACGAGGCCTTCCTCGCCACCAAGACCCACGACCGCACGGCGGACGGCTCGCTGCGCCTGCTGGAGACCTCCCTGAGGCTGCTGCAGACCGACCACGTGGACCTCTGGCAGCTGCATGCCATGAGCACCCTGGACGACGTCGAGCGCGTCTGCGCCAAGGGGGGTGCGCTCGAGGCCTTTGCGAAGGCCCGGGACCAGAAGCTGGTGCGCTTCCTGGGCCTCAGCGGCCACACGGATCCGGACGTGCTGGCGGAGGCCATCCGCCGCTTCCCCTTCGACACGGTGCTCATGGCCTTCAATGCCGCCGACACCTGGCACCTGCCATTCAAGAAGACCCTGCTGCCCCTGGCCGTGGAAAGGGAGATGGGCATCATCGGCATGAAGATCCCCGCGCGGGGCCGCCTCCTGGAGGGCGTCCCGCCCCCGCCCCCGGAAAA
>JARLGO010000137.1 GCA_031292655.1 Geothrix sp.
CACCTGCGGGCGCTACGACGGCCGCCTGGGCCTGTTCGAGGCCCTGTGGGCTTCCGAGGCCATCGCCACCTCCCTGGAGGAATTGCGCGATGAGGCCTACCGTCCCGGGATCGAACCGGTGCGCTGGGCCTCGACCCTGGCCGGGCCCCTGCCGTCCCACGCGGTGGCCGTCCCGCCCGCCATCACGAAGACCCTGGAAGGCGCCGCCCTGCTTGGTTCCGTGGCCCCCGTGGAGCACCTGGAACTCACCGGGGTCTTCGCGGCCTGTCAGGGGGCGGGTGTGCCCTGCGGCGCGGCCCTGGTGGTGGTGAACGATGTCGGGCCCCAGGCCCGGGCCCAGTGGACGGCCAACCATGTCGAAGGCAGCCGCCGGTTGGTGGCGAGCCTCAGGGCTTCGGGGTTCTTCGAAGGGGCGTGAAGGCCGCCGTTCCATCCCCGGTTTCGATGGCCCATCCGCCGGCCACGGCGGAAGCCCGCACGCCGCAGGAGGGCCCCGTGATCCAGGGCGTCAGTCCTGCCCGGCGGAAGGTCTCCAGGGTCAAGGGATGGGGGTGCTCGAAGGGGCTCCTGAAACTGGCGGGGATGAGGACCACCTCCGGGTTCAGCGCCGCGATCCAGGCCGGATCCGAGGCGTTGCGGCTGCCGTGGTGTCCGGCCTTCAACAGGCGGTGGGCGGCGGGACCCGGTTCCCCCAGGTCCAGCAGGTCGCGCTCCTGGGTGGCCAGGGCATCCCCCATGAGCCACAACTCGCGGTCCCGCCAGTGGACCCGCACCACTGCGGACACCATGTTGGCATCGGGCAGGGCGAAGGCCCGGGCGGGCCAGCGCACGCTGAAGGCGGCCTCGCCCCGGGTCCAGCCGTCCCCCCGCAGCAACCCGGCGGGATCCTCTCCGCCGGAAGGGCGGTAGGGGATCCAGGGATCCTCGTCATCGGCGGTCACCGGCACGGAGGTCGTCTGGATGGGCCAAAGCCGCGACAGCGTGGCCCAGCCGCCGGCATGGTCGCCGTGGGCGTGGGTGATGAGCAGGTGGACGGGCTCGCGCACGCCGCGTCGACTCAGCACCCGGGCCAGGCGCCGGCCCGCCCAGGGGTCCAGTCCCGTGTCGATGAGGGTGGCGTCTCCGCCCGGCACCCGCAGCAGCAGCGCATCGCCCTGGCCGATGTCCACGGATTCCAACGAAAGGGTGTCGGCCCTTCTTCCCGTGCCGCGGACCAGAAGGAAACCCAGGGTGGTGAGCACCAACCCCACGGTCAAGGCCCGGGTCCGCCTCAGCCTCCCCTGGAGGTGGGCCAGCGCCAGCCACCCCAGGGCCAGCAGCAGCCAGGGCCAGATCACGCCCGTACCCAGGGGGGCGATGCCCGTCAGGGCCGGGACGAGCCGATCCCCCATCCAGGTCAGCACCAGGGCCGCGCCCTGGGTGAGGCCCGGCAGGGGCAGCAGGATCAGGGCGAGGCAGAGGGGCGTGAGAAAGGCCACGAGGGGCAGCACCAGGAGGTTGGCCAGGATGCCCCACCAGGGGGCGCCCCCATGCAGCAGGGCCAGCAGGGGCATGGTGGACAGCCAGGGCGCCGCCAGTCGTCCGAAGGGCAGGGCCAGCCGCCCCAACAGGGGTGAGAGGAGGCCGGCCAGGGGCTCGGCACCCCAGAGCACTCCCAGGAGGGCCCACCAGGCCAGCAGGAAACCCGGCTCCACGCCGGCGGCCGGGTGGCCCAGGAGCCAGAGCAGGAGGGCCAGATGCAAGCCTGCCACGGGGGGAAGCTTCCATCCGCTGCTCCGGCCGATGGCCCAGGCGACGCCCATGAAGAGGCCGCGCCACACGGGCGCCGAGAACCCCACCAGCGCCGAATACAGGAGGCCTGCGGCCACGGCGCCGGCGGCGGCCCAGCGCGCCCGCAGGCGGCGGAGGAGGGCCTCCACGGCGGCCATGACCAGGGTCACCTGCAGTCCCGACACCACCAGGATGTGGATGGTGCCGCTTTCGGTGAACACGCTGAAGTGGGCTTCGTCGGCGGGGGGAATGCCCAGGGCCAGGGCACCCCAGAG
>JARLGO010000138.1 GCA_031292655.1 Geothrix sp.
AAGCGGTTCTCGGCCTCGTCCACGACCCGGCTCCAGGGCCCGTCGAGGACGCTGTCGTGGACTTCGAGGTTGCGGCGCACGGGCAGGCAGTGGGTGAAGATGGCCTCCTTGGCGGCCTTCCGCATGTGGGCGGCCGTGGGCATCCAGGCGCTGAGGTCCGCCATGGGCGCCGCTTCGAGGCCGGAGCTGGTGGAGGGCCCCCAGGCCTTGGCATAGACGGCGGCGCTGCCCTCCAGGGCCGCGTCCTGGTCGTGGGTGTAGACGATCTTCCCGCCGGTGGCGGCCGCGTAGGCCTCGGCCTCGGCGCGGACTTCGGGGGCCAGCTCGTAGCCCTTGGGGTGGGCCACGCGGATCTCCGCCCCGCAAGCGGCGGCCGTGAGCAGGAAGGAGTTGGGCACGGCCTTGGGCAGGGGCTTGATGTGGGGCGCCCAGGTGAGGGTGACGGGCACCTTCGTGCTGCCGTGGGCCTCCTGGATGGTGAGCAGGTCGGCGAGGCCCTGGTGGGGGTGTTCCCGGGCGCTCTCCATGCTGAGCACGGGCACCGTGGAGAAGCGCCGGAAGGCGTTGATGACGGGATCCAGCTCGTCCGTCGCATCGCCCTCGCCGCCGCTGAAGGTGCGCACGGCCAGCAAGTCCACGAAGCGGCCCAGCACGGGCACGCCCTCGCGCACATGCTCCTGCCGGTCGGCGTTCATGACGGCGCCGTCCCGGTCCTCCATCTTCCAGCTGCCCGAGCCCACCTCGAGCACGATGGCGTGGCCGCCGTGGCGCAGCATGGCCGCCTCGAAGCTGGCCCGGGTCCGCAGGCTGGGGTTGAAGAAGACCATGCCGAGGATGCGGTCCATGAAGATGGCGCCGGGGCGCTCCTTCTTCCAGGCGGCCGCCGCGGCCAGGACCTCCTTGACCCCGGCGGGGCCCAGATCGGAGATGCGGGTGAAGTGCTTCATTTCTGCTCCGGCACGAAGGCATGGATGGCGGTGATGAGGGCGAGGAGGGCCCCGTCGCTCACGTTGAGGGGGGGCATGAGGCGCAGCACCGTGGGATCGCCCGAGCCCCCCACGAGGAGGTTCCGGGCCAGCAGGTGCTTCTTGAGGGCGGCGGCGTGGGCGCTGCGGAGGCCCAGCAGCAGGCCCTCGCCAAGCACTTCTGTCACCATCGAACCCGTCAGTTCCTTCCGGAGCCGTGCCGCGGCGGTGGTGGCATTGGCCATCAATCCTTCCGTCGCGATCACGTCCACCGTGGCCAGCAGGGCGGCACAGGCCAGGGGCCCCCCGCCGAAGGTGCTGCCCAGGTCGCCCCCCTTGAGTCGGGAGGCCACCGCCGCCGTCATGAGCAGGGCCCCCATGGGCACCCCCGAGGCCAGGCCCTTGGCCGAGGTCATCAGGTCGGGCCGCACGCCGTAGAACTGGGCGGCAAAGGGGGTGCCCATGCGCCCCATGCCCGTCTGGATCTCGTCGAAGATGAGCAGCGTTCCCGAAGCATCGCACTTGGCCCGCAGGGCCTGGAACCACTCCCGGGAGGCGGTCTTGATGCCGGCCATGCTCTGGATGGGTTCGACGATGATCCCCGCGACGTCGGAGAAGTCCGCGGCCGCGAGCGCCGCGAGGTCGCCGAAGGGCAGGCGCAAGCAGGGCACCAGCTGGTCGGCGAAGGGCTCCGTGATCTTGGGGTCGTCCGTGACGGACAGGGCCAGCAGGGTGCGGCCGTGCCAGCCCCCCTCGAAGGCCGCCAGCCGCTTTCGGCCCGTGAGCAGCAGGGCCAGCTTGAGGGCGTTCTCGTTGGCTTCGGCCCCGCTGTTGCAGAAGAAGACCGAGTCCATGCCCGCGAAGGCCGTGATCCGCTCGGCCGCCGCGTCCCGCACGGGCAGGGCGGCGGCGGCGGAGTAGAAGAGCAGGGAGGCGGCCTGGGCGGCGATGGCCTTCACGACGGCCGGATGGCTGTGGCCGGTGGCGCACACGCAATGGCCCCCGTAGAAGTCCCACCAGGCCTGGCCGCCATCGTCGAAGACCCGGTCCCCCTCGCCTCGGACGAGCGGAAAGGGATAGGGCGCGTAGGTGGGCAGCAGGGCGGGCATCGGGCTGGCGGTCGACATGCGGGGATCCTGGGAAGGGGCCATTCGGACGGTGCATGACCCGATGACAGATTGCATATTATGCGCGGAATGATCGAGCCTTCAAGAAAAAATTACGGTAAATTCCCCGTCTTTGAAAGATGAACCTTGTCGGTTTATGCAATTTAATGCATCATCCATGCATGGACTTGGATTCCCTCATCCTCGAGCTGCTGGACGGCGCGGTCATCACCGACCAGGGCGACCTGCTGGCGCGCCTCGCGGCCGCAGGCCACGAGCTGACCCAGTCCACCCTGTCCCGGCGGCTGAAGCGGCTGGGGGTACAGAAGGTCCAGGGCCGCTACCGCCGCGCCGAGGCCGGCGCCCAGATCCTGCCGGGGGTCGGCATCACGGAGGTCCCCCCCAATCTGCTGGTGCTGCGCACGGCTCCGGGCTTCGCCCAGGCCCTGGGCCTCAGCATCGATGCGGATCCCGTGCCCGGCCAGATGGGGACCCTGGCCGGCGACGACACGGTCTTCGTGGCCGTGCTGCCCGCGCGCATGAGCGAGGTGAAGGCCCACCTGGCGCGGGTGCTGGCCGCCCGCTGAGGCGGTCCTGCCCTACACTCGAAGTGTCCCTTGGAGCCTTCATGGATCGGTTCGGAAGTTCGAAGCTGCGCATCGGCTGGGTGCTGGTGTGCCTGTTTGTCACGGGCCTGGTGGTCATGGCCATCAAGGGGCAGCAGGGGGAGGGAGGGTCCCAGATCCTGCTCTTCGGCACGGCGGTTCCCCTGGGCGCCGATTCCCTGCGGTCCTTCGCCCTGGGCAACCTGCAGGGGACCATGTACTGGGCCGTGTCGCTGGTGGTGCTGCTGGGCGCCTTCGGTCCCGTGAGCCAGTGGACCGCCGCCGCCGCCCGCGGCGAGCGGCTCAAGGGCTTCTTCGCGGGCACGGGCCTGGGCTTCGCCCACGGGCTGTTCCTCTCCCAGGTGGCCCTGGTGCCCGTGTGGGCCCTGAGCTGGCGGCTCATCGGCGAAGTCTGGCCGCCGGAGCTGCTGCGCGCGGACCTGCTGGGGCTGCTGCTGGGCCTCCAGATGCTGCTGTGGGCCGTGCTCCTTTCCCGGCTGTTGAAGTCCAGCGCCGGCCTGGCGCTGCTGCTGACCCTGCTCCTCCGGGAGCTGGGGCCGCGCCTCAGCTTCTTCCTGGATTTCGGCCAGGACATGGGCTGGAGCGCGGGGCAGGTGAAGGCCCTGGAGGTGTTCGTCCGCCTCCTGCCCATGGCCCAGCTGCCCTCGGATCCCTTCTCGCCCCTGGCCCTTCCCCTCTCCATCGGCGGACCGCTGGTGCTGGGCGCCCTGGCCATGCTGCTCCCGGCGGGAAGCCGGAAGTAGGTCCATGCCCCTGCGCCTGAGTCCCTTCCTGGCGGTGCTTCTGCCCCTCTGCCTGCTGGGCCAGGGCGCGCAAAATCCCGTGGAGCTGCGCCAGAAGCTGGCGGCCATCCAGGGGCGCCTGAGCCAGGTGGACCAGCAGCTGGCCTCCCTGAAGAAGCGGCGCAAGGGCGTGCTGGTGGAGATCCAGGGCATCTCGCTGCAGCGGGACCGGGCCCGGGCCCAGGTGGAGGGGGCTAGGCTGCTTCGCGATCAGGCGCAAAGCGAGGTGCAGAGCATCAGCCGGGAGCAGACCCGCATCCAGGGAGAGGTGCTGCGTCTCCAGGGGGACCTGCGCAAGCAGGTGCGCTGGATGCAGGCCCTGGGTCCCTGGGGGGACCTCGGGTTCTACGTCACGTTCAAGGATCTGGAGGCCTGGCTGGTGCGCGGGCGCATGCTCGCCTGGGCGCGGCTGCAGGAGCGGAAGAAGTTGGATCAGATCCGCCGGCTGCAGGGGGACCTGGCCGCCAAGGAGAAGGCCCTGCGGGAGGTCCTGGGACGGCTGGCCTCCGAGGAACGGGAGGCCGCCCAGCTCCAGGCGGCCCTCCGGCTTCAGGAGGACCGCCTCAACAGCTTCCTCGACGGGCTGCAGCAGGACGAGGCCGCCCAGAAACAGGCCCAGGCCGAGCTGGCCGAGGAGGCCGTGCAGCTGGAGCGCCTGCTGGCCGGGCTGCTGGGCAAGCCCAAGGGCGAGGCCTTCGAGGCGGCCGTGGCCTTCGCCACCCTCCGGGGCGAGCTCCCCCAGCCCGTGGAGGGCACCCTGGCCCAGGGCTTTGGCGAACACCTGCATCCGCGCTTCCACACCAAGACCACGCAAAGCGGCCTGCTCGTCGCGGCCGCCGGCGGGGCCCCGGTGGCCGCCGTGGCCGACGGCAAGGTGGTCTTCGCCGACTACTACCAGAGCTACGGGCCCATGGTGATCCTCGATCACGGGGGCGGCTGGTTCACGCTCTACACGCACCTGATGGGTCTGGACCTCAGCAAGGGCCAGGTGGTGAAGGCCGGGGAGGCCGTGGGGGCCGTGGGCGACACCGTGGACGGCCCCCGCCTGGGCTTCGAGATCCGCCACCAGGCCCAGCCCCAGGACCCGCAGAAATGGCTCAAACGGAGGTACCGGTAGTTTCCATGCAAGGGGAGCTGGTCGCGGGGTTCTGCCATGAAAGCTAACCGCGAATGACGCGAATTGCCCTTCGGGCGCACGAAAGGCGAACGAGCATTCTTCCACCTCCGCTCACGG
>JARLGO010000139.1 GCA_031292655.1 Geothrix sp.
CGTGTACCGCGCCCGGTTGTTTAGACCAGAGATTAGCATCACGCTGCCTGCCCGGTAACCCAGGCTTGGCGGGCCTCGTTGGGTGTGCGTCCGCCTAGCTTTTCGAGCCGCCAGGCGCGGTTGTAGAGGTCCATGAAGTCGGCCAGGGCCCTTCGGAGGTCGGCCAGGGTCTGGTAGATCCGGCCCTCGATGACCTGCTTCTTGAGGGTCTTCCAGAACCTCTCGATGACCCCGTTGGTCTCAGGCTCGCCCACGTAGGCCAGGCTCTGACGGACGCCGAAGTGTCGGAGCTCCCGCTGGAAGTAGTCGGAGACATACTGGCTGCCATGGTCGGACCGGATGGCCAGGCCGGCCGCGATCCCCTTGGCCACGGCGCCATAGTGCTTCCGGATGCCCTGTTTGATCGGCTCCATGGCGTTGAACCGGTCGCCGGACTTGGAGGCGTGGATCCCGACGCACTCGGCATTGAAATGCTCGACCGCGCCAAAGATCCAGACGGTTCCCTCCTCCACGACCTGGACGGTGGTCCCGTCGGTGCCCCACAGTTCCAGCGGCCTTTGGGTCAGGATGGTGCCGTCGTGGGTGCTGGGCTCGCCCTGGGGCGCCCGCTGGGGCGACAGAAGGGCGTTCTCCCGCATCAGACGCAGGATGCGCTTGGGGGCCACCCTGACCTTCCGATCGAACTTCAGCCGGTAGTAGACCTTCCGGTGGCCCTCCTCGCGGAAGGGCGAAGTGGCGAGATCCTCCCGGATCCAGGGGAGCAGGACGGCATCCGGGATGAGGGGCTTGGGGCCACGTCTCCTGGGCTCTGGCGGAGCCTGGCGGCGGAAGTAGACCGTGGCCCGGGGCTCCCCCCAGGTGCGGCAGACACGCCGCACCCCATAGCGCTGACCCGTGCTCGGAGAGATCGCCGCGCTCATTTCCTCGATCTCCCCGGCAGAAAACCCGGTGCCCGGCTGGCCTTGATCCGCAGGAGTTCGTTCTCCATCATCAATTCGCCCAGGCGGCGGTTGACCTCGTTGAGCTGGGCCTGGAGGGGATCGCCCTCGCGCTCCTTCATGGCCTCCTCGATGCCGTGGATGCCCTTGTCCCGCCATGCTTCCAGACGGCTGATCTCGACCTTCAGGTCGCGGGAGACCTCGTCCAGGGTCTCCCCACGCAACAGCCGCAGCACGGCCTCCATTTTCCGGCGCTTGCTCCAGCGCTGCACATCAGCGGACATTCCCACCTCCAGGGACGAGTGTGACGCCAACCTGGACGCCGGCCAAAACGGCCGGAAACACGGAATTCCCCCCCAGGCCCCCCCTCTGCCCATCCGGGAGGCGCCGACCCACCTGCCGCGGCCCGTGCTCGGCCATGGAAGGGGTGATGGATTTCCTGCTGGATTCCGCTTCGCGGAACTCGCTGCGCTCGCCCTCCGGGTCCACAGGAAACGGGCTGACGCCCGCCCTTCGGGTCAACACCCCTCCCACAGCCTCGGCCTGCGGCTGGAGACCCCTACGGGTTCTCCACACGGGCCGCTGCGCCCTTGAGCAGCAGCAGGGCATGAGCCGCGCCCTGTCGCCGGCTGCTGCGCAGCGGCTCGCCTCCGGCATCACCCTGCCGGACACCTGATTGCATTCCATTGATTACCCCCTCCTGGTGGTCCAGGAAATTGGGGCGCGGCCCA
>JARLGO010000140.1 GCA_031292655.1 Geothrix sp.
GAACTGTTCGAAGGGGACGGCGCCCAGGTCGAGGCCCTGGAACAGCGGTTCTGCGCCAAGGTGGGCTTTGCCGCCATCCCCGTGTCGGGCCAGACGGCCACGCGCAAGCTGGAGGACCGGATCGGCCAGGTGCTCTGCGGCATCGCCGCCAGCGCCTCCAAGTTCGCCTGCGACCTGCGCCTGCTCCAGCACCTGAAGGAGGTGGAGGAGCCCTTCGAGTCGAAGCAGATCGGCTCCAGCGCCATGCCCTACAAGCGCAACCCCATGCGTTCGGAGCGCATCAACAGCCTCGCCCGCTTCGTGCTGGGCCTCCTGCCCTCCACCTACCAGACCAGCGCGAGCCAGTGGATGGAGCGCACCCTGGACGACAGCGCCCACCGCCGTCTCACCCTCAGCCAGGGCCTCCTTGCCGCGGACGCGATCCTGGTGCTGCTGCGGAACGTGGCCTCGGGGCTGGTGGTCTACCCGAGGATGATCGAGGCGCGCCTCGCCCAGGAGCTGCCCTTCATGGCCGCCGAGGTGCTGCTCATGGAGGCCGTGAAGCGGGGCGGCGACCGCCAGGACCTGCACGAGCGGTTCCGGGTGGCGGCCCTTGAAGCCGGCCGCCGCATCAAGGCCGAGGGGCGCCCCAACGAGCTGCTGAAGCTCCTGGCCGCGGACCCCGCCTGGGCCATGAGCGAGGCGGAACTGGTGGCCCTCCTGGACGCCTCCCGCTTCACGGGCCGGGCCGGGGAGCAGGTGCGCCAGTTCCTGGCGGGCCCCGTGGCCGCGGCCTTGAAGGACCATGTCCCGGCGGATGAATCCGCCGTCAGGGTTTGACATCGAAGGGGTCGACATGCTGAAACTTGCCGTCATTGGCGCCCAGACACTGCTGGGTCGCGAGCTCGTGGGCGCCCTGGAGGCCCGGGAGGCCTCCGTGGTGCCCCTCTCCATCGGGGCCCTCACCGTGGAGGAGGAGGTCGGCGACCTGGTGGTCTTCGCGCCCAGCCGGCTGCTGCTGGAGGGGCTGGACGCGGTTCTCCTGGCGGACACCCCCGACTTCGAGCTGCTGGAGGGGTTCCCCGGGCGCATCTTGGACCTCCGGCCCGAGCCCGAAGCGAGGCTCGAACCCCTTCCCCTGGCCGGGGGCTGGCCGGCCGACGTCAAGTCGCTGCGGGGCCGGCCGGCTCTGGAGCAGGTGCTGGCCCTGATCCCGTCGCTCCTCGACGGGGTGGGCGAGGCGGGCGGGACCCACCTGCGCTCGGTGGCCTGGATGGGGGACCGGGGCCTGGAGGGCCTCGTGGAGCAGACCCTCTCCGTCCTCAATGGTGAGGATCCGGACCTGGCCAAGCTGGGCTATCGCCAGGCCTTTGAAGTCGTGCCGGTCACGCCTGCCGTGGGGAAGGGCCGCCTGATGGAGGTGCGGGTGCCGTCCTTCCACGGGGACCTGCTGATCCTCCAGATCCGGGCCACCGAAGGGCAGAGCCTGACCAAGAAGGAGGCCCCCGGTGGCGTGAAGTGGGTGGAGACCACGCCCAGTTCCCGGGACGTGGCCGTGAGCGCCGACCTCCTGGCCCACGTCGACATCGCCGCCGACGGAAAGGCCGCCATGCTGACCCTGGGCTTCGATCCCGTGCTCTGGGGCGTGCTGCGTCCCACCATGCGGATCCTCGGCCTCATGTAGGGAACCATGGCCAAGAAGCTGGACGAGCCCCAGGAGCGCGGGGACTTCTTTAAGTCCCTGGGCACCCTGCTGGCCGGGTTCGTGGCGAACAGCCTCGAAGAGGCGGTGACTGCGCTGGGGCCCAAGCTGCTGCGTCCCCCGGGCGCCCTCGACGAACTGGAATTCCTCACCAAATGCACCCGCTGCGACCAGTGCATGCGAGCCTGCCCGGAAAACGCCATCCTCGTGGCCCCGCCTTCGGCGGGCCTGGCCCTGAAGACGCCCTACCTCGATCCGCGCAGCGTGCCCTGCTTCCTGTGCACCAGCCTGCCCTGCATCACCGCTTGCGAGGATGGGGCCCTGGTCTGGCCCCGGCGCACCTTGGCGGACAAGACGGTCCTCGAGGGCCCCCGGGCCGTGCGCATGGGCACCGCCCGGGTGAAGGAGGGCCGGTGCGTCACCTGGGAGACAGAGGACCGGGGGGCCCGGGCCTGCCGCATTTGCGTGGACCGCTGTCCCTATCCCGGAGAGGCCCTGCGCCTCGCCGAACCCGGAGAAGGAGGCGCCGTCGGGCATCCCGTGGTGGATGCCGAGACCTGCACCGGGTGCGGGATTTGCGTGTTTGCCTGTCCGGCCGAGCCCGGGGCGATCATTGTGGAGCCGCGGCGGGGCTGACCGCGCTCAGGCGATGGAAACCCCTTCCAGCCCGGCCACCTCGTGGGCGTTGAAGCTGGAGCGCACGAGGGGACCCGCGTAGACGGTGCCGAAGCCGAGGGCCTTGGCCTTCGCGCCCAGGGCGGCGAACTCCTCCGGGGGCACGTAGCGCCTCACGGGCAGCTGGTGGCGGGTGGGACGCAGGTACTGGCCCAGGGTGAGGATGTCCACCCCGGCGCCCACCAGGGCCTCGAGGGTGGCCAGCAGCTCGGCCTCGGTCTCGCCCAGCCCCAGCATGAGGCCGCTCTTGGTGCGGAAGCCGGGGCCGTAGAGGGCCGTCCCCAGCTGCTTGGCATGCGCCAGCACGCGCAGGCTCCGCTCGAACCTCCCCGCGGGCCGCACCTCCGCATAGAGGCTCGGCACCGTCTCGGTATTGTGGTTGAACACGGCGGGACCGGCGGCCACCACCCGGGCCACGGCCTCCAGATCGCCCATGAAATCCGGCACCAGCACCTCCACCGCCACGCCCGGGTTGCGATGCCGGATGGCGAGGATGGTGTCGGCGAAGTGGGCGGCCCCGCCGTCGGGCAGGTCGTCCCGGTTCACGCTGGTGAGCACGGCGAAGCGCAGGTTGAGCGCCGCCACCCGCTCGGCGGTTTCCCCGGGCTCCCGGGGATCCAGGGCCCTGGGCCGGCCGCTCTGAATGCTGCAGAAGCCACAGGCGCGGGTGCAGACCTCCCCCATGAGGAGGAAGGTGGCGGTCCCTTGAGTGAAACAATGGGTGCGGTTGGGGCAGCGGGCCTCCTCGCAGACCGTGTGGAGGTGCGAGTCGCGCAGCCCCTTCTTCATGCCGTTCAGGTCGCCGAGCTTCACCCGCTCCTTGGCGATCCATTCCGGCAGGCGGGGGTGGCCCTCCAGCACCTCACGACCCACGCGCTTCGAGAATCGGGCCATCTAGGGCCTGCCTTCAGAATGGAAGCGAGCCGCGACGGGTCCAGCCGCGTGATCCAGCAAGGATGTGGCCGCGGGGCGACGTGGTTCGTCGTTCAAGGCCGCAGACGCCGCTGGGCGCACGGCTGGCCCCGTCCCGGAGGGCAAGGGGCGGCGCCCGGCGCGATACTGCGTCAAGCTCCTCGTCAATAGTACCGCTATTGCCATCGTCGCTTTCCTTGTCTCGCTTGGGCGGCGCCCCTTGCGCGGCCACACCCCATTCTGAAGGCAGGCCCGCGCCTCCAGATCATTCAGTTTCACGTAGGATGGCCCCATGTCCAAGCCGCTTTCCAAGCTGCTGCGCC
>JARLGO010000141.1 GCA_031292655.1 Geothrix sp.
GCAGTGGGCCATCCCATCGGCGATCTTGGCGATGAGGGCCACCGCGGCCTCGGGGTCGAGGGGCGCCGAGGCGGAGATGAAATCCCGCATGGACTGGCCGCTGATGAGTTCCGTCACGAGGTAGGGCGTGTTGTTGAACCGACCGGATCCCAGCCCCTTTTGAATGGCCGGGTGGGAGAGGGTCTCCATGACCTCCAGTTCGCGCTGGAACCGTTCGTACTGGGCCGGATCCCCGATGCTGGTGCGATCGGGGACCTTCAGGACCACCTCTTTGGAGGTCAGAAGGTCGAAGGCCCGATAGACGTCGCTCATGCCCCCCTGGGCCATGTGGCCCTGGATCCGGTAGTGGTCGAATTGATCGCCGATCTGGAGCATGGGTGCCGTTTAAGCAGAACTGCCGTTATGGAGGTTTTTCCCGAAACGGCGGAAGGGGTTCAGGTTCTTGAAGCTGAACCCCTTTTCCGGCGCCGGGACCTTGGAATCGAGTTTGTGAAGGCGGAGGGCGATCACCGAGAGATTATCATCGCTATCGCGGGCCATCGCGAGGTCAAAGATGTGCCGTCCAAACACTTCGAGGCTCTCGGCTTCGTGGGCCATCCGGCCGATCTCCTCATCCTGGACCACGGACCAGAGCCCGTCGGTACACAAGATGAGCAGGTCGCCCTCCTGGACCGAAATGGCCTCGATATCGGGCTGCACGAAGAGCTCCAGGCCCACACAGCGGTTCAGGACGGACCTTTGGTTGTGGGTGCGGGCCTTTTCGGGAGCGAGCAGCTTCATGCGCACCAACTCGCCCACGCGGGTGTGGTCGTTGGTGAGGCACCAGGTGACCTTGTCCCGCACCAGGTAGACCCGGGAATCCCCCACATGGACCAGGTGCAGCGTGTGGCCGTGCAGGTGCACCGCGGTGAGGGTCGTTCCCATCGGAGGCAGGTGCTCCTTCATGGCGGTCTGCATGATCAGCGTGTTGGCGTTCTGGACCCCCTGCCGCAGACGCTGGGCCACGGTGGCCCGGGAGTCCTGGTAGACTGCCTCGAACAGGGCGCTGAGGGCCAGATCGCTGGCCATGGCCCCGTTCGAGTAGCCCCCCATGCCGTCGGCGATGCCGAAGAGATGGCCCAGGGCGCCCAGGGGATGTTCCTCCGGGGAGCACAGCCGGATGGCATCCTGGTTTTCCTCCCGGACCTTCCCCACGTGGCTGAATCCGTGGATTTCGAACTGGGGCAATTCCATCATGGGTCCTGGATCAGGTCAGGAAAGGGCGCAGGGAGGGGGCCGGAA
>JARLGO010000142.1 GCA_031292655.1 Geothrix sp.
GCCTCGCTGGTGCCGGCCTTGGGCCGGTTCACCCAGTGGGCCATGAGGCCGCCCAGGAAGAGGGGCGTGTTCAGCTCGATGGGCAGGTACATGCCCAGGGCGAAGCCCAGGGCCGGCAGCTCCACCATGCGCAGCACGATGGAGAGCATGATGCCGAGGCCGAAGGCGTACCAGCGCAGGGGCATGGACACGGTGCCGAAGATGCCTTCCAGGATCGCCTTCATGGCGCTGGCCTGGGGCGCCGGCAGGACGTTGGTGCCGATGGCGTAGGCGCCATCCGGCAGCTTCTGGTTGGCCAGCAGCCACATGGCCAACCCGGTGAAGAGGGCCGCCACGAAGGTGCCCACGAACTTCCAGGCGATCTGGCGGGCCGGGGTGGCGCCGATCCAGTGGCCGATCTTGAGGTCGGTGCTGAAGGCCCCCGAGGCCGCCAGGGCCGTGCAGACGATGCCGCCCACCATCATGGTGAGGAACATGCCGTAGCCGCCGGTGAAGTGGAGCTTCAGCATCAGGCCGCCGGTGATGACCAGGGTGAGCATGGTCATGCCGCTGATGGGATTGGTGCCGATGGTGGCGATGGCGCGGGCGGCCACTGGAGCGAAGAAGAAGGCGATGACCATGACGACTGCGGTGGCCACCAGGGCGGGCACCAGCGAGTCCTTGATGCCCAGGCCGAAGGAGAGGAACAGCAGGATGCCGAGGGCGCAGGCCACGAGGCCCGCGGCGATCATGCCGCCAGTCAGGGTGCGGTCGGTGCGCTTGACGACGACGGCCTCGGCGCCGGGCTTCTCGCCCGCCAGCAGGGCCTTCATGTTGCTGATGATGGAGCGGATCATGTTGGGCATGGAGGCCAGGACGCCCATGACGCCGGCCCCGGCGATGGCCCCCACACCGATGATGCGGATGTAGGAGAAGAACACCTGCTCCGGGCTCATGTCGGCGATGAGCCTGGTGCCCGGCGCGATGATCACGGGCACATGCTGGCCGATGGCGTGGAAGAGGGGCACCAGCACGAACATGCTGAAGATGGAGCCGGCGGCCATGACGGCGCTGTAGCGCAGGCCGATGATGTAGCCGATGCCCAGCGTGGCGGCGTTGTTGAGGAAGTTGAAGGCCAGGAAGCGCTCGCGGAGGGCCGTGCCGATCCAGACGCTCCTGAGGGTGAGGTTCTCGCCCATGACCCGGAAGATGCTGGTGAGGGCGTCATAGAGGGCGCCGATGCCCGCCGCCACGGCCAGTTCCTTGGCCTGGTTGCCCGCCTTCTCGCCGGTCACCAGGATCTCCGCCGTGGCCGTGGCCTCGGGCCAGGGGAAGATGCCATGGTTCTCCACCATGAAGTGGTGCCGC
>JARLGO010000143.1 GCA_031292655.1 Geothrix sp.
ATCCCATCCCGTCCCCAGTAGCCCACGCCGACTTCGCCGCCCTCGAGTGGGACCCGCTCCTCGCCCTCATCTCCGGCTACGCCGCCTCTCCCGTCGGTCGCCACGCCATCCTCGACCTCCGCCCCTCCACCGACGAAGAATGGATCGCCCGCCAGCACCAGCTCACTGCCGAACTCCGCCTCATCCTCTTGGAGCAGGTCTCCATCCCCTGTGGCGGCCTCTTCGACCCCACCCAGCTCGCCAGCAAAGCCCAAATCCCCGGCGCCGCCCTTGAAGCCAACGAACTCCAGTCCATCGCCCGCCTCGCCAATGACGTAGGCGCCTGGCAAGCTCTGCTCCAGCAACCCCCAGCTCGTCTGGTCGGTAAACTCCCCGGTCTTTCCAGCCTCTCCCAAGCCCTCACCACCAGCCTCAAGCCGCTAGCCGAAACCATCGAGCGCACCATCCAGCCCGACGGCACCCTGGCCGACAACGCCTCCCCCGAACTCGGCCGCATCCGCCGCGATCAGGAGCGCCAGCAGCGACAAATCGAAGAATCCCTCCGCTCCGCCCTCCGCAAACTATCCTCCGACGGCTCCACGCAAGAAGACGTAATCACTATCCGCGGCGACCGCTTCGTGATCCCTGTCCGCGCCGAGCTCAAGCGCCGCATCTCCGGCGTAGTCCACGGCGCCAGCTCCTCCGGCCAAACCGTTTACGTCGAACCCCTCGAGACCATCGAGCAAAACAATGAACTCGTCCGCCTCATCGAAGAAGAGCAGGCCGAAATCCACCGCATCTTTGTCGCCCTCACCCGCCAGGTCGGCGGCTATGCCCAGGGCCTAATCGAAGGCGCACGCGTCCTCGCCCTCGTCGACAGCCTCCAGGCCCGAGCCCGTTTCGCCCGCGACTTCGACTGCGTAGCCCCCGGCATCACCCCCGACCAGCTATCCCTCGACCGCGCCCGTCATCCCCTCCTCGAAAAGCGCCTCCGCGCCAGCGGCGGTCAAGTCGTGCCGCTCACCCTCGAACTCACCGCCGCCCACCGCCAGCTCATCATCAGCGGCCCCAACACCGGCGGCAAAACCGTCACCCTCAAAACCACAGCCCTGCTCGCCATGATGGCCCAGGCCGGCCTGCCCATCCCCGCAGTAGCCGCAAGCTTCCCCATCTTCACCGCATTCCTCGCCGACATTGGCGACGCCCAATCCATTGAAGCCGCCCTCTCCACCTTTTCAGCGCATATTACAAACTTGGACCGCCTCTCCCGCCTCGCCGGCTCCCAGTCCCTCGTCCTCCTCGACGAACTAGGCTCCGCCACCGACCCCGAGGAAGGCTCCGCCCTTGCCGTGGCCATCGCCAGCTTCTTCCTCGAAGCCGGCGCTTGGTCCCTCATCTCCACCCACCACACCTCCCTCAAGGTCTACGCCGCCAACACCCCCGGCGTCCTCAACGCCGCCGCCGGAGTCGACGAGCTCACACTCGTCCCCAACTACCAGCTCCGCCTCGGCGTCCCCGGAGCCTCCGCCGGCATCCAAACTGCAGCCCGGCTCGGCCTCGATGCAACCATCGTCGCCGCCGCCCGCCAGCGCCTCGGCTCCCAGCAAGTCGACATCGCCCGCTTCCTTGACAAGCTCCACAACGACCTCACCCAGCTCGAAGCCGACCGCAAAGCCGCCCGCGAAGAGCAGTACGCCCTCAATCAGGCCCGCGCCAAGCTAGCCCTTGAAGGCGATATCGAACTCCGCAACCGCACCAAAGAGCTGGAGACCAAGCTAGCCTCCCTCCTCAAAGACTTCGAGTTCCAGATGCGCGAGACCGTCCGCGCCATTGAAGACCGCGCCGCCCAGCAGAAGCTCTCCAAAGAAGCCGAGCGCCGCATCCTCCGCCTTCGCCGCGAGTTCCAGGAAAGCTTCAACCAGACCGTTGTCGCCCATCGCACCGGCGCAGACGTCAACGACGCCAACGCCCAGCCGCATCTCCTCCAGCACATAGCCCCCGGCGACCAGGTCCGCATCAAGTC
>JARLGO010000144.1 GCA_031292655.1 Geothrix sp.
GAGGGCGCCCGGCTCCAGGAAGAGCTGGTGCGCCTGGTGCGCAGCCGCGGCGCCCGGCTGGTGGGGCCCAACTGCCTGGGGCTCCTGAACACCCACGAGGCCGTGCAGCTGAACGCCAGCCTGGCCCAGGCCATGCCGCCCCGGGGGCGCGTGGGGTTCTTCAGCCATTCGGCGGCGCTCGGCGTGGTCATCCTCCAGTACGCGGCCGAGCGGGGGCTGGGCTTCTCCACCTTCCTCTCGGCGGGGAACCGGGCCGATGTCTCAGGCAACGACCTGCTCCAGTACTGGGAGGAGGATCCCGACACCGACGTGGCCCTGCTCTACCTCGAGACCTTCGGGAACCCCCGCCGCTTCGCCCGGCTGGCCCGCCGGATCTCGCGGCGGAAGCCGGTCCTCTGCGTGAAGAGCGCGCGGAGCCAGGCCGGGCGGCGCATGGCCCTGACCCACATCGGAGCCAGCCCCCGGGACGATGCCGAGGTGGAGGCCCTGTTCCACCAGGCCGGCGTCATCCGGGCCGACACCCTGGAGGAGCTGTTCGACATCGCCCTGCTGCTGGCCCACCAGCCCCTGCCCCGGGGCAACGGCGTGGCCGTGATCAGCAACTCCGGCGGGGTCGCGACGATCTGCGCGGACGCCTGCGAATCCCGAGGCATGCGCATTTCCGGTCCCGGGGTGGTGGACCTCCATGCCCTGGCCACGGCGGAGGATTACGAGCAGGCCTGCCTGGAAGCCCTCGAGCACTCCGAGGTGGACGCCCTCATCGCCACCTTCGCCTGCGTGGGGGGCTGCGATCCCGCCCTGGTGGCCCGGGCCATCCGCCGGGCCGCCGTGCGGGCCGAGCGGGCCACGGGCCTCGCCAAGCCGATCCTCCTCTCGCTGATGGGCGCCAGCGGCGCGGTGCCCGTGGGCCCGGCCGCCCAAGGGGAGCATGGCCGCGCGCATCGGACCTTCCCCTCCTACCGGTTTCCGGAGTCCGCCGCGCTGGCGCTTTCCAAGGTGGTGGACCATGCCCGGTTCCGCAGGCAGCCCCCGGGCCGGATTCCCGCCTTCGAGAATCCGGATGCGGGTCGGACCCGCCTCTGGGTGGAGCAGCTCGTCGAGGGGCTGGCGGACGCCTCCCCGCTGACCCTGTCCCCTCCGCAGGCCCGCGAGCTCCTGGGGGGCTTCGGCATTCCCATCGCGGAAGGGCTGGAGGGGGCACCGGCCCCCGGGGATCCGCGCCTCTCCCTGAGCCTCGCGGCGGATCCCGATTTCGGCCCCATCTGGCGGTTCCACCGGCCGGGGGAAGCGTCGATCCTGCGCATCACGCCCCTCACCGATGTCGATATCGCCGAGGTCATTGAAAGGCTGCGACTGCCTCCGACCTGCGGACTGGCCGAGACCCTGGGCCGGCTGACCCAGCTGGTGGAGGAACTGCCCTGGGTCGGCACCCTGGAGGCCGAGGTCCAGGTCCCGCCCGAGGCTGCGGCCCCCCTCCACCCCGCGCCCCTGCGGCCGGGACTCCGCGTGACCCTCTGCCGGGCCGAATACCGCCTGCCCTAAAGCCTGGAGGATCCCATGCTGGTGAACGAGATCATGCGAAGGCCCGTGACGGTGATCCAGGCGACCACCCCCATCGGCGAGGCGTTCCAGCAGCTCCAGACCCACGGCTTCCGCCACCTGCCCGTGGTGGAGGGGGGACGCCTGGTGGGGGTCGTCACGGACCGGGATCTCCGGCTCGCCACCAGCAGCCTGTCGCCCGCTCCCCGCAGCGCCGGAGAGCCGGTCTCCCGGGTCATGAGCAGTCCGGTACTGACGGCGGACCCGCTGGACCCCGTCGAGGACGCGGCCCGGATCATGCGGGACCGGAAGATCGGCTGCCTGCCCGTGCTGGATGGCTCCGACCTGGTGGGCATCCTCACGGGCATGGACCTCCTGGATGCCCTGATGCTCCTCACGGGCGTCACCAAGCCCTCCTCGCGGCTGGAGGTGGCCCTCGCCGACCGGCCCGGAGAGCTGGCCCGCCTCACGGCCTTTCTCGCCACCCGCCACGTCAACATCCACTCCATCCTCACCCACCCGGGGACGGACGGCCGGGTGCGCACGGTCCTGCGGCTCGACTCGAACCAGACCCGGCCCCTGGCGGAGGCCCTGCGGGCCGATGGCTTCGACATCCTGTGGCCCGCCCAAAAGCCATGGCAGCCCTGATCCACCGCCCGGAATATGCGGGCTACGACTTCGGCCCGGAGCATCCCTTCACCCCCGCGCGGCTGGAGATGCTCCTGGACCTGCTCCGCGCCCTGGGGCAGGACGTCCATCCCATCGCCGCGCCCGCCGCGACGCGGGAGGACATCCTCTCCGTCCATGACGGGGCCTACGTCGCCATGGTCGAAGCCCTGGACCGCGGGCAGCCCGACCCGGAAGCGGAACGATTCGGCCTCGGCACGCCGGACAATCCCATCTTCCCGGGCATGGACCTCGCCGCCCGCTGGCTGGTGGGCGGCACCCTCCATGGCGCCCGGCTGCTGATGGCGGGGCAGGAGCGGCGGGTGCTCCAGCTGGGAGGGGGCCTGCACCACGCCCAGCGGAATCATGCGGCGGGCTTCTGCCTCTACAACGACCTGGCCGTGGCCATCCAGGCCTTCGTGGCGCACGGGTGGCGCGTGGCCTACCTGGACATCGACCTGCATCATGGCGACGGTGTCCAGGACCTGTTCTACGGGAACGACCGGGTGCTCACCCTCAGCCTCCACGAATCGGGGCACTACCTCTATCCCGGCACCGGCCACATCCAGGACCTGGGGAGCGGGTCGGCCCGGGGCCTGAGCGTGAACATCCCCCTGGAGCCCTTTACCGAAGGGGGCGACTACCTGGAGGCCTTCGACGCGGTGGTGCCGCGGGCCCTGGCCTGGTTCGCGCCCGACGTCCTGGTGGTCCAGGCGGGGGCGGACGCCCACTTCGCGGACCCCCTGGGGGATCTCGCCCTCACCACCCAGGCCTTCCAGGCGCTCTACCAGAGGATCTTCGAACTGGCCGACACCCAGGCCCGGGGGCGGGTGCTCCTGACCCTGGGCGGAGGCTACGAAGCCCAGGTGGTGGCCCGGGTCTGGGCCATCCTCTACCTGACCTGCCTCGGCCTCCCCCTGCCCGAGCGGCTGCCCGACGCGTGGCTGGACCGCTGGCGTCCCCTCCTGGGCCCGGAGATCGGCCGGGAACTGCATGACCCGGCGTCGGCCCTGCCCGACCTGCCCGGCCGCGAAGCCCGCACGCGCCGCAACCGCGACGTGGTGTCCCGCCTGCTGGATTCGCTCCACCGCCTGTGGATCTAGGAGCCAAACGGAGCGGTGTCCGCCGGACCGCTTCCGGTATCCTCGAAAGATGATCGGACGCCTGCGCGGGGAACTCATCCAGAAGCTGCCGAACCTGGCGCTCGTCGAATGCGGGGGCGTGGGCTATGCGGCCGCCATCAGCCTCTCCACCTACGGCCTGCTGCCGGAGGCAGGGTCCCCGGTGCTGCTGCACACGGAACTCCTCGTGCGGGAGAACGAGATCTCCCTGCTGGGCTTCTCCTCCACCCAGGAGCGGGAGCTGTACCGCATGCTGGTGAAGGTGGACGGCGTGGGTCCGAAGCTGGCCCTGGCGGCCCTGGGGGCGCTGCCCCTCGAGGATCTGGTGGGGGCCATCCGGAGCCGGGACGTGAAGGTGCTGGTGCGCATTCCCGGCGTGGGCAAGAAGACCGCCGAGAAGATGTGCTTCGAACTATCGGAAAAGATGGGCGGACTGACGGGCCTGGACGGCCTCTCCGGCGGGCCCTCCGGCGATCCCTGGGAGGAGAGCCTGCGCTCGGCCCTGACGAACCTCGGCTTCAAGGAAGACTCGGTGCTGCCGGTGGTGGCCGGACTCCGCGCCTCGAAGCCCCCCCTGGCCGAGGCCATCCGCCAGGCCCTGAAGGCCCTGCAGCGGTGAGCACGCGCATCCTGGCCACCTCCCCCCTGGTGGGTCCCGCCCTCCCCGATCTGGGGGCCCGATTCCCGGACCTCCGCCTCGCGCCCTTCCGCTCCCCGGAATGGAACGCGGCCCTGCCCGAAGTCGAGGCCCTGGTGGTCCTGGTGTCGGAACCGCTCACCGAAGCCGACCTGGACGCGGCCCCGAGGCTGAAGGCCATCGGCGCCTATTCCGTCGGCGTCAACCATGTGCCCGTGGCGGCCTGCCGGGCCCGGGGCATCGCCGTGGTGAACACGCCGGGCGTGTTGACGGACGCCACCGCGGACCTCGCCCTGACCCTGCTGATGGCCCTGACCCGCCGCGTGGCGGAAGGCGAGGCCCTGGTGCGCTCCGGCGCATGGCGGGGCTGGGCGCCGGACCAGCTGCTGGGCGCGGGTCTCGCGGGCCGGGCCTGCGGCATCCTGGGCAGCGGCCCCATCGGCCAGGCCTTCGCCCGCCGGGTCCGGGCCCTGGGCATGGCGCCGATCTTCTGGGACCGGGCAGACCAGGGGGGCGAGGTGGATTTCGGCCTGGGGCGCGCCCCGCGCCTGCCCCTCGCGGAGCTGCTCCCCCGCAGCGCCGCGCTCTCCATCCACTGCCCGCTCACGGACCAGACCCGCGGCCTGCTGGACCGGGCGGCACTGGAGAAGCTGCCCGCCGGCGCCGTGATCCTCAACACGGCCCGGGGCGGCATCATGGATGAGGACGCCGCCATCGACCTCCTGGAGGCGGGCCACCTCGGCGGCGTGGGCCTGGATGTCTACGAAGGCGAGCCCCGCGTCAACCCCCGGTGGCTGCAGGCGCCCCGCACGGTCCTGCTGCCCCACCTCGGCTCGGCCACGGTGGAAACGCGCGCGGCCATGGCCCGTCTGCTTTGCGAGGGGCTTGCGACCGCACTGGGAGCCTAGGGTGATACGCTGGACTCCCTCACGAGGCATCCCATGGTACGCCCTTGGCTCAAGCTGCTGGATCCAGGCCTGACGGCGCTCAAGGCCGGCACTGGAACGTCCTACGAAGACCGTCTGGCCCTGGCGCGCGCCTTCAACAGCCGGGCCCGCCATGAGGAGGCCCGGGAGATCCTGGACCAGCTGCTGGCCGAGGATCGCGCCCATGCGGAGGCCTGGTTCGAGCGGCTGCTCTGCTTCAGCGATCACGTCGGCGAAGAGGAGGGCCTGGAACTGCAGGCCCAGCTGGAATCGCTCCGGGACGAGCATCCCCGCGAGGGGGGCCACCTCCGGAACCTCGGCTACCTGCGCCTGCTCACGCTGGATCTCGACGGGGCCGAGCGGATCCTCCGCCAGGCGCTGGCCTTGAATGGACAGGACGCAAAGGCCCTCGAACTGGCCGGCCTCGTCCAGCTGCACCTGAACCACGCGCCCGAGGCCAAGGCCTGGCTGCTGAAGGCCCTCAGCCTCAACCCGAAAGACCCCCGCACCCTGCGGCTCCTGGCCATCGCCATGGAGCAGCTGGGGGACGTCTGCGGCGCCGAAGCCCAGCTCGTGGCCGCGCTGCAGGCCGAGGAATGCTACTACTGGGGCTGGCATGCCCTGGGCGAGCTGCTCCTGAAGCGGGGGGAACTGGCCGAGGGCCTGCGCTGCATCCAGCGGGCCCGCAGCCTCTACGTGGGTGATCCGGCCAGCTATTTCATCCTCGCGGAGATCTTCAGCGAGCAGGGCCACCTGGAACTGGCCCAGGGCCAGCTCCACATGCTCATGCTGCTGGCGCCGCCGGCGCCGGTCCTGGCGGAAGCCCAGGCCCTGCTGGGGGAATTGAAGCGGGACATGGGGGACCGGGACGGCGCCGCCTCCTACTTCAGCCTCGCCACCGAGACCGATCCGGATGCCGCGAACCCCTGGGCCGCCCTCGGCGACATGGCCCGGGAGGATGGCCGCTGGGAGGATGCCCTGCGCTGCTATCGCGAGGCCCTGATGCGGGAACCCGACGCGGCCGACCTGCAGGTCCAGCTGGGTTACGTGCTGTTGGAGACCCGCCAGGAGGCGGCCGCGGAGCAGGCCTTCCTCCAGGCCCTCGAACTGGATCCCGGGGAATACAGCGCCTACCTGGGTCTTTCCGAGGTCTACCGCTTCGCCAACCGGCGCGAGGATCAGATGAGCATGGTGGAACAGGCCATGGCCCTGGCCCCCCATGATGCCGACGTGTGGAACGCGAAGGGCGTCGCCCTGGAGGTCACCGACTGCTGGAAGGAAGCCACCGAGGCCTATGAGAGGGCCCTGGCCCTTGAGCGCCAGCATCGCAAGGCCGCGAACAACCTGGGGTTCGTGCTTGAAAAGCGCATGAACCACGGGGAGCCGGAACTGCGCGCCCGGGCCACCGAGGCCTGGCGCCAGCGCCTCCTCATCTGCCGGGATGAAGACCAGAGCCTGAAGATGGCCACCGAGCACCTGACCAGCCTGGGCGTCGATGCCGACACCATCCGGGAATGGCTGCGTCCGGGCTTTTTGGCGGCCGAGTCCCAGGCCTAGGAGCCTGTCACGGCTTCGTCACCCACTTGTTTCCAGGCAGTTACAAAAGGCCTCTGCCGGTCTGTGGAAAAGCCTGCGGATTGATCCCTTCCGAAGGCGTTAAACCCTGTCTGGATACGAAGTTCCTCGCGTGACTTGACCCTCAAGGTGTCAATGTAAATCATTATAATTCAATTTTTACATTGTTGATGATTACGGGATCTGGTGATGCACCCGAATCCAAGGTTTTCCACATTTTCCGCTTTTTTTCGTCTGGACAAGATAAACCGCCTTTAACCCCGTATCACATGGGGCGAAAACCGGGCCGTCAACCCCTTCCGTTCATAGGAAAGTAACCGGAGGCCGCTCAAA
Source organism: Geothrix sp. (assembly GCA_031292655.1). Classification (GTDB taxonomy): domain Bacteria; phylum Acidobacteriota; class Holophagae; order Holophagales; family Holophagaceae; genus Geothrix. The sequence goes on from JARLGO010000144.1 coordinate 6,798, forward strand.
CCAGGGCCTCCGCCTCCCGCAGCTGCACGCTCACCAGCCGGGAGCAGCCGGCCTCCTCCATGGTCACGCCGTAGAGCGTGTCCGCGGCCACCATGGTGGGCTTCTGGTGGGTGATGACGATGAACTGGGTGTCGGCCTTCATCTTCTGCACCATGGCGGCAAAGCGGCCC
>JARLGO010000145.1 GCA_031292655.1 Geothrix sp.
GAGGCGGTCCTCACCAAGACCCCCAAGGTGCCGGGCCTGGACGGCCGGAAGATGTCCAAGAGCTACGGGAACTGCATCTACCTGCGGGACGGCAACGCCGAGATCCTGGAGAAGTGCACCCGCCAGATGGCCTCGGACCCGGCCCGGGTGCGCAAGACCGATCCCGGCAACCCCGACATCTGCCCGGTCTTCGAGTTCCACAAGCTCTTCAGCGAGGATGCCACCATCCAGCTGGTGAACACCGAGTGCCGCCGGGCGGGCATCGGCTGCTTCGACTGCAAGAAGCGGGTGGCGGAAGCCATCATCCGCCGCGTCGAGCCCGTGCGGGAGAAGATCGAGGGCCACCTGGCCCGCCCCGAGCACATCCAGGAGGTGCTCCGGGACGGCAGCGCCCGGGCCCGGGCCGTGGCGGCGGAGACCATGGCCGACGTTCGCGGGGCCATGCGGCTTCCTTCTCTCTAGGACCCGGCGCAGAACGGGGTCTTGTGTTCGTGGCGGTCCCTGATAGACTCTTCTTCTCGTGGTCCCTTAGCTCAGCTGGTTAGAGCATCTGACTCTTAATCAGAGGGTCCCCGGTTCGAGTCCGGGAGGGACCACCACTAAAGCAGCACTTAGGCCCACTCACAAGGTGGGCCTTTTTCGTGCATCCTGCCCGCATCACAAGAATCCACCCAGAGACGCCCAACCTCTCTCGGTGCTTCCTGTTCAGCCTTTAGTTGGACGACCTAAGGCCTGGTTTGAGGAGACGCGCCCAAGCAACTCCTCTTCGATGAACCGCGCCACCTGGAGGGCCGCAGTCCATCCGTTCTTTTCTTAGGCGAGGCAGTGGATGTCCTTGAAGCGCTGGATGACGATTTCAGACTTCACGGTTGGTGCCGATGAATGGAATGAGAGACTCCTAAGGAGAATTTCATGAGCCGTGCCAGCTGCTTTTCGGTCATTTTGCTAATCGCGACGGGCCTGCTCAGCCAGGATTTGCCGATGGCCGCCCAGGCTAAGTTCCTGAAGAGCATCCTTTCCGCCGCCGGCCAGTTCGGCTTCGCCTGTAGCGATCCAGTCCTCAAGCCCCAATTGGAGGCCAACGGTGTCTCCGTGTCCCCAGGATTCAAAATGGCCTGGGGGGGGTCCGAAGCGGAGGCCAGAGCCCTGAAGGCCGAGGGGAAGCTGGTGATCGTTCCCCGGCTCTCGTGGCTTAAAACCGGTGGGTCCATCGCCATCGTCGAGGAGGACGGCAAGCCCGCCATCTACCTCAACACAGTCAATGTCAAAGCCTCAGGGATGCAGCTTCCTGACGTCATCCTCAAAATGGCAAAGAAACCAAAATAGTCTTTTAAATTGAAATACCCGTCTCGTCCCAACTCGCGGGTTCGCGCTGTCTTGCTTGCCCGCTTTCCGGCC
>JARLGO010000146.1 GCA_031292655.1 Geothrix sp.
CACCTGAAGGACGGCACCTGGCTGGTCCCCGAGCCCTCGGCGGCGCGCTGATGCCCTACACGAGGGAAGAGAAGGACTGGCTGGAGCGCGAGTGGGCCTTTCGGGCCTGGGGCCGGGCCGGGCTGCTGTCCACGGACGACTACCGGCAGGTGCTGGCCTGGGAGGCCGGCGGCGTGCCCATGGACCTCGTGGTGTCGGCCCTCAACGCCTTCTTCGATCGCCGGGAGAAACGCGAGAAACCGCGCACCTTCGTGGCCCTCAAGCACCTGGAGCGGGACGTGGCCAAGGCCGTGAAGCTGAGGGAGACCCTGCTTCGGGCGGGACCGGACCTCGACCCGGGCAGGGACTGGAGCCAGGTGCAGGCGCCCCTGCGGGACGATCCCGCCGCCAAGGCGGCCTTCGAGGCCTGGCAGCGCCTGAAGGCCTCGGCGCCCTCACCGGAGGCGGCGGGCTACCTCGCCCATCACGATCAGGAGCGCGAAGCTCGCGCCGCCCTGCTGGCCCTGGCCGAGGCGGCCCTGGGGCCGGCCGCCGGGACCCTGCGGGAGGACCTGCGGCGGCGCCTCGAAGCCGCGGACATGAAAGAGGGGAGCCTCGTGTGGAAGCGGGCCTGGAACCACCACTGGGCCCGCCTCGTGGCCGCCGCCTGGGCCCTGCCGCTGGAGGGGGCATGACCCCCGAGGCGCGCTGGCAGCAGGAACTGGAGGTGCCCACGGAGGCCTTCTTCGCGGCCTTCGCGGCGCGCGTGGCGGGACCCGATGGCGTGCGCGAGGCGCTGCGGGAGGCGGTGAAGGCCCTCGTCCCGCGCATCGACTGGGCCGCCTACCAGCCCCACCTCCCCCACGGCATCCTGGGCCTGCGGGCGGTGCTGCGGCTGCGCCCCCTGCTGGCGGAGGGCAGCTTCCTCCGGGCCCTCGCCACGCAAGCGCACATGGCCGCCCACGAGGGGCGCCTGCCCGCCCCGGCCCTGGCCCAGGTGGCGGCGGCCAAGGGCAGCGGCCAGTGGCGGAACCTAGAGGCCTTCATCCGCTCCCGCCGGCCCGCCCTGGCCTACGCGGAGGCCCAGGGGTTCGAAGGGCCGGAGGCCGGCGATTTTGAGCGCCTGGGGCGGCTGGCGGACACGGACATGGCCAATGTCGGCCACAAGGCGGTGCTGGCCTCGGACTTGGCGGACCTGCACGAGCGGCTGGGGCGGCCCAGGGCCACGGGCCGGCGCCTGCTCGGGCTCGCGGCCTGGCTGGCGGCCACGCCGGAGGACACCTTCTGGGCCCGGCGCGCCGCCCGGCGCCTGGGGGACGTCGAGGTCACCGTGCCCTGGATCCCGGCCGCCCTGGACGGGGCCGGGCTCGCCCCCCAGGTGCGGGACATCTGCGACCTGGGCCTGGTGGGCCTCCTGGATGCGTTCACGGCCCGGTTGAAGGCGGGGCAGGGGGCCGGGGACGCCCTGGCGGCCCTGGTCCTCGCCGCCGCCGAAAAGCAGCTGGACGCCCGGCGGGACCTGGAAGGCAAGACCGCCTGGGCCTTCGTCTACCTGGCCAGCCTGACCCGGACGCGGCCCACGGACCCCCGCGTCTGGAGCCAGGCCGCGGCCCTGGTGAACCTCTTCCCCACGGACGAGCCCGAGGAGCGCATCCGCCCCGCAGAAGGCCGCGCGGCTGATGCGGAAGCGCTGCTCGAGGCCATCCTGGACGCGGAGCCTGCCGTGGCGATGGGCTACGCCTCGACCCTGGTGGCGGACGGACGGGGCGAGGGGGTCCTGAAGGCCCTCGCCGAAGCCAGCACCCGCAACGACCCCGCCTTCAATCACGCCCATCAGGTGCTCGCTGTGGCCGCCGCCGCGGACCTGCTGCCCCACCTGCCGCCCTTCGCGCAGGAAGCCATGCTGGTGGCCCTCGTCAAGAGCCTGGCCAACAGCCAGGGCAGCGGGGACCTGGGAAGCCTGGCGGATCGTGCTCTGGCGGCAGGGGGGGGAAAATGAGCCGGACCTTCGCCTTTCTCCGCGCCATCAATGTCGGCGGCCACACGGTCACCATGGGGCGGCTCAAAGAGCTGTTTGAAAGGCTGGGGCTGCAAGGCGTGGAGACCTTCATCACCAGCGGGAACGTCGCCTTCGAAGGGGGGACGGACCCGGAAGCGGCCCTGCGGGGTCAGATCGAGGACCACCTGCGCAGGGCCCTGGGCTACGACGTGGAGACCTTTCTCCGGACCCAGCGGGAGCTGTCGTTGCTGGTGAAGAGGTGCCCCTTCGATGCCCCGGCCGTGGCCTCCGCCAAGGCCCTGAACGTGGCGCTGCTTCACGCGCCTCTGCCCAGGAGCGCCGAAGCCCGGCTCCGGCAGCTGGAGACCGCCGTGGACACCCTTCGGCCATCAGGCCGGGAGGTCTGGTGGCTGTGCCAGGTGAAGCAGAGCGAGTCCAGGTTCTCCAATGCCGTGTTCGAGAAGGCGCTGGGCTTGAAGGCCACCTTCCGCGGGTTCAGCACCCTGCAGCGCCTGGCGGCGAAGTACCAGAAGGCTTGACCCGCGGGCCCGGGGCCGTGGAACAATCGCGGATCCGATGCGAGGTCGTCCATGGGGAAGAACCGGCTCGAGGCCTTCAGCGACGGCGTGCTGGCCATCCTCATCACCATCATGGTGCTGGAGCTGAAGGTGCCCCGGGGCGATGCCTTCGCCGCGCTGGGGGCCCTGCTGCCCACCTTCGTGAGCTATGCCCTGAGCTTCATCTACCTCGCCATCTACTGGAACAACCACCACCACCTGCTTCACGCCGTGAAGAAGGTGAACGGGCCCATCCTGTGGGCCAACACGCATCTGCTCTTCTGGCTGTCGCTGGTGCCCTTCGCCACCGCCTGGATGGGCGAGAACCACTTCGCGGCGGGCCCCGTGGCCCTCTATGGCGCCGTGCTGCTCATGGCGGCCCTGGCCTACTACCTGCTGAGCCAGTGCCTCATCCACTACCATAAGGAGGGCTCCCTGCTGGGCACCGCCGTGGGCAGCGACTTCAAAGGGCGGATCTCCATCGCCATCTACGCCACGGCCATCCTGCTGTCCTTCGCCAACCGCTGGGTGGGCTTCGGCCTCTACTGGGTGGTGGCTCTGATGTGGCTGGTGCCGGACCGCCGCATCGAGCGGGTGGTCAGCGAGTGATGGCCTTGTAGTTGGGCATCACCTTGCCCTTGACGACTTCGAAGATGAGGCTGGTCTGGATGTGGGCCACCTCGCCGCGGGTGGTGAAGGCGTCCAGGGCCAGGTCGCGGAGGTGGTGGGCGTCCCGCACGGCCACGTGGACCTGGAAATCGTGGGTGCCCGCCACATGGAAGACCGCCAGCACTTCGGGCAGCCCCAGCATGTGCTTCCAG
>JARLGO010000147.1 GCA_031292655.1 Geothrix sp.
CTTCAGCATGGTCCGAAGCTGCCTTCCGGCCTCCCCAGCACCCCGCAGCCTCAACTGCGCAGGACATCCAGACTAACATCTGCACGCTTCCACGCAAGAGAAAATTTGCGGAATGCGCCCCAAAGCTTCATCCGGCGCCATTTCTTCGGCCATCATGGGCCATCGGAGAGGCCATGAAGACGCTTCGCAAAGCTGTCATTCCCGTAGCGGGCCTGGGTACCCGCTTCCTGCCGGCCACCAAGGCCCAGCCGAAGGAGATGCTTCCTCTCGTGGACACACCCGTCATCCAGTACGTGGTGGAGGAGGCCATCCGAGCTGGGGTGGAGAGCCTCGTGCTGGTCACGGGACGGGGCAAGGCCGCCATCGAAAACCACTTCGACGTGTCCTTCGAGCTGGAGGACACCCTCCGGCGCCGAGGCAAGCAGGAGGACCTCGATCTGGTGCAGGGCATCAGCCACCTGGCCCAGTTCGCCTATGTGCGCCAGGGCGAACCCCTCGGCCTCGGCCATGCCGTCCTCTGCGCCCGCCATGCCGTGGGCGATGAGCCCTTCGCCCTGCTCCTGGGTGACGACGTCTTCGACGAGCGGGATTCAGCCCTGGACGCCCTCATTGTGGCTTACCACGCCACCGGGAAATCCGTGGTCGGCGTACAGGAAGTGCCGCTGGAACATGTCTCCCGCTACGGCATCGTCAACGCCCCTGGTGCCGACGACAAGATCTGGGATGTGACAACCATTGTCGAAAAACCTCTTCCGGCAGAGACCCCAAGCCGTTGGGCCGTGGTGGGCCGGTACGTGCTGGAACCGCGCGTCTTCGAGCATCTCGCCGCCCTCGAGCCCGGCGTGGGCGGGGAGTACCAGCTCACGGACGCCCTGGCCGCCCTGGCCCGGGAAGGCAGGCTGGTCGCCGCGGCGATTCCCGCCAAACGCTACGATACGGGCAACAAGCTGGATTACCTGAAGGCCAACGTGGAGTTCGCGCTCAAGCGGGAGGATCTTCGGGAGGACTTCGCGGCCTACCTGAAGGAGCTCTCCCGCGGCCTCTAGGCTAGCGCCTCAACCGGAGGGCGTTGAGGACAACCGTGAGGGAACTCAAGCCCATGGCCACTCCGGCCAGCATGGGGCCTCCGAATCGCTCCAGCTGACCGAAGGCCGCCAAGGGCACCAGCACCAGGTTGTAGCCGAAGGCCCAGGCAAGGTTCTGCCGGATCACGCGATGGATGCGCAAGGCCAATTTCCGGGCCTCGAGGACCGGCTCCAGCCCTGGACGCAGCAGAACAATCGGCGCGGCGGCCATGGCCGCCCCGGTGCCCTGCTGGCCCGCCCCGGAACCCATCGCGATGCCGCAATCCGCCTGCGCCAGGGCCGGCGCGTCATTGACGCCGTCGCCCACGAAGCCCACCACCCGGCCCTGCGCCTGCAGGGCCTTCATCTGGGCCAGCTTCCCCTCGGGGAGGACTTCGGCAATCACCTCCGAGATCCCGGCGGCGGCCGCCATGACTTGCGCCGGCGCCCGCCTGTCGCCGGTCAGCAGGTGGAGCCTCAATCCCTGCCGCTTCAGCTGCTCCACCACTCGCGGAGCCTCTTCCCGCAACCGGTCCCCCAGGACGAAGATGGCTTGGAGACCGCGCTCATCCGCCAGCCCCACCGAGATCCCATCTTCGTCCAGGGCCGGAAAGGGAATGGCGAGGAAGGTCTCGCTTCCCAGGCGCCAGGACCGCCCATCGACCTTCCCCGTGACGCCCCCGCCGGGGTGGGCCCGGAAGTCAGCCACCGCCGCCGCCTCCCCTGGATGGGCGGCGCGGATCCCCCGGGCGATGGGATGTTCCGAGTCCCGCTCCAGACTGGCCGCCACCCTCAGGAGCTCCGCGTCGGTCCCATCGCCGCAGGACATCACGCGGCGGACACGCGGCTGGCCCTCGGTCAGCGTGCCCGTCTTGTCGAACACCAGATCCGTGGCCTGACCCAGGGCCTCCAGGGCTGCCGCATCCCGCACGAGCACACCCTTCCGGGCCGCCGCGCCGAGGCCCACCATCACGGCAACGGGGGTCGCCAGGCCCAGCGCGCAGGGGCAGGCGATCACGAGGAGCGTCACCGCCGGTCGCCAGGCATGAGCGAAACCCCCTTCCAGCCACCACCAGCCGGCAAAGGTGCCCAACGCCAGCGCGAGGATGACCGGCACGAACACGGCGCTGATTCGGTCGGCCAGATCCTGGGCCGGAGCCTTGGAGCCCTGGGCCTGGGCCACCATGGCGGCCATGCGCGCCAGCTGGGTGTCGGCCCCCACCGCCTGGATCACCTGTTCCAGGGCGGAGCCGTGGACCACCGTGCCCGCCACAAGCGCGTCTCCCGGAGCTTTCGGCACGGGCATCGGCTCACCGGTCAGCATGGATTCGTCCACCTCGGCTTGCCCGGCGATCACGCGGCCATCGGCGGGAACCGCCTGCCCCGGAAGGGTCCTGGTGCGGTCACCGGGCTGAAGCATGGAAACTGGAACCTCGAGCACGGAGCCGTCCGCCTCGATTCGAAGGGCGGTCGGCGGCGTCAGAGAAAGCAGAGCCCTCAAGGCATCGGTAGCATGCGACTTGGCCCGGGCCTCGAGGTACTTCCCCGTCAGCAGGAAGGCCACCAGGGCCGAGGCGGTTTCAAAACTCAAATGATGGGCGCCGCGCCACCATTCGCCCACGGCGAAGGCCCAGGCGATGCCGGATCCCAGCGCGATGAGGGTGTCCATGGACGCCTGGCCGTGCCGGGCCTGGCGCCCGGCGCGCCTGAAGAAGCCAAGACCTGCGCCGAACACCACCGGCGTGGCGAGCAGGGCCTGCAGCCACCCGGGCAGGTGCCAGCCCAGGCCTGGAATCATCGCGCCCAGCATGGGCGCAGTGAGGACCAGGGCGAAGATCATCCGGCGCTGGGCCGGTCTCAGATCCTCGCTCTCCGGCGTTTCAGGTTCGATCCGGCCCAGCCCGTAGCCCGCGTCCTCCACCGGGCGGACCATGGCCTCAAACGGAGCCGTGCCCTCCACCGTCACCCTGGAGGTGGCCAGATTCACCGCCACCGTGGATATGCCGGGGACGGAGGCGAGGGCCTTCTCCACGTGGCGGACGCAGGCGGCGCAGGTCATGCCCGACACGATGTAGGTCTGCTGGCTCACCCATCTCTCCTTCGCGGCCTCGATTCAGGCCGGGGCGATCAGCTCGTACCCGGCCGCACTCACACTGGCGGCCATGACCTCGAAGGCGGCGGCCCCCTCCACGGTGGCGGTGCCCTTGCTCACATCCATGGCCACGGCGGTCACTCCAGCCACGGACCGAAGGGCCTTCTCCACATGCTTGGCGCAGCCGCCGCACGTCATGCCACTGACACGATAAACCTGGACCGTCATCACCACCTCCAGGGCCGTCAGGCCCGATGTTTCGCAAGGGCCGGCAGGCGTGTCGCCTCGGCCAAGAGGATTTCCATTAGGTTGCAGCCAAGTTCGCTGCTCTGGCCGTCGGGGGTGCCAAGGGTGGTACGCAGGATATCCACCAGCAGCCTGATCTCGGTCAGCTTGGTTTCCAGGGCCCGCAACTTGCCGCCCAGGGCCTCCCGGACATGCTCGCAGGGCACGCTGTCCTGGCGAAGGGCCCTCAGCAGCTCCTGGATTTCCTCCAGGCTGAAGCCCGCCGCCTGGGAGGCCTGGAGGATCCGGACCCAATGCACCGCCTCCGAGGGGAAGAGCCGGTAGCCCTTGGGGGACCTGGGCAGTTCGCCGAACACGCCCGCATCGGCATAGAAGCGCAGGTTCCGGGCCGTGAGGCCGGAGCGCGACGCCAGCTGGCCAATCTTCAACATGCGAACCGCCGGTTGCGGTTTGTCGACCGGAACGGAAGAGAGCGACATGGGCACCTCCATGGGACTGGACCCTTAAGGATAAGCCTCCAGTTACATGGAAGTTCAAGGAAAAATAACTATTGAACCATATTCTTCAAAAGCGATGAATTAGCAAGTGAAGCAAGGTCACCGCCGCCGGGGTCACCCCGGGGATCCGACTGGCTTGGCCCAGGGTCTCCGGGCGATGCAAGACCAGTTTTTCCATGATTTCCCTTGATATGCCCCGCAATTGCTCCACCCGGAGGTCCGAGGGGATCCGCACATGGTCCCAGGCTCGATGCCCCTCCAGAAGCTTGGCTTCGCGGTCCCGATAGGGGGCGTACCGGAGGTCGAAGAGCAGCAGATCCCGCTCGGCCGAGGGGTCCCAGCCGGGCTGCTCCTCCTCCCATCCTTCCAGGAGGGCCAGACAGGCGTCGGCCTCGCCGGTGCCGATCTGCTGCCGGCGGAACAGGTCCGACAGGGTCATGCCCGCCTCCATCCGGACCCCCGCCCCGGCTGCGATGGGCCCGAAGGGGCTCGTTTGCGTCACCCAGGCCTCGCCACACTGCGCCTGGATCCGCTCTCGCCGGGCCGCCTTGGCTTCCGCCCGGGACAGCTCCGCGGGAGTCAGGGCACCCACTTCCCGCGCCACGGCCAGCAAGCGGCTATCCGCGAGATCGCAGGCCAGGCCCAACCGATGCTCGGCCCGGGCCGTGAGCATCCGATAGGGCTCGTCGGTGCCCTTCGTCACGAGGTCATCGATCATCACGCCGATGTAGGCCTGATCCCGGCCCAGGACGACGGGGTCCCTTTCCCGGAGCCATCGCACCGCGTTGATCCCCGCCAAGAGGCCCTGCCCCGCGGCTTCCTCGTAGCCGGTGGTGCCATTGATCTGGCCGGCGAACCAGACCCCGTCGAGCCCCTCCACCGAAAGGTCCCGGTGGAGCTGCAGGGGGTCGAAGCTGTCGTACTCGATGGCATAGCCCGGCCGCAGGATCTCCGCCCCCTCGAAACCGGGAAGGGTCCGCACCATCCGGAGCTGGATATCCGGGGGCATGGACGTGGACAGGCCCGCCAGATAGATCTCCTCCGTCTCCAGGCTTTCGGGCTCCACGAAGATCTGGTGCCGGCCCTTGTCGGGGAACTTCACGAACTTGTCCTCGATGGAGGGGCAGTACCGCGGGCCGATGCCCTCGATGTGCCCCCCGTACAGGCTCGACCGGGAGAGGTTCTCCCGCACGATGGACTCGGTTTCCGGCGTGGTATGGACGATGTGGCAGGGCACCTGGGGCTGTGGGATCCCCTCGCTGAAAAAGCTGAAGGGCCTCGGGGGATCGTCGCCGGGTTGGACCTGGAGTCGGTCGAAATCGATGCTCGCCCGGGCCAGGCGGGGGCTGGTGCCTGTCTTCAGCCGGCGGTGGCGGAGACCGAGGGCCCGCAGCTGCTCGGCCAGGTGGGTGCTGGCAGGCTCACCCGCGCGGCCCGCCTCCAGCCGCCGGTCGCCGATGAGGACGCGGCCGTTGAGGAAGGTGCCGCTGGTGATCACCACGGCGTCGCAGGACAGCAGGGACCCATCCAGCAACTCCACCCCGGTCAGATCCCGGGTCCCCGTCCGCCAGCGCAGGCAGGCCGCGGTGCCCTGCCGCAACTTCAGGTACTCCGTGCGCTCCAGCAGCCTCCGAGCCGCGATGCGGTACTTCACCTTGTCGGCCTGGGCCCGCGGGCCGCGCACAGCCACGCCCCGGCTCTCGTTCAAGATGCGGAAGTGGATTCCCGTGGCATCGATGAGTCGCCCCATGGCCCCTCCCAGGGCGTCCAATTCCCGCACCATGTGGCCCTTTCCGACCCCCCCGATGCTGGGATTGCAGCTCATCTGGCCGATCTGATCGAGGTTCATGGTGAGCAGGGTCGTGGCCATGCCCATGCGGGCCGCGATGTAGGCAGCCTCGATTCCGGCATGTCCGCCGCCGATCACCACCACGTGCTTCATCGCCTTCCCTTCTTTCCGCCCCTGATCACGGGAATCGAGGCCTCCCTCCTATCGCGGGGGACATCCAGTCCCCCGCTCCCGCGCCCCGCTTCGCGGCGCCGCGGAGTCGGGACGATTCCGGCATGTCCGCCGCCGATCACCACCACGTGCTTCAACCGCTCCTCCCGACCCAGTCAGGATACCCCTTGGACGAGGGCACCCCCCAGCAGGCCCGGATATGAGAAACTGTCCCCATGCGACCCCGCCTGAGTCCCGAGGAACGCCGCGCCCGGCGGAAGCGCGTGGTGCGCCGGTCCATGTTTGTCCTGCCCTCCAGCATCACCATGGCTTCGGTATTTTGCGGCTTCTCCAGCGTGGTCATGTCCATCAACGCCGCCGGGGCCACCCCTGAGCGCTATTTCTTGTGGGCGGCCGGGCTGCTGGTCCTGGCGGGCATCTTTGACGGACTGGATGGCCGGGTGGCCCGGGCCACCAACACCGCGACGGAATTCGGCGTCCAGCTTGACAGCCTGGCGGACGTGGTCAGTTTTGGCATGGCGCCAGCCATCCTGGCCTACCGCTACGGATTCTTCCAGCTGGGCATCCATGATCCCCATCTGCGGGCTGCAGGCTGGGCGGCATGCTTCGTCTTCATCGCCTGCGGGGCCCTCCGCCTGGCCCGGTTCAACGTGCAGGTGGGTTCCGTGGACTCGCGCTATTTCATGGGGCTTCCCATCCCCGCCGGCGCAGCTTGCGTGGCCTCGGTGATCATCTGGCACCCGACCCCCCCCGCCAGCGCGGCCCATGCCTACTGGTTTGCCGCAGAACTGTTCCTCGTCGGCCTGCTGATGGTTTCGACCCTTCGCTTCCCGAGCTTCAAGAAGCGCACCACCAATCCCAGGACCGCCATGGTCACCAGCCTCATGATCGTGGTGCTCTTCGCCCTGATGATCCTCTTCCAGCAATCGTTTCTCGTGGGATTCTGCGCCATCTACGTGGTCTTGGCCCTCGCCATGAACCTCGCCTGGAAGGCCGGCTGGCGCGGCATCGAGCCACCCCACGAGAGCCGGCCGGATCTGGGAAACCCTCACCAGACCACTCATTAGCCCCGAGGCAAGGTCCTGGCGTCAGAAGGTCGTGGCTCCGGCGGGCACCGCAACCCCGGCCACGGCAGCCACCTTGGCATTGCACATGAGCTTCCCGCCGGTGCCGGACCCAAGTCCCAAAGCCGCGCCCTGCTTGACGCCCGCCTCCGTGGTGGTGGCGGTCGGGACCTTCATGGCGGCCATGCGCTGGATCAGGAAGGTGGCGGCGGAAGACCCGTCCCCGGCCACGTGGTCCCCCGCCAGGAGGATCATGGCATCCGGCTTGCGCCCGGACAGCATGCCGATGGCCTTGCCCATGTCCTGGGGCCCCTTCACATCCACCACCATCAGCCTCATGCCCCCGGCGGCGCTCGTGAGGGCCGCCAGGGCCGCCCGGCTTCCGCTGGAGTCACACACCACGGCAATCGTCTGGCAGGTCGGCCAGGACTTCTTCACCGCTCCCAGGAGCGCGTCATAGTCCCCGGCCGCGAGGGTTCCCGCCGCGAGGGCGAGGGACAGGGACAGACAGGCTGGCCGCAAGAAAACCATAGATCCTCCGAGGCCTTCCTCATCGGCAGGTAGGCCCGGGGACTGGAGCCTGTATCGACAAGAGTGTTTTTTCCTATCAGGTCAGGACACCGGCAATGCAGGCGCTGAGGAAGTTCGCCAGGGTGCCCGCCAGCATGGCGCGGATTCCCAGCCGGGCCAGGTCGCCGCGCCGCTCGGGCACGAGAGCGCCGATGCCGCCCACCTGGATGGCGATGCTGCTGAAGTTGGCGAATCCGCAGAGGGCGAAGGTGGCGACGAGCTTGGCCTTGGGGGAAAGCGCCGTCATCCGCCCCAGGTCCAGGAAGGCCACGAACTCGTTCACCACCATGCGCTTCCCCAGCAATCCGCCCACCTGGCCGGCCTCAGCCCAGGGGATGCCCATCAGGAAGGCCGGGACCTTGAACACCCAACCGAGGATCAGCTCCAGGCTGAATCCCGGATGGATGGCCTTCATCACCCCATTAATCAGGTAGATGAGTGCAATGAAAGCGATGAGCATGACCGCCACGTTGAAGGCCAGCTGGCCGCCCTCGAAGGCGCCCCGGGCCGCGGCATCCAGCACATTCGCGTCCTGGTTCGGGATGTCCACCCGGATCTCGCCGGCGGTCTCCGGGCTTTCCGTCTCCGGTTCCAGCAACTTGGCCATCATCACCGCTCCGGGGGCCGTCATGATCACGGCCGTGAGCAGGTGCACGATGTCCACATGGGCGACCTGGACGTAGGCCACCATGATGCTGCCCGACACGTGGGCCATGCCGGCGGTCATGATCACCATGAGCTCGCTGCGCGTCATGCGGGCCAGGAAGGGCCGAATGGTGAGCGGGGCCTCGGTCTGGCCCATGAGGATGCTGGCGGCCACGCTGACGCTCTCGGCGCCCGAGACCTTCAGGAATCGGCCCATGGCCCGGGCGGCGGCGCGAACCACCCACTGCATGATCCCCACGTAGTAGAGCACGGCGAAGATCGAGGCCACGAAGATGATGGTGGGCAGCACGGCGAAGGCGAACACCATGCCCACCGGGCCCCCGGAGCCGTCGGAGAGGCTTCCGAAGACGAAGCTGGCGCCCTCGTGCGCGTAGGCCATGAGGTGCTCGACCACGATCCGCATCTGGTCGAAGGAGGACCCGACCAGGTTCCCTCTCAACAGGCCCAGGACCACGATCCCGAAGATGCCCCAGTTGAACGTCTTGTTCTCGAAGGAGGCGAAGCGCCTCAGCAGCATGGGCGTAAACATCAGGGCGAGGACCACCCAGCCCCCTCCCTTCGGAAAGGGCAGGAAGGACAGGAGGCCCGAGATGACGGTTCCCTTCAGCACGACGAGGGCGAAGATCCACTGGAGCCCGAGACCCCAGGCGATGGTCCTCCAGTGGATGGCGCTCCGCCGGTGCGAAAGCAGGTAGGCGACGGCCATGAAGGCCAAGATGCCGGCCAAGCCGATGAACCGTTCCATCGGGAACCCCCTAGAGTTCGTGGTTCAGAGCCTCGACGGTCCGCTCCATGTGGAAGCGGGCCCGGCCCAGGAGCCCTTCCCGCTGCATCACCAGCACCAGGGTGCACTGTTCCTTGGCCCCCACCATGAGGATCCAGTGCAGGTCCGTCGCAAAGGCCACCTGCTTGATCTCGCCGCGGTCGAATTCCTCCACGGCCTGGGCGAGGTGGCGCTTCACCACGTGCTGGTAGGCGCCCAGCAGCTGGAGGCCCTCATTCGATACCTGGATGGTGCGGGTGCAGATGGGATCCCCGTCCCGGTCGTTGAAGCTCGCAGCTAGTGCCTCGGGCACTCGTTCAATGAGCTGATCCAGGATTTGCTGGAACATGGCAGGACTCCGGTGATGCGTGCCCAAAGCATGACCGAAGGGCGGCCGGATGCATACCAGCAGACCCTAGGAGCCTGTCCAAGTATTCGAGGGCCCCGCGATGGGTCCAGGCGGGATGCACCGCCACCTCTCGCTATTGCAGGCCGCGCCGGCGGCCTGCTCCCACTCGGCCCTTGGCCTCGTGGAGCGCGGAACCGGGCCCGCAGGGCGATGTGGTGGCATC
>JARLGO010000148.1 GCA_031292655.1 Geothrix sp.
CGGGCTGACCGGCCATCAGCGCGGCCCCCAAGATCAATCCGAACCACCAGCGAAGGGACATGCGCGACCTCCTATTTGTGGATGATCAGATCATCATTACACCATAGCCCAGACCCTGGCCGCGCTTCAGCAAGGTTCCTCCATGTTTCCTGGCACAGGGGGGGCCGCATGGGCACAATCAATCCATGCGGATCGCCGCCGTCGATGTCGGATCGAACTCCATCCACATGGTCGTGGTGGAGGCGGATCCCATGGGCGGTCAGCGGGTTCTGGCCCGGGAGAAGGCCATGGTGCGCCTGGCCCAGGGGGAGGCCAAATCCGGCGAAATCGGCCCCGAGGCCTTTCGCGCCGGCCTGGAGGCCCTCACCCAGATGGCCAAGACCATCCGGGATTTCGGCTGCGAGACCCTCCTGGCCTGCGGAACCGCGGCTTTGCGCGATGCCAAGAACGCCCAGGCCTTCGTCATGGAGGCCGAGCAACTGGGCATCCCCATCCAGGTGATCTCCGGTGAAGAGGAAGCCCGCCTCATCCACAAGGCCGTGTCCCACGCCATTCCATTCCCACCGGAGCCCGTGACCCTGGTGGACATCGGCGGCGGCAGCACGGAGCTCACTTGGGTGAAGGGGGGCTGGGTGGCCGCAACCATCTCGCTGCCCTGGGGGCTCCAGCGGCTGGCGGATGCCGCCCAGACCGCCGATCCACCCACCGCCTCTGACCTCAGACGCCTGCGCAGGATGATCCGCCGGATCCTGAAGAAGGCCCGCAAGGACCTCCCTTCCGAGTTGCCCGAGCCCTCCCTGATCCTGGGCACCTCGGGCACCCTGGAGGAACTGGCCAAGGGCGCCACGGGCGGTCTGGCCCTCACCATCGAACCGCTGCGGGACTTCACCTTGAAGCTCTGGCGCGCCGACGCTCAGCAGCGCGCAGAGCGCCTGGGCGTGGATCCCAAACGGGCGGAGGTGCTCCATGTGGGCGCCCTCTGGGCCTTGTCCCTCATGGAGTGGCTGGGGGCACCCCCGCTCCGCCACCTGCCCGTGGGCCTGCGCGAAGGGATGATCTGGGAGGCGCTCAAGCACGGCGGCGCCGCCATCCCGCCCCTGGCGGAGCGACGCCGGGCCTCCATCGAGCAGCTGGCCACCCGGCTCGACCCGGATCCCGGCCACAGCCGCCAGGTGGCCCGGTTGGCCGATGAACTGTTCATCTCGCTGCAGCCTTACTTCGAGCTGGGGGACACCGAACGCCAGTGGCTGGCCTTCGCGGCCCGGCTGCACGACATCGGCTTTTCCATCTCCGAGAAGGGCCACCACAAGCACGGGGAATACCTGATCCGAAACGCCACCCTGCCCGGCTTCTGGCCCGAGGAAGTGGAACTACTGGCCCAGGTGGTGCGCTTCCACCGGGGCAAGCCGCCCCACCATGCGAAACATGAGGCTTTCCGGGCCCTGGCGCCCTGGCATCGGCAGGTGGTCCGCAAGCTCGCTGCCATCCTCCGGGGGGCCGACGCCCTGGACCGCCGCCGACGGCAGGCCGTGCAGCATCTGGCGATCAAGGTAGATGACGAGTGCCTGCACCTCATCCTGGATGCCGCGGGAGATGTGGATTCAGAGACGGAGGCCTTCCTCGACAAGGGCGCGCTCCTGGGAACCCTGCTGGACCGCCGGATCGAAGTCACCGTAGTCTAGGAATGGCATGACCCTCGACGAGCTGATCAACGACTGGAACGGCCTTCCCCCGAAGGACGCCAGGATCCCCCTCCTGAACGACGAGACCCTCCGGGACGGCCTGCAGAGCCCGTCCGTCCGCGATCCGGACATCGCCGCGAAGCGGGACCTCATTCATCGGCTGGCCCGCATGGGCGTGGACGCCGTGGACCTGGGGATGCCGGGCGCGGGTCCCAAGGCCCTGGCGGCGGTGCGGGCCCTCATGGTGGAAATCCGCGACCACCGCCTGCGCATCTCCCCCAATGTGGCCGTGCGGACCCTGGAGGCCGACCTGGTCCAGGTGGCCGAGATCCAGCAGCGGGCGGGGATGCCCCTCGAAGCCGGGGCCTTCCTGGGCTCCAGCCCCATCCGTATGGACGTGGAGGGCTGGGACCTGGGCTTCCTGGTGGCCACGGCCCGCAAGGCCATCGCCTTCTGCCACCGCCACGAAGTGCCGGTGATGATGGTGACCGAAGACAGCACCCGCGCCCGGCCGGACGTCCTGAAGGCCATCTATGGCGCCGCCCTGGACGAGGGCGCCCAGTCCATCTGCCTGTCGGACACCTGCGGCCACGCCACGCCCGATGGCGTGCGGCGGCTGGTGCGGTTCATCAAGGACGAGGTGGTGAAGGACCGCTCCGTGCGCATCGACTGGCACGGCCACAACGACCGGGGCCTGGGCGTGGCCAACGCCATCGCCGCCTTCGAGGCCGGGGCGGATCGCCTCCACGGCTGCATCCTGGGCATCGGCGAGCGCTGTGGCAACGTGGCCCTGGATCAGCTCATGATCAACCTCCACCTCATGGGCTTCCCCAAGGGCGACCTCTCGGACCTGCCGGCCCTGGCGGAGCTCGTGGCGGAGCTGTGCGATGTCCAGATCCCCGCCAACTACCCCGTGCTGGGCCGGGACGCCTTCCGGACGGGCACCGGCGTCCACGCCGCCGCCATCGTGAAGGCCCTGCACCGGGGGGATGTGGAACTGGCCGATGCGGTCTATTCCGGCGTCCCCGCCGCCCTGGTGGGCCGCCGCCAGGAGATCGAAATCGGCCCCATGGCCGGGCACCACAACGTCGTCTACTGGCTCGAGATGAACGGCTACGACCCCAGCCCCGTCCGGGTGGACCGCATCCTCCAGGTGGCCAAGAACAGCCCTCGGATCCTCAGCGAGATCGAGATCCGCGCCGTGCTGTAGGAACCGCATCCTCTGGAACGCCGCTGCCGGACAGGTGGCTAGCTCCAGTCGAGGCGACCCTCCGCGAAACTGAAGTGGTCCTCCGTACCGAGAAGCACTTCCACACTGACAATGAGATCAGCCGGATAGATGGGCTTCGATAGCACTTCGACGCCGTGGTGGGCCTGGATCAGGATGTCCAGGTCCCGGCTGCTGTGGGCCGTGACCACGAGGATGGGAATGCTTCTGATGGGTTCCGGGGCCACGGCCCGGAAGGCCCTGATCAGGGCGTCCCCATTGAAATTGGGCATCAGGTAATCCAGCACGATGATGTCGGGCTGGGTCCGGACCAGGGCTTCGAGGGTCTCCCGAAGGCCCGTGGGGTCGATCTCCACCGGTTGGAACCCGCTTTTCCGGAAACAGGCCGAATGGTAGGCGCGGCTCAGGCGACTGTCGTCGACCACCGCCACGACCCCCCGGCGGGCCAGGGACCAGCCGGGGTCCACCGCCAGATCCCCCTGCAGGAAGCGCTTCACACAGTCGGCCAGCTCCGGCGGGGCCACGGGCTTGGTGAGGTAGTGGGTGCTTCCCATGGTCTGGAGGAAATGGGCCAGGGCGATGTCCCCATGGCCCGTGAGCAGGAGAATCTTCAGATGTTTCAGGTGGGGATCCTCCCGACAGACCCGGATCAAGGTCTGGCCCGGACAATCCGGCATGATGAGGTCCGTGATCAACAGATCCGGAGGTGCCTCATGAAGGGCCGAGAGGATGCTGAAAAGGCAGGTCGGTTCCAGTTCCTGGAGGTCGTGGCCCTGGGATTCCAGGCAACCCATGATGAAGCGGCGGACCATCGGATCGTCATCCACCACTGCGACTCGGGCCATGAATCGGACTCCATTTAGATG
Source organism: Geothrix sp. (assembly GCA_031292655.1). GTDB lineage: Bacteria > Acidobacteriota > Holophagae > Holophagales > Holophagaceae > Geothrix. The sequence continues at coordinate 3,777 of JARLGO010000148.1, forward strand.
ACTTTCGGGTCAGGTGGGAGACGAGTTGAGTTTAGGGCCGGGAGCCGTGGTGGCCTGGGATCGACCGTCCCCGCCCCCCGACCGCATGAGACAGGCCCGAGGGATGCCGCCATCAGGTCAGTCTGACCACCTCGCCCGCGCTCAGCCTCTGGATTCCATCGACCGTGGCCACCTTCAGGCGGCCGTCCGGCTCCCAGCCCAGGCAGGTGCCCTGCCCATCCTCCCAGCTCAGCGGAATATCCGCCTCCGGCCAGCGAAAGAGAGGTTGAAAGTCTTGTTCCAAATCGTTCCATAAACTGGCGATGCGAATGGCCAGATCGAGGGGGGGCGGGGCCGCCAGCCCCAGGTCCCTCAGGCTAGCGGGGGGGATCGCCCGGCCGGGAATGACGGGCGCCTCGGTCAAGTTCACACCCAGGCCCAGGATGAGGCGCCCGCCCCCCTGCTCACCCAGGATGCCGCCCAGCTTCACCATCCGGCCCTCCTTCCAGGCCACCAGGTCGTTGGGCCACTTGAGCCCCAGCAGACGCCCCTCGGGATCCAGCACCCGCGCGGCGGCGACCATGGCCCGCTGAAGCACCAGGCCCGGAGCCACCTCCGGGAGGCCCGGCAGCGCGGCCGACATCCAGAGCCCATGTCCGGCGGCGCTCTCCCAGCGGTTGCCTTGGCGGCCCCGGCCTTCGGTCTGCCGGTCCGCCACCACGAGGCAGAAACCCAGGTGGGGGTTCCGCCGCAGAAAGGCCTGGGTGGAATCCACCTCGGCCAGCCGGATCAGGGGCAGCTCCATGGGCCCTATTTCCGCCCAGCGCCCTGGTTGCGGAACCAGAGCGTCCGCAGGCCGTCCAAGGTGAGGTCCAGGGCGATGTGCTTGATGTGCCTGGTGCTGGGCGCGATGACCCGGCTCAGCCCCCCCGTGGCGGCGACCTTGGCCTCGGGACACTCGCTCAGCAGGCGATCCAGGATGCCATCCACCATGCCCACGTAGCCGTAGAAGATCCCGGACTGCATGGCCTGGACGGTGTTCCGGCCCACCAGCCGCTCGGGTTCGGCGATCTCCACCCGCGGCAGGCGGCTGGCCCGCTCGAACAGGGCGTCGGCGCTGATCTTCAGGCCCGGGCAGATGAGACCCCCCAGGTACTCCTTCTTCGCATTGATCACATCGAAGGTGGTGGCGGTGCCGAAGTCCACCACGATGAGCGGGGCCCCGAACATCTCGATGCCCGCCACGGCGTTCACGAGGCGGTCGGCGCCCAGTTCCGCCGGGTTGTCGATGAGCACCTTGACGCCGGTCTTCACGCCGGGTTCGACGTAAAAGGCATCCACGCCAAAGTAGGTCTTCGCCAGCCCCATGAGGACCGGATGGAGGGGCGGCACCACGCAGGAGATGGCCACATGCTTAATCTGGCTGGCCTCGATGCCGTGGTGTCGCATCAAGGCGAGGGTCGAGAGGCCGTATTCATCGATGGTCCGCTCCCGGCTGGTGGCCAGGCGCCAGGAGCAGACCAGGGGGGTGTCCGGTCCCTTGGTGAGATCGAAGATCCCCAGCACCACATTGGTATTGCCCACATCCACTGCCAGCAGAAGACTCATGACCGCTCCGAATTACCCCGAACCTCCCAGCATCGCCGGAGGTGGTCTGCGATGCCAGCCCCTTGTGATACCGTTCCCGGGGCCCCTGGATAGCCTGGAGCCTAGCTTGGAGCCGCCATGCCCCGCACCATGATTGAGCCCTTCCGCATCAAGTCCGTCGAACCCATCCGCATGACCACCGCCCAGGAGCGCCTGGGGATGCTGGAGGCCGCGAAGCTGAACGTGTTCAAGCTGCGGGCCGAAGACGTGCTGCTGGACTGGCTCACGGACTCGGGCACGGGCGCCATGAGTTCGGCCCAGTGGGGCGCCATCATGATCGGGGACGAGAGCTACGCGGGGGCCCGCAGCTTCTTCCGCCTGGAAGCCGTGCTCCGGGACATCACCGGCATGCCCCACCTCATCCCCACCCACCAGGGCCGGGCCGCCGAGAAGGTGCTGTTCAGCGCCGTGTGCAAGCCTGGGGACCTGGTGCCCAACAACTGCCACTTCGACACCACCCGCGCCAACCTCGAATTCAACGGCGTGGAGGCCCTGGATCTGGTCATCCCCGAAGGGCTCCAGCCCAGCCTCATCCACCCCTTCAAGGGCAACATCGACCTGGCCCGGGTGGAGCAGGTCCTGAAACAGGAAGGCCACCGCATCCCCTTCGGCATGATCACGGTGACCAACAACACCGGCGGCGGGCAGCCCGTCTCCATGGCCAACCTCCGGGCCTATGCGCAATTGCTCAAGAAATACGGCAAGCCGCTCATCATGGACGTCTGCCGCTTCGCGGAAAACGCCATGTTCATCAAGCTCCGGGAGGACGGCTACCAGGACCCGTCCATCAAGGCCATCTGCCAGGAGATGTTCAGCTACGCCGACGGCTGCACCATGAGCGCCAAGAAGGATGCCCTGGTGAACATGGGCGGCTTCATCATGCTGCGCAGCGACGAATGGCTGGATCCCGTCCGCAACATGCTCATCCTCACCGAAGGCTTCCCCACCTACGGCGGCCTGGCCGGTCGGGATCTGGAGGCCATGGCCGTGGGCCTGGAGGAGGGCATGGAGGAGTCCTACCTGCGCTACCGCCTGCGCACCGCCGAGTACCTGGGCGAGAAGCTCGAGGCCGCCGGCGTGGGCTTCGTGAAACCCACCGGCGGCCACGCGGTCTACATCGACGCCAAGACCGTGCTGCCGGACATGCCCGTGGCGCAGTACCCCGCCTGGGCCCTCTGCAACGCGCTGTACCTGGAGGGGGGGATCCGGGGCGTGGAGATCGGCTCCGTCATGTTCGGCAAGCACCTGGACGATGGCACCGAGACCTACCACAGCATGGAGCTGGTGCGCCTGGCCTTCCCCCGCCGCATGTACACCCAAAGCCACTTCGACTTCGCCGCCGAGGTCATCGCCGAGGTGAAGGCCAAAGCCAAAGAGATCCGCGGCGTGAGGATCCTCAAGCAGAGCAAGTACCTCCGGCACTTCACCGCCGAGATGGCCTGGGTCTAGGATGAGCGGGACACTCGGCCATCAGGATCTCCCATGACCTCCGCCCCGCTTGATGCCCTCTTTGCCCGCCAGCAGGGCGCCCGCTGGCGGGTGGCGGCCACCTCGGCCGATCAGCGCAAGGCCAAGCTCCGGGCCCTGCTGGATGCCCTCATGGCCCACCGGGCCGAGGCCCAGGCGGCCCTGGCGGCCGACTTCCGGAAATCCCCCGAGGAAGTGGACCTCACGGAACTCTACCCCGTCATCTCCGAGATCAAGGATGCCCTCCGCCACCTGCCCCGCTGGATGAGGCCCCGGAAGGTGCCCACGCCCATGGGCCTCTTCGGCAGCAGCAGCACCATCGTTCACGAACCCAAGGGCGTGGTGCTCATCATCAGCCCCTGGAACTACCCCATCTACCTCAGTTTGGGCCCCCTGGTCTCGGCCCTGGCCGCCGGCAACTGCGCGGTCCTCAAACCCTCCGAGTTCACCCCCCACACCACGGCCTTCCTGCAGAAGCTCTTGACCGGGCTCTTCCCCGAGGAGGAGGTGGCCCTGGTGGAGGGCGATGCGGAAGCCGCCCAGGCCCTGCTGGCCCTGCCCTTCGATCACATCTTCTTCACCGGCAGCCCCGCCGTGGGCAAGGTGGTGATGAAGGCCGCGGCCGAGCACCTGACCTCCGTGACCCTGGAACTGGGCGGCAAGTCGCCGGTGCTGGTGGACGCGGACGCCAACCTGCCGGAGGCCGCCCGCAAGATCGCCTGGGGCAAGGGCCTCAACGCGGGCCAGACCTGCGTGGCGCCGGACTACGTGCTGGTCCACGAACGGGTCCACGACGCCCTGGTGGAGGAGCTGAAGGGGGCCTTCACCCATTTCTACGGAGCCGATGCCGCCGCGCGCCAGGCCAGCCCGGATCTGGCCCGCATCATCAATGATCGGCACCACGGCCGTCTGCTCCGGCTGCTGCGGGAATCCAGGGGCCTCGCCGTCTTCGGCGGCGAGGCGGATGCGGTCACCAATTACCTGAGTCCCACCTTGCTGACAGAGGTGGATCCCGCTTCTCCGGTCATGCAGGAGGAGATCTTCGGCCCCCTGCTGCCCATCCTGAAGGTGAAGGACCTGGACGAGGCCGTGGCCTTCGTGAACGCCCGGCCCAAGCCCCTGGCCCTCTACGTCTTCAGCGCCAGCCGCAGGCGGGCCGAGGACCTCGTCGCCCGCACCACCGCGGGCGGCGGCTGCATCAACGACACGATCCTGCACTTCGCCCACACCGGCCTGCCCACGGGGGGCGTGAACACCTCCGGCTTCGGCAAGGCCCACGGCGTCCACGGCTTCGAGGCCTTCTCCAACGCCCGCGGCATCCTCCGCCAGCGCACCCGCTTTTCCGCCATCCAGCTCATGTACCCGCCCTACACGGGCTTCGTGCGGCGGATGATCGACCTGACCCTGAGGTACTTCTGATCGGCTAGCGCTGCGCCTCTTCCAGCGCGCCCTGGGCCGCTTCCCAGTCGCTCATGGCGTAGGCGAGATCGGCTTCCAGGGCCTTCTGGGCGTCCAGCTTGGCGCTGAAGGCCTGCCAGTCGGAGGGGTCCATGGCGGCCATCTCCTTTTGCATTTCCGCCAGGGTGGCTTCAAGCTCTGCGACCTTCGCCTCGGCCTCAGCCACCTGCTTCTCGAACCGCTTGATGGCCCGCTGCTTGTCCCTGTCGATGGGGCTCGGCGGCTTCGCCGCTGAGCCAGGCTTCGCCTGCGGCGAGGCCGATCTCCTGGGAGGCTCAGGCTTCTTGGGACCTTCGGTTTCCTGGCTGCCGACCTCGTCTTCGCTCCCCAGATCCAGGTCGACCCAGGCCTGGTGGTCCTCGTAGCCACCTTCGCGGAACTCGGCCCTGCCCTCGTGGATGCGCAGCAGGGAATCCGCGACACGGCCCAGCAGGTAGCGGTCGTGGGTCACCACGATGGCCGCGCCCGTGAAGCTCAGGATGGTGTCCTCCATGGCTTCCATGCTGGGGATGTCCATGTGGTTGGTGGGTTCGTCCAGCAGCAGCAGGTTCACGCCGTTGCGGATGAGGGTGGCGATGCTGAGGCGGGCCCGCTCGCCGCCCGAGAGGGCCGTGACGGGCTTGTCCACCTCGTCGCCCCGGAACTGGAACTTGGCCAGGAAGCCCAGCACGTCCTGCTTCAGGGCCTGGGGGTTCACGGCGTGGATCTGCTGGAACACCGTGTTGCGCGGGTCCAGGTTCCGGTGGTGCTGGTCGAAGTAACCCACCTTCACTTGGCTCCCCAGGCGGGCCTGGCCCGTGATGAAGGGGATCTCCTCGGAAATGGCCTTCAGCAGGGTGGACTTGCCCGTGCCATTCAGGCCCACGATGCCCATCTTCTGCCCGCGCTTGATCTGGAGCTGCTCCAGGGGCGCATAGAGGGGCTGCCCGCCCCAGCCCACGGAGGCGTTCTCCAGCACCAGGGCGATGTCGCCGCCCCGCTGCGTCTCGGGGAAGCTGAACTTCACCTTGCGGCGATCCCGCAGCGGTTTCTGGATGCGGTCGAGCTTGGCGAGATGGGTCCGGCGCCCCCGGGCCTGCTTGGTGTTCTGGCCGGCGATGTTGCGGCGGATGTACTCTTCCTGGTTCTTGATGTAGGCCTGCTGCTGCTCGTAGTGCCGTTCCAGCAGTTCCAGCTCCTGTTCCTTCTTTTCCATGAACTCCGAGTAGTTGCCCTCGTAGATCCGCGACCGGCCCTGCTCGAGCTCCAGGATCTCGGTGGCGATCTTGTCCAGGAAGTAGCGGTCGTGGCTGATGATGGCCACGGTGGCGTCGGTGTCCTGGATGAACCCCTCCAGCCAGCGCAGGCTGGGCAGGTCCAGGTGGTTGGTGGGCTCGTCCAGCAGCAGCAGGTCCTGGCCCTGGAGGATGGCCTTGGCCAGCATGACGCGGCTCTTCTGGCCGCCCGACAGGGTCTCCACCGGGCGCTCGAAATC
>JARLGO010000012.1 GCA_031292655.1 Geothrix sp.
GAGGAACCTTGCTGAAGCGCGGCCAGGGTCTGGGCTATGGTGTAATGATGATCTGATCATCCACAAATAGGAGGTCGCGCATGTCCCTTCGCTGGTGGTTCGGATTGATCTTGGGGGCCGCGCTGATGGCCGGTCAGCCCGTACCATCCCAGGCCCAGGCCTGGGTGCTGGCCTTAGATGCCCGGGGGGGCCTGGTGGGTGATCTCAAGCCGGAGGAATTCCGCGTGAAGGTGGACGGAAAGGACCGCCGCGTGGTGCAGGTGAAGACACCGGCCCAGACCGCGGACGAGTCCCAGTCCTGGGTGCTGGTGTTCGAGCCCATCCGTGACATGAACTTCCGGGCCGCAGCCTTTGTCGCGGCGGCGGACTTCCTCACGAAAGTGCCGGAAGGTGACCGCGTGCTGATTGTGGCCCGGGGCAAGGATTCACTTGAATCCCTCCTGCCCGGGTTTTCGGCCCGGCGCGGTCTGTGGGCCGAGGCGCTCGCGAAGGTTCCGGCCATGCTCCCAGAGAAATTGCTGGGCACGTCGAAGGAGACCCTCCAGGGGGCCGGCTTCCAGCCGATGTTCACGGACGCTTCGGATGGGGCCCCGGGGCAGGAGGCCCTGAACACCCTCCTGGCGCGTTTCACGGGCGGGCCCCGAGGCTGGGCCATGGGCACCATCGATGTGAAGGGGGTCAGTGTTCTCGACCGGCTCAACCTCGATCAGCAACAGTACGTCATGGGCCTGGTGGCCACCGTGAAACGCGAGTCGAAGGTCCTCGCCTCGATCCTCGACCAGGTGGCGCCCGTGTCGGGACAAAAACACGTCATCGTCTTTTCTCGCTGCGAGTCCGACGACTTGTCCCATCCAGACGTGAGGAAGGCCATGCTGCAGACATTCAAGCGCGTGGAGGGAGATGCCGGCGGACCCGCAGAAACCGCCACCCTTGCCACGCGAGAGGTGCTCCAGTTGCAGGCGGAGATCAAAAGGAGGGCCGTGCTGGCGGGGGTGACCCTCTTTTCCGTGGCGGGCGCAGGTCAGACGGTGGTGGGCCACATCGGCGCCATCGCCCCGGCCACGGGCGGATTCGCATTCCCATTCAACTCCGGCATGGAGACGCAGTTCGGAAGGTCCATCCAGGTGTTCGGGTCCAGGTACCTCGTGCAATGGAGCGAGGAGGTGACCCCCATGGCCTCCTCCTCCCTGGAGATCAGCACCTCCCGCAAGGATATGAGGGTGATCGCGCGGACCCTGCGGTAGCGGGGATTCGCAAGGGACGATTGTGAACTGGCAGCGCCCTTTAAAAAGTACGAATCAATTCGTTGACAAGCTACGAATTGATTCGTATGTTGTCTCCAGTTCCTCTGGAGGCTTCATGTCCACCGTGCCCATTCGCCCTTCCGATGGTGAGCTCGCCATTCTCCGGGTGCTGTGGTTGCGAGGGCCCTCGACGGTTCGGGATGTGCATACCGAACTGTCGAAGGACCGGGACATGGGCTACACCACCGTGTTGAAGCTCATGCAGATCATGGTGGAGAAGGGCCTGGTGGCACGGGACGAACGCGCGCGTTCCCACACCTACCGGCCCCTCCAGGGGGAGGCCGAAACTCAGCGCTGCTTGTTGAAGGAACTTCTGCAGAAGGCCTTCGCGGGCAGCCGCCGGGAACTCGTGCTCCAGGCCCTCGAGGCCGAGCCCGCTGCGGCCGAAGAACTGGAGGACATCCGCAAGCTGCTGAGCGAAGTCAAGGGGAGGGCCCGGTGAACGATCTGGCCTCCCTCCCCCTGCTTCGAACCATTGGTTGGGCTCTGATCCATAGCCTGTGGCAGGGCGCACTGCTGGCCCTGCTGGCGGCGGTGGCGCTCTGGTTGGCGCGGCGCCGTTCCGCGGAACTCCGCTACACCATTGCGTCGACGACCCTCGGCTTGCTGATCCTCGCTTTCGGGGGAACCCTGGTTTGGCTCTCGGCCAGCAGTGATCCCTTGTCCACGGTCGATGCCGTCTTGATCACCCCCGTGGGCGAGGGGGGCCGTCTGGGGGGCTGGATGTTCCGCCTGCACGCTGTTCTCGGCTCCTGGATCCCCTGGCTGTTCCCAGTTTGGGCCCTGGGATTCAGCCTCCGGCTTGTTCGGGTAGGCCATGCCCTGGTCTGGCTCTACGGGCCCTGCCTCGGCAGCCTTCAGTCCCCGTCCGACGAATGGCTGGCGCGGTTCGAGGCGCTGCGGATTCGCAGCCACCTACGGGTATCCGTCCGCCTGGGGCTTTCCGACCAGGTGGACTCCCTTGTGGTGCTGGGCTGGCTGAAGCCCGTGGTGCTGGTTCCGACCGCGGCATTCTTGGCTATAAATCCCGAGGCCCTGGAGGCCCTCCTGGCCCATGAATTGGCCCATGTCCGACGGGGCGATTTCCTCGCGAACCTTGTCCAGACCCTCGCTGAAGCCCTGCTGTTCTATCACCCCGCCGTCTGGTGGCTCTCCCGGCGCATCCGCCAGGAGCGCGAACACTGCTGCGATGACGCGGCCGTGCATGCCTGCGGCGATCCGATCCTCTACGCCTCCGCCCTAGTCGGGCTGGAGGAACTGCGAATACAACCCACGCTCATTCCCGATCTGGTCCCTTCGGCCAGTGGAGGCCACCTCATGTCCCGCATCCAACGCCTTCTGCGCCCCAATCTCACGCATGCCTCGGCCTCGCCCGTGGCCGCCCTCATTCCAGCCCTCCTGTTGGCGGTCGCCCTCGGCATCACGGTCCTGTCCGCCTCCGACCTACCGAAACCTGCAGCTGCGGCGTCGGGTCCAGTGGAGATGGACTTCAAGAAGATCCGCGTCAAACATCAGCCCGACGCGCCCGCCTATCCGCCCGAAGCCAAGGCTCAGCGCATCCAGGGCACCGTCGTGGTAGCCGTCGTCATCGACGCCCAGGGCCATGTGCAAGAGGCCAAGGCCATTTCCGGTCCGGCCGAACTGCATGCCTGCGCCGTGGGCTACGCCAGGACTTGGGAATTCGAACCCGCCAAGGTGAAGGGAAAGCCCGTGCCCGCAAGGTTCAAGATCACCATGCCGTTCCGCCTGAAGTGAATTTGTCTCACCCATGCGCAAATGGAGCTGTCCGGCCCCTTTTGCGCATGGCAAGATCCCTGCTAGAACCTGATTCCTGGTATCTGTTGCGTGAGGCCTCGAGGCCCGGCCGTGCTCGATCCACATTCCGAGGGGATCTCATGGCTTTGATGATGAACGAAATTTTTGCGCTCAGGCCCGAGCTTCTTCTTGCGGTGAAGGCCCAGGGGCTCATGATCTCCGTAAGGAAGGGCCCGCAGGACAACGTGTTTCTTGTTCAAGGGACATGACGCCGCAGAGCGCCTGCCTGGCTTCATCGCGGCCTCGTCGGGGTTTTGTTAGGCACTCTAAGTCCGGATCTTGAAGATCAAGATTTTCGATTGACCGGAGATCATTCATGGGACGAGCATGGGGCACCCATTGGCCACGCAATTCGAGGCCCGTCCTCCATTGCCCATTCTGCTGAATCATCCTTAATCTTCCGCGTGAATCGCAATCTTTCCGACCGGAGACAGCATGAACAAGTCTATCTCCTCCATGGCCTTTGCCTTCGGGGCGGTGGCAGCCGTGGTCGCCCCCGCCCAGGAACCCGCCCTGACCCCGGAGCTTCAACGCTGGGCAGGCGACCAGGGCGCCACCCGGGGATTCGATGCCACCCACCTGAAGGGCTTCCTCGCGGCCCGGCGGGCGGATCTCACGGCCGGAGCCAGCGGGGTCTGGCTGCCCTGGCTGACGGGGCTGAGCCAAGGCACTTCCACGAATCTTTCTCTGTGGGCCTTGGCCCGCCGGGCGGAAGCGGGGGACAGCAGCGCCTACCGGCCCTACCAGGAGGCCCTGCTCCTCCACCTGAAGGGACTCACGGTCCGGAGAAGCGGGAAGGTCCGCTTCGTGGCTTTTGATCCCCCCCGCACCGAAGCCTTCGACCTCCCCGGCACCTTCCAGCCGGACCCATCCAGTCCCCTCTGGACCTGGTTCTTCAACAGGATCTCGGCCAGAAAGGACATGCTTGTCACGCCCGCGGACTATGCCCTTTGGTGCTACAACACGGCTCCCTCCCAGCGCCAGCTCATCCTCGACCTGGCCGCCCATGTCCAGGACCTGCCGGACAAAGAGGCCTATGACCCAGGTGTGCTGCAGGGGCGCCGCCCCTCGGCCTGGCAGGACCCCCGGTACTGGGTGGTCCTGGATTGGCTCTTCTCCTGGGGCCGGGAAGCCGATTGGCAGACGGCCATGGATGGGATCCCCATGAAGGATCAACCCTATTTCCAGGTGATCTTCAACGCCTTGAAGAACAGCACGCGCAGCTTCAACGGGAGCCTCGAGGCCTCCAGGGGAGCAGACAACCGCCTGAACCCCCTCTGGACAGAGCCTGGGGACGTGTTTTCGCACAAATGGACCCAGTGGACCGGATCCAGGCTGGGATTCCAACTCCAGAGGCCGGATCCCTTCATGCTGCCGGCCCCGCGGATTCCCGTCCGGTTCATGACGGTACTCCGCAGCGAGGTCACCTTCGGAAGGGACGGCAAGGTCTCCTTCGTCCGCCCCCTGCCTGGGCCATGGGTTTGTGTGCATGCCCTCCAGGAAATGCACAACCTGTCCCGGTGGACGATCAAGGGAGGTTCCGAGAACCCAACGGTGATCCAGGTTTCCCGTCCGATCCTGCCCCGCTGGCCCGACGTGACGGATCTGCACGATACCTACGATTACCAATGGATCGTCGTCCGCCCGCGGTCCTAGGCCGACCTTCAGATCCAGCCTGAGTATGCGCGGATCGAGGCGACCACCTTCCCGACTCAAGGGACGGATTCCCGATGCAGGCAAAAAGGGGCCGTCCAGCCCCTTTTGCACAGGGCCAGATCCAGGCTAGAACCTGACTCCTGGTAACCGTTGCGTGAGGCCCCGAGGCCCGGCCATGCTCGATCCACATTCCGAGGGGATCCCATGGCTTTGACGGTGGACGGCATTTTCGCGCTCATGCCCGAGCTCTTTCTTGCGGAGAAGGCCCAGGGACTCACGGTTTCCGTCTATTACCAGGTGACGGGCCAGGGCGGCGGCGACTACACCTGCCTGATCGAGAACGGCGCCTTCTCCCTGAAGCGGGAGGCCAAGCCGGACGCCACGTCGGTGGTGGTGATCGGCGCCGAGGATTGGATCGCGCTGAACGAGGGCAAGCTCGATCCCATGCAGGCCTTCATGACCGGCAAGCTCAAGGGCACCGGCGATCTCGGCCTGCTCCAGAAATTCCCCAAGTTCTTCAGGAAGCCCCAGAAGCAGGGGGGCCCCGTCAAGGCCCTGAAGGACCTCCTGCCGGCCCGGCTGGCGCTGGCCGGGGCGGGCCTCAAGGTGAGCGTGGGCGGCGAAAGCTGGGGGGCCGGCGCGGAGGTGACCGGCGACGAGGCCGCCGTGCGGGCCCTGGTCTGCGGCCTCTCCGATCCCGGCCCGGCGCTGCTGGGGGGCCAGCTCCGGTTCTCCGGCGACATGGCCCTGCTGCGCGAGGCCTGGAAGACCTGGGCCGCCGAGCCGGAGATTCAATTCCCCGACAGCCCGGGGGGCAAGGCCCTGGCCACCCTGCGCAAGCGCTACAAGGGCGGGGCCAGCGGCACCCTGGAAGTGAAGGTGGACGGCGTGCCCTATCGCCTCGACTTCAGCCCCGAAGGTCTTTCGGTGCGGCCCGGCGAGGTCGAGGGCGGGGCCGCCCTGGGCATCTCCGATGGGGACTTCGCCGCCCTCAATGCGGGCAAGCTGAACCTGGTGGCGGCCCTCCTCGGGGGGGGCATCACGGTGAAGGGGGACCTGAGTCGGGTGGCGGCCTACACGGCCCATTTCGACCCCGACGTGAACCCCGCCCAGGGCCTGCTGGAGTCCATGCCCGAGCGCTTCAATGCGGAAAAGGCCGGGGATCTGGAGGCGGTGGTGGGCTACCAGATCGACGACCTGGGCTACACCCTCCTGATCCGAAACGGCGTCTGCATGGTTTTTCCGCGTCTGTTGAAGCCCTGTGATACGCTCCTCAAAGCAAAGCCTGAAGACTTCATCGCCATGAGCACCGGAACGCTGAACGCCCAGGAGGCCTTCATGACCGGCAAGATCCAGATCGAGGGAGACCCGCTCCTCATGCAGAAGGTGGCCAAGAGTTTCAGGCGCCCCGAAGCCTAGGATCCCTGCGATGACCAAGCCCTCCCACTCCGGATCCCATCCGCCCCCCAAATCGGGCTCGAGGCCGGGTCTGGTGCGGGCGGCCAAGGTCATTCCGGCCATGGAGAAGCGGAAGGACCCGCCAGAGCCGGCGGCGGCGCCGAAGACGAACCGCTGCACAGGCCACTGCGGCCATTGCGACATCCATCCCTGCCAGCTGCATACGACGGTCTAGGCGCCTTCCCACAGCTCCCGCAGGCGCTGGTAGCCCGCGCGGCTCACGGGCAGGCGCGCGCCGTCCCGCAGGATGGCATCCCGGTGCTCTTTGGTGTCCTGCTCGATCCGGACGAGGCGGTCGAGGTTCAGGAGGTAGCTGCGGTGGATCCGGATGAAGCGGTTCGGGTCCAGCTGGGCTTCCAGGCTGGCCAGGGTCTGCTGCTTGAGCAGGTTCTTGCCCTCGGTGCGCAGCAGCACGTAGTCGTCCTGAGCCTGCACCCAGTCCAGGCGATCCAGGTGGATCACCGTGACCTTGGGCCCGTCCTTCACCACGATGCGCTCCAGGGGTCTCCCCTGACGGGCCGAAGCGGCGAGCTCGGTGGCGGGGGGCGGGGCCATCGCCTGGGCGTCCCGCAGCAGCCTGGCCTTGGCCAGGGCGGCCTCGAAGCGCTCCTTCGAGAAGGGCTTCAGCAGATAGTCCACGGCGTGGGCCTCGAAGGCCCGCAGGGCATGCTGATCGTAGGCGGTGACGAACACCACGGCGGGCCGCCGGCCTTCGGCCTCGAGCAGCTCCAGGACCTCGAAGCCGTCCAGTTTCGGCATCTGGATGTCCAGGAAGATGAGGTCAGGTCGGAACTCCGCGGCGGCCTTCAGGGCCTCGAAGCCGTCGGCGCACTCCGCCGCCACCTCCACGTCGGGATGGGCCGCCAGGTGCTCGCGGACCACGGCGCGGGCCAGTTCCTCGTCGTCGATGATCAGGGCTTTCATGGTTCCACCTCGAGGGGAAAGACCAGGGTGACGCGATGGACGCTTTCCTGCACCCCGGCCTCAAAGCGGGCCCGGCTGCCGAAGCGCCCCAGCAGGCGCTGACGGACCTGCCGCAGGCCGAGCCCCAGGCCCTGGGGCGTGGGAGCATCCAGGTCCACCGGATTGTCCACTTTCAAGATCACGTGCCCCTCCACCACCTCCGCGGCCACCGCCAGGAGGCCCCCCTCGGGCAGGGCGGCGATGCCGTGCTTGATGGCGTTTTCCACCAGCGGCTGCAGCAGGAGGGTGGGCAGCAGGGCGGCCTCGGCGGCGGGGTCCAGGGACCAAGCCAGCTGCAACCGCGCCCCGAAGCGGATTTGTTCGATGGCCAGGTAGGTGCGCGCCAGATCCAGCTCCTCCCGCAGGGTCACCAGGCGGCGCTCACCCAGACCCAGGCTGCGGCGGAGAAAGTCGGACAGCAGCACGCACATCTCCCGGGCCCGGGCCGGATCCACCGAGGTGAGCGCCGAGATCGAGTTCAGGCTGTTGAAGAGAAAGTGGGGATTCAGCTGGGCCCGCAGGGCCTTCAACTCCGATTCCTGGGCCAGGAGCTGCAGTTCCGCGCCCATCCGTTCGGCCTCGATGGCCCGCTCCTGGGCCAGCATCAGGTAGCTGAGGGCCACGGAAGCCAGGTAGAGCAGGATGCCCACTCCGGTGAGCACCGGCAGGGCCGTGCCCACCCGCTGGGGCAGGGCGCCGAGGCCTGGAATCCAATCCAGCAGGCGGGCCAACAGCCAGGCCAGGCCCGCCCACAATCCGCCCATCAGCACGGCGGCCAGGCCCCAGGCCGCCCCGCGGGTGCCGAGGCCTTCCACCGTGCGACCCAGGGGCATGGCCCGGCAGAGGAACCAGGCCGAGAGGAAGAGGAAGGCGGCGAGGAGGCACAGGGGCAGGGCCAGGGCGCCGGCCTCGGCCCAGCTCCATCCCTGGCTGCGGGCGATGCCCATGAGCAGCAGGGCGATGGGCAGCCAGCCCAGGAGGTAGGTCCCCAATCGGGCGCGGCTGGCCAGGAGGGGGTGCATCAGCTTTTGACTTCCGTGCCGCCGAAGAGGATCAGGCCCGTGATCACCAGACGCGGCCTGGGCTCTGCGGGGCTTGGCCCATGGTGGGTGCTGTCGTTCAAGGCCCCGGCGATGGCGGTGGCCCGGTTGACAATCTCCCAACCCTCGGGGACGCGGATCTCTCCGCCCCCGAAGAGCACGAAGACGTCGATGCGGGCCTGGCCGGATTCAATGGCCGCCTGGCGGAGGTCCACCTCGTAGCCGCCGAAGATGGCCGTGAGCTCGCCGCCTTTGAACCCCTGGGTCGCCACCCGCCGCTTGAAGCCGCCGAAGATGGCCGTGCCCTGGAGGAAGTCCTCGGAGCGGGCCAGCTCGGGCGGGATGCCGCGGTTCTGCTTGAGGGCCTTGATCACGATGAGGATGCCCACCGCCACCACCAGCAGGGGCGCCAGGGCTTCCGCCAGGTGCCCCCGGGCGAAGGTGAAGAGCAGGAGGAAGGCGCCCCCGAGCACGAGGAACCAGCCGCCCATGCCGCCTCCGCTGCCCTCCTGGCGGAGCTTGGCCACTCCCATGGCCACCAGCACCAGGGGCCAGAGCTTGAAGATGGTGTGGGCCTCGATGAGGCCGAGGTTGTCCAGCGTGAGGACGAGCCCCGCCACGATGATGGCGATGCCGAGCACCAGCTTGGGGCTGAAGGGGCTCGGAGCCC
>JARLGO010000149.1 GCA_031292655.1 Geothrix sp.
AGGGATCTGTCGCATCGGATGGCGGGATCCGGGCATGATTCACGTCAAGGTACCCAGACCATGACCGAGAACCGCAGGAAGGATCCGGCCCGCATCCCCCGGAGAATCCGCCGGGCCGAGGACCGGGACCTGCCCTCTCCGCAGCTTGCGGATGAGAGCCGGTGGTACTCGGAGCATGCGGCCCTGTTGGTCAGCACCTTGAAGTGGGCGTTCCTGGGGGCGGGGGCGGGAGTTTGCGTCGGCCTTGGCACCCGCGGGCTCCTCTGGTCGCTGGCGGCCTCGGGCCGGCTCGTCCAGGTGGCTGCCGGGGCGAAGTTCTCCCCCTACTGGCTGCTGCCGCTGGCGCTGCCCTTGTGCGTCTGGCTGATCCGCACCTTTGCCCCTGATGCGCGCGGGCACGGCACCGAGGCCGTCATCACGGCGGTCCACCAGCGCTCGGGTCGGACCAACTGGCGTGTGGCGCCGATCAAGCTCCTGGCCACCGTCATCACCCTGGCCTTCGGGGGTTCCGTGGGAAAGGAAGGCCCGGCCGCCCAGATCGGCGCTGCGCTGATGAGCCTCGTTTCGGACCTGCTGCGGCTGGGGGACGAGGACCGCCGGCGCTTGGTGATCTGCGGCATCAGCGCCGGGTTTGCCTCCATCTTCGGCACGCCGATCTCGGGCGCGCTCTTCGGCATCGAGGTGCTCTACCTGGGTCGCATCGATTACACGGTGCTCTTTCCCTGCCTCCTGGCGGGCCTGGTCGGCCATCTGGTGTGCGGAGTCCGGGCTCCCTTCCCTGTGCTCCAGGACACTCTGGGAAGCCTCGGGCAAACGAAGATGGTGCTCGTGACGCTGCTCGCCGGGGTGGTGTTCGGGCTGGTCGCGCTCATCTTCATCGAGTCCATGCGCGGCCTGGAGAAGCTCCTCCTTCCCTTCAAGGGCCACCCCTACCTGGTCGCGCTATTCGGCGGGTTGTTCCTCGCGGTGCTGTTCGCGGTGGCCGGTGGAAGCTACGCCGGGCTCGGGGTCGAGACCATCGAAGGGACGCTGACGGGAAGCCTGCACATCGTGTCAGCCGCGTTCCTCCTCAAGATCGTGGCCACGTCCGTGACCCTTGAATCCGGTGGGAGCGGGGGCATCGTGACCCCGATCTTCTTCATCGGCGTCACGAGCGGCGCCCTCCTGGCGCACCTGTTGGGCCTCCCCCAGCCGCTCCTCGCCGCGTTCGGGTTCGTGGCCCTGCTGGCGGCCAGCGCCAACACGCCCATTGCCGCCGCCGTCATGGGCATCGAGCTGCTGCCCCATGCCGAGGGCATCTACGCGGCCCTTGCGGCGGGAACCGCCTTCCTGATCGTCGGCCACCGGAGCGTCTACGCGAGCCAGAAGCTCGGCTTCTCCAAGTCCGCCGGGCTTGAGGTGGACCTCGGAGGGCCCGTCGGAGCCATCGACCGCCGGGGCGTCCGGGTCAAGCGGGGGACCCTGACCGACCGTCTCCAGAACCTGGTCAAGGCTCGCAAGCCGCCCTCCAAGGGGCAGGAATAGGCCTCGCCCCATGCGTGGCCTTCTTGGGGGTCATTCCTCGGAGAAGAAGAACGGCACCTCGAGCTTGTCGGCGGCCAGGGTCTTCACGAGCGTCCCCAGACTCTGGTTCAGCGTCTTGAGTTGGGCCGGCGTGAGGGCCTTCAATCCCTTGATCAGCTGATCCTGGGCGGGGTTGGGCGCCTGGCCGATCAGGGCCTGTCCATGGGGGGACAGGCTCAGGCAGATCCGGCGGCGGTCGACCTGGTCCGTTTCGCGCACCACCAGATCCTTGGCGATCAGCCGATCGACCACTCCGACCACCGTGCTGGGGCTCAGGTGCATCCCGGCGGCCAGCTCCTTCAGGGAAAGGGGGGCCTTGCGGCCCAATGCCCAGAGGGCCCAGAGCTGGGGACCCGTGATTCCGAACCGGGACTCCACGGTGCGGGAATAGGATTCGACGGCCTTGAAGATCCGCCGGAGGCTCTGCATGGATTCCTCCACCAGGTCCTCTGTAGAATGGACTTGCTTTTTGCTTTGCATAGATAATAATTTGTGTGACGAACTATTTTCTGTCAAGACCCTCGACCTTCCTTCCTGTGGCCCATGCCAACGACCTTCCTGACTTCTTCGACCCGACGACTTCGGATGCTGGCCCACACGCGTCGCCTGGGGGGCATCATGCTGCCCCTGGGTGGCGCCATCGGGTTGGCTGTGGCGCTCGCCCTCCGGGGTCTCGGCTCCTTTGAGCCCTGGGTGGGCCGGATGGGAGGCGAAACCCACCTCACCCTAGTGGTCCCCGCGATCGGACTGTTCCTGGTGACCCTCTGGCTGTCGATCACCGGTATCGGCGAGGTTTCCCTCTTCAAGGATCTGGACCTCGCGCATCGTTCCCCCTATGAAGTATTCCCGTTCCGGAGGTCCATCGGGAAGGTCTGGGCCTGCGCCATGACCATCGGGTTTGGTGGGAGCGTGGGGGTGGAGGGTCCCGGCAAGTGGTTCGGCTCGGCACTGGGGCTTCAATTCCACCGGCTGATCAGGGCCTTGTCCCGCAAGCTGCCCGTTGCCCGCAGGCTCATCGCTCCTGCCTCCGTCATGGTGCGGGCGGGGTCCGCCGCGGCCTTGGCCGCAGTCTTCCGCGCCCCCCTGTCCGGCGCCCTGATGGCCGCCGAGCACGACGGGCGGTTGCATGCGGAGGCCCTGGTCCCCTGCCTGTTTTCCGCCGCGGCGGGGTTCATGGTCTTTTCCGGATGGATGGGGATGCGCCCCCTGCTTCCGATCGCCCGAACCTACACCGCGCACTACTCTGAATTGTACTGGGCCCTGCTGCTGGGCTTGGCCTGCGGCTTGGTGGCCAACCTCTTCCTCTGGCTGAAGACGTGGTTGAGGGCGCTCCTGGATCCCATCCCCCTGCAGTGGCGGGGCCTGGTGGCCGGCACCGGCCTTGCGCTCCTGGCCATGCCGTCGCACTTCCTCTGGGGCGGTCTCCGGGTGACTCAAGGGGGCGGGCTGGACCTGGTCGCCCATCTCCTCAACGGGACCCCCCTTTCCCAGCAGGCCATCCTGTTCTTGGCCCTCAAACTGGCGGCGACGGCCCTCACCCTGGCCGGGGGGGGCATCGGCGGAATCTGGCTGCCCTCCCTGGCCATGGGGGCCGCCCTTGGAGCGGCCTTCGACGGCTGGCTGGGCCTGGGCCAACCCGGATACATGACCCTGGTGGGTGCGGCGGCGTTCGTTGGAGCCACCAATGAATCCATCCTGGTCCCGGTGGTCTTTCTCGCGGAAACCACCGCCCAGGCCTCCCTGGTGGTTCCGGCCCTGATCGCCACCAGTGTCGCCTACCTGGTGACGCGGGAGCGGTCATGAGGTTCCGGCTCCCGCCCTCCCGGAAGGGCCTGTTGATTTCGGCGCTGGTGAGCCTGCTCCCCATGCAGGCGCGGGCCCAGGACTCGGCCTCCCCGGAGGTCCGGGAGCGGAAAATCCGGATTTCGATGCCTTCCACGGGACGGGAGGCGGGAGATGAACCCACGGCGCGGGAGTTCTGGCGGATCCTGTCGAACGATCTATCGTCGGCGGGGCCCTTTCAGGTCCTTCCCGGAGGCGAAGGGCCGGGAGACCTGGCCGGATGCGACCTCCAGCTGAACACCCGGGTGCTTCACGGGCATTTCAGGCCCTTCATGGTCCAGGTGCAGGTCCAGGAGGCAGGCACCCGGAAATCCATCTACAGGAGGACCTACGAAGGGTCCCCGGTCTGGGTCCGAAGGATGGCCCACCGGATCGCCGATGATTTCACGGAGCGTGTCACGGGGCTGAGAGGGGCCGCGGACAGCCGGATCGTGTTTTCGCAGGAGACGGGTCCGGGCGTCCACGAGATCTTCCAGGTGGACCGGGATGGGGAGGGGCTGATCCAGCTCACCCACCACCACAGCCTTTCCATGTCGCCCACCCTGGCGCCGGACGGCCGGCTGGCCTACATCACCTACAAGGGGGGGCCTCCGGAGATCTGGGGGCAGCGCGAACCGGGAGGGCCCCATGTGAAGCTCTTCCCCGTGGGGTCAGACCATCCCGGGGTCCTGCTTTCCCCGGCCTGGGCCCCCGTGGGGAACAAGCTGGCCTTCGTGAAGAGCGACCTCCACGGTCATTGCGACGTGATGGTGCTCGATCTGGACCGGAACCGGATCGACCAGCTCACCGCCAAGGCGGGCCTCAACACGGAGCCCGCCTGGGATCCCACCGGGACAAGGATCGCCTTCACCTCGGACCGGGACGGCACGCCCCAGATCTTCCTCATGGAGGCCGACGGCTCGTCTCCCCGCCGCATCACCGCAGATGGGCTCTACAATTCAGCGCCGTCCTGGCAACCCGACGGCTCCCATATCGCCTACGAGTCAAGATCCGCCGGGAAATTCGATGTCTTCGTCTATGACCTCGGCGAAGGCAAGAGCGTCCGCGTCACCCGGGGGAGCGGAAGTTCTGAATCGCCCGTCTGGTCGCCGGACGGGCGCTGGATCGCCTTC
>JARLGO010000150.1 GCA_031292655.1 Geothrix sp.
GCGGGTTACTTGGAGCTGGATGCCCCCGCCGCCGAGGCCCTGGCCCGGGGCGGCGGCCCCAAGGGGGATCCCTGGTCCGTGGCCCGGCTGGGGGCGGTGGGAGGCGTCAAGCGGACCTCCGACCTGATCCCCCTGGCCCATCCCCTGGCCATCGAGGCCGTGGACGTGGCCCACCACTGGGATCCCAGCACCCGCCGCGCCTGGCTCCGGGTCCGGGTGAGCTGCGAGGGCCGGACGGGCATTGAGATGGAGGCCCTGGCGGGCGTCACCGTGGGCCTGCTGGTGCTCTACGACATGCTGAAGGCGGTGAGCCACGGCATGGCCCTCGGCCCCACCCGCCTCCTCCGGAAGGAGGGGGGGCGGCGGGGAACCCTGACCCAGCCCTGGGAGGGATGTCCCTGGACGCCCTGACCCAGCGGGGGCCAGTTGGAAAACATTTGCATGTTCAAGGTCCCAGGGCCCCGGTAGGATAAGAGATTCACGGTTCCTTTCGATCACCACCGGGGTCCCGAACCCCCTCATGGAGGCCTAGCGAAGCAGGCTTTTCCGTTCCAGCCGGAGTCCCCCCATGCGTCTTGCCGTCCTGACCCTTGTTCTCGCGTCCCTCAGCCTCGGCCTTCAGGCCGCCCCCAGGCGGACTTCCCGGAAAACCTCTTCACGGCCAGCGGATGGCGCCGTCCATGTCGTTCGCCGAGGGGAAACGGCGGCCTCGGTGGCCCGCGCCCATGGCTTGAGCCTGGCGGAGCTCGCCGACCTGAACCCGGGCAAGTCCCTGTCGAAACTCGCGGTGGGAACCCGCCTGAACCTTCGTCGGCCCCGGGCCCTGACCGAAGCTGCCCTGGGGACCGAGAATCCGGCCCCCGCCCCGCCGCGCATCCCCCTGGCGGCCCTGCCGGGCACCCCCGTGGTCCTGCCCGCACCCATGCCGCACCTGGAGCAGCTCCTGCCCTACCAGGTGCGCGGCGCCATTCCCGCCGATGGGCCGGTCAGTGCCGCGAGCCCGGGCCCCCACCAGAATCCCAGCACCGCGGCCCAGCTGCTGGCCCGCATGCAGCAGGTCATGCCCCCCGTCTCCGAGGCGGAACTCAACGCGCTCCTGCCCACCTTCGCGCCGGCCGATCCGGATCGGCTCGACCTGCTTTGGCCCGTGGAGACCCGGACCATCAGTTCCGCCTGGGGCCCCCGGATGCGCACCAAGACCGTCCGCGTGAAAGACCAGCGCAAGAAGCGGGTTCGATATCGGAGCCGCCACAAGGGCGTGGACCTGACGGCCCCCACCGGCACCGCCGTCTTTGCCGCCCTCGACGGGCAGGTGATCTTCGCCGGGAAGCACAAGGGATACGGCAACTATGTCCTGGTGGATCACGGCAACGGAGTGGCCACCCTCTATGCCCACCACAGCTTGAACCTGGTCCAGGCGGGCGACATCGTCCGCCGCGGGCAGAAGATCGCCGAGGTCGGCCGCACGGGCAACGCCACCGGTCCCCACCTCCACTTCGAACTCCGGGTGGATGGCGTGCAGCGGAATCCCTTGCCAGTGCTCAATGACGAAGAGGAAGTGCCCACGGACATGGCGGCCCAAAACGCCCTCCTGGGATCCACCTCCTTCCGCTGAACTTCCCCCACTTCTGCGGCACAGGGAGAGAGCGTCCTTCCGGATCCCGTCGCGAGATCGGCCCGGGAGGCCGTGCTAGACTGGGTCCTTTCGCCGTTTCGAGGTGGTCATGCCGCTGTACCGAGCTTCCCTCCAGACCCTGGGGGCCACCGTGCTGTTGGCCTTGGCCTTGGCCTGTCATGGGGGGGGAGGGAGCGGCATCCCCATGTCCACCCTCACCGGAACCGTGATGTACCAGCGGGTTCCCCTGGTCAAGGACGCCTCGGGTGTGCCCATCGGCCTGGCCGATGCCACCAACCCGGCCAACCTGGTGAGCCTTCCGGCCCAGGGAATCGCCATTCGCATCTACCAGCAGGTGCCCCAGACCGCCCCGGATGGAAGCCTCGTCAATGCCTGGGTCCTGGCCGGATCCGCCCTGACCGGCCCCACGGGCCTCTATTCCACCCAGGTTCCCCAGGGCCGGCTCACCATGGTGGAGCTGCTGAGCACCTTCAACGGGGGCTCAAGCCAGTACGTCAACTTGATCGCAGAGCCCCTTGGCATCAGCAGCCCCACACCGGCAGCGGACCGGGTGCAGTACGCCATGAGAGCCGCGGCCGACGGTTCCGTCCCCACGGGCAACAATGCTCCGACCTCGATGCTCTCGGGGGACTCGGTCGTGAACTTCACGGTCGGCCTCAACGATGCCTGGTGGATCTACAACCCCTCGATCAACGGCAGCAACCAGGTGGCCACCTACGTCGATCAGGCGGTGCTTGAGACCAGCCTGCCCGGACGCACCCCCGGACTTGGAACCGGCAGCCGGGTCCTGGGCATCGGGGACACCATCGCCAGTTTCGTGAATATCTACAGCCTGTACGGCGGCACGGCCACCCCCGGCGGCACCCTGGACCTCCACTACTGGCCGGGCGTGGACTCCGGCGGCTCCTATGTCGTCTATGACCGCAACCTGATCCCGGAGTCCCTCCTTTCCTCGATCTATTTCGGAACCCTGCGGGGAGGCCCCGCCAACGACGATGCCTGGGACCCCGGTGTGATCCTCCCCATGATGGCCCGCAACGCCCTCTACAGCGGGAACCTGGGCCGCACCTACTCCATCCCCCTGAATCCCCTCTATCCCATCGGCACGCCCCTGGCGGATCTCAGTCCGGACATGGCCCGGATCGAGGGCCTCGCCCAGGCCATGGCCGCCAACGTGCTCCAGTCCCCCTATCTGGCCGATACCCAGGGCACGGGCCTGGCGGCCCCCGTGGTGGACGTCCGGGATGTCACCGCCCTCAGCGCCTCCCAGCTGGGGCCCTATGCCGCGCCGGCCATTCGGGCTTTCGCCTGGGAGATCGTCCTCCGGGCCAGCAACCTGCCCTCCCCCGGCGCGCCTTCCGATTGGGCCAACATCAACCCCTTTGCCGCAGCCCGGTTTTTCATGCCCCCTGGACTGACCGGCGTCACCCCCAGCGGCACGCCCATGGATCTGGAGCCCCTCAACGTCTATAGCCAGATCAACCGCCTCAAGGAGGGCAGGACCACGGTGGAGCCGGTGGATCTGTCGCTGGTATTCACCGACCCCGTGCTGACCACCTTAGGATCCCCCTTCGGCATCCCCTGGCCCCGCCCGACCACCGGCGCCTATACGTCCTTTGTCGCCAACTGGGGAACGGACCCCACGGGTCCGATGCCCCCGGTGGCGCTCAGCATGGCCAAGGCGGTGCAGGTGAACCAGCCCTACCCCACGGCGACCTTGGCCTACCCGAACGTCTCCACGGGGGAAGTGTTCTACGCGGAATTCGGCCTCACCGCCGACAAGCCCTGCACCCTGACCGCCACGATCCTTCCCGCCCTCGGGGCCGGAACCCAGCTGGAGCTGGATCTGCCCCTGCTGCCGCGCACCTTCACCTTCAGCGGCTCCGGCGGAACCACCGAACCCCTGGTTCTTCCCGTCAACAACACCGTGCCCTACTACCATCCCCTGCGCCTGCGCCTGGTGAGTCCCGCCGTCCTCCAGCCGGACGTCACCGTGACGCTCACGATCACGCCCACCCAATGACCACAGGCTCTGGAGGCTTCATGGCTGTCTCCGACGCGCTCCGGGTCCTGCAGGGAAAAGCGCCCTTCGTCCCTGAGCTGGCCATCGTCCTGGGGTCGGGACTTGGGGCCCTGGCGGACAGCGCCGAGGCGAGGGCGGGCCGCGCCATCCCCTTCACCGACCTGCCGGGGTTTCCCGCGCCGACCGTGGCCGGCCACGGCGGCCGGGTGGTCTTTTGTGAATTCGAGGGCCGGAAGGTGCTCCTGCAGGCCGGCCGCTTCCATTTCTACGAGGGACACCCCATGCCCCTCGTCGTCGCGCCCATGCGGCTCTACGGGCGCCTCGGCGTGAGGGCCGTGCTGCTCACCAACGCCGCCGGGGCCCTGAACCCCGCCTTCGGCGTGGGTGACCTGATGGCCCTGACCGACCACATCAATTTGTTCGGGACCAACCCCCTCATCGGGCCGAACGTGGAGCCCGGACCGCGCTTCCCGGACATGACGGCGGTCTACGACCCGGCCTTCCGGAACCAGCTGAAGGCCTGCGCCCAGGGACTCGGCCAGACCCTGCGCGAGGGGGTCTACCTGGGACTGACCGGCCCCAGCTACGAGACCCCGGCCGAGATCCGCGCCTTCCGCACCCTGGGCGCGGATGCCGTGGGCATGAGCACGGTGCCCGAGGCCATCGTCGCCCGGCACGAAGGCCTGCGCGTGGCTGGCATCTCCTGCCTGTGCAACATGGCCGCGGGCATCCTGCCCCAGGCCCTGACCCATCAGGAGGTCCTGGCCGCAGGCGCCGCCGCCGCTGGGCGCTTCGAGGCCCTGGTCCGGGCCTTCGTGCGGACCCTGCCCTAGGGGTTTGACCGAGCCGTCAGGCGTTGAATTCCTGGTGTTCCTCGATGAGCCGGCTGACCACGTCGGGGTCGGCCAGGGTGGAGATGTCCCCCAGGCCGTCGTACTCCCCGGAGGCGATCTTCCGCAGGATGCGCCGCATGATCTTGCCGCTCCGGGTCTTGGGCAGGCCCGAAGCGATGTGGATGACATCCGGGGCGGCAAAGGCGCCGATCACATGCCGGACCTGTTCCTTGAGCGCACCCATGAGCTGCTGGTTTCCGTTTTCCGTGTAGCCGCTGTTGAGCAGCACATAGCAGTAGATGCCCTGGCCCCGGAGGGGATGCGGGTAGCCCACCACGGCCGCCTCGGCCACCGCCTCGTGGGCCACAAGGGCGCTCTCCACTTCGGCCGTGCCCAGGCGATGGCCGCTGACATTGATCACGTCGTCGATGCGGCCCGTGATCCAGTAGTAGCCATCTGCATCCCGGCGGGCGCCATCCCCGGTGAAGTAGTAGCCCGGATACTGGGTGAAGTAGGATTCTCGGAACCGCTTGTGATCCCCGTGGACCGTGCGCGCCTGGCCGGGCCAGGGGGCGCCCAGGCAGAGGGCGCCGGAGACGTCATTGCCCTCCAGCGGAATTCCGGTGGCGGGATCCACGATCACGGGCTTCACGCCGAAGAAGGGCAGCGTGGCCGAGCCCGGCTTGGTGGGCGTGACGCCGGGGAGGGGTGCGATGAGAATGCCCCCGGTCTCGGTCTGCCACCAGGTGTCCACGACCGTGCAGCGGCCTTCGCCCACCACATCGTGGTACCAGCGCCAGACCTCCGGGTTGATGGGCTCGCCCACGGTGCCGAGGATGCGGAGCGACTTGCGGCTGGATTTCTTGACCCAACCATCTCCCGCCTGGCCCAGGGCGCGCAGGGCCGTGGGGGCCGTGTAGAAGATGCTCACCTTGAGATCATCGATGATCTGCCAGTAGCGACCCGCATCCGGATAGAGCGGCGTGGACTCGAAGAGGACCGAGGTGGCCCCGTTGGCCAGGGGGCCATAGACGATGTAGCTGTGGCCCGTCACCCAGCCGACGTCCGCGGCGCAGAAATAGATGTCCTCCGGATGGTAGTCAAAGACCAGCTTGTGCGTGAAGGAGGCGTAGGTGAGGTAGCCCCCCGTGGTGTGCAGCAGGCCCTTGGGCTTCCCGGTGCTGCCGGAGGTGTACAGGATGAAGAGGGGATCTTCCGCGCCCATCCACTCGTTCGTGCAGGTCGATCGCTGCCGGGCGGTCTCCTCGTCCAGCCAGAGGTCGCGGCCCGGCTGCATGGGGACCTCCCCGTCCGTGCGCCTCGCCACGATCACCGTTTCCACCAGGGACATGCCCTCAATGGCGCGGTCCACGATCCGCTTCAGGGGGATCCGCTTGCCCCCGCGCAGCCCCTCATTGGCCGTCACCACCACCTTGCAGCGGGCGTCCACGATGCGGTCGCGAAGGGCCTCCGCCGAGAACCCCCCGAAGACCACGGAATGCACCGCCCCGATGCGGGCGCAAGCGAGCATGGTGTAGACCAGCTCGGGGATCATGGTCAGGTAGATGCAGACCCGGTCGCCCTTCTTCACGCCGTGGTGGTGAAGGACATTGGCGACCCGGGCCACGTTGTGCTTGAGGTCCCGGTAAGTGATGTGCGTGTACTGGCCGGGCTCGTCCTGGGCCCAGATGATGGCCGTCTTGTCCCCGAGGTGGGGGAGATGGCGATCCACGCAGTTGAAGCAGGCATTGATGCGGCCGCCCGAGAACCACGAGAAGTCCACTTCCGTGTAGTCCGCATCGAACACCGAATGCCAGGGATGGAACCAGGTCAGCGTCTTGGCCTGCTCGCCCCAGAACCATTCCGGATTGTCCAGGGACAGGCGGTAGAGCCGCTGGTATTCCTCCATCGTCTTGATGTGCGCCCGCTCCTGGATGTCGGGCTTCACAGGGAAGAGGTCTTCAGACATGGGCCGCCTCGGTGCCAAGGGAACGGGATGGGGAAAGTAGCCGGCCGGGAAAAGCCCGATGAGCGGCCATCGGCCGTTCGTCCAAGCTCATCCCGGATGGATGAAGAATATGATGATGGAAAGGTGCGATGACACCTATTTTCCTGCCCGCGGAAACCCTTGTCCAGTGATCCTTGTCCCAGCCCCATGGCGGGGCTAGAAGGACCCCGAGGTCGGATGAGAAGGCCGGGCGATCGGAGGGTTCCGACGCCCGGCCTCGTTTCCACCTCCGGCGACGGGGTCGCCGGAAGCTCCGATCAGTGCTGGTAGGTGCTGATGTCCCGATCCTTGGTTTCCTTCAGGAAGAGCGCGCCGATCACGAAGGTGATGATGGCCACGATGCACGGATACCAGAGGCCGTAGTAGATGTTGCCATGCAGGGCCACCATGGCGGTGGCGATGAGGGGCAGCATGCCGCCGAACCAGCCGTTGCCGATGTGGTAGGGCAGGGACATGGAGGTGTAGCGGATGTTGGTGGGGAAGAGCTCCACCAGGAAGGCCGCGATGGGCCCGTAGACCATGGTCACGTAGATGAGGAAGACGAACAGGATCAGGAGGGTCATGGGGTAGTTGACCTTGGACTTGTCGGCTTCCTTGGGGAGGCCCAGTTCCGCCAGGGCCTTATTGATGGCCGCCACCGAGGCCGGGCTGAAACCCTCCACGCGGGTGGTGACGAACTGACCCGTCGTGGGGTTCTTGCCCTGGATGCTGGCCACCACCATCTTTCCGGGTTCCGGGGCGATCTTGGTGAAGTTGAGGCCCTGTTTCCCGAAAAAGTCGTTCACCCGGTCCAGTTCCGAGAACTTGCTCCAGGGACCGACGAACAGGTTGAAGGTCTCGTCCTTGGGATCGCCGGCCACCGTGATCACGGTGCTGTTCTGGAAGGCCTCGAGGGCGGGGTTCACATAGTGCGTCAGGGCCTTGAACATGGGGAAGAACGTGAGCGAGGCGATGAGGCAGCCCGCCAGGATGATCTTCAGGCGGCCGATCTTGTCCGACAGCCAGCCGAAGAAGATGAAGAAGGGCGTGCCCAGCAGCAGGGAGGCGCCGATGAGCATGTAGGTGGTCTGGTAGTCCAGCTTCAGCGTGATCTGCATGAAGAACAGCGCGTAGAACTGGCCCGTGTACCACACCACGCCCTGGCCCGCGGTGGCGCCGAGGAGGGCGAGCAGCGCGTATTTGTTGTTGGGGTACTTCAGGAAGCTGTCACTGAGGGGGGCCTTGGAGGTCTTGCCCTCGGCCTTCATCTTGGTGAAGACCGGCGATTCACTCAGCTTCAACCGGATCCAGACGGACACGCCGAGCAGGAAAATGGACATCAAGAACGGGATGCGCCAGCCCCAGGAGGCGAAGGACTCCTTGGTCATGCCGGCACGACAGGCCATGATGATGCCGAGGCACAGGAAGAAGCCCACGGTGGCCGTGGTCTGGATCCAGCTGGTGTTGTAGCCCCGCCGGTTGTGGGCCGAGTGCTCGGCGACGTAGGTGGCGGCGCCACCGTATTCCCCGCCCAGGGCCAGGCCCTGGAGGAGGCGCAGGGACACCATGATGATGGGCGCCAGCCAGCCGATGCTTGAAAAGGTCGGCAGGAGGCCGACACCGAAGGTGGACAGGCCCATCACCATGATGGTGACGAGGAAGGTGTACTTCCGGCCGATGAGGTCCCCGATGCGTCCGAACACCAGGGCCCCGAAGGGGCGGACCAGGAACCCGGCCGCGTAGGCCGCAAAGGCGGAAAGCAGGGCTGCGGTGTCGTTCCCCTTAGGGAAGAAGAGGGTCGCGAAGAAGGGCGCCAACGTCGCATACAGGTAGAAGTCGTACCATTCGAAGACGGTGCCGACCGATGATCCGATGATCACCATCCGTTCTTCTTTGGTGAGCGGCTGCTTGGTTTCGACTTGGGCAGTTGCAATGGCCATAGGGTGTCGCCTCCTGGGGAAGTTCCGTTCGGGGAACCACAAATCAGCTAGTGGCTGCGTTCAAGATCGAGCTGGCCTGGCTCCAGAGGTGAATGGCGGGGGTCCTTTTCTGGATACCGGCTCGGCCAGGGCCGGATGGGTGACGCGGCATCCAGCTGGATTTCTCCAATCCGGATGCCGCAGGGGAAGTGGGTTATGAGAACCACGGGGAGATGTTGCCGAGTGGAACGGTATGGTTGGCTAGAGTGCCATCTAGCTAACGCCTTCGGTTCGATCAGGTCAAGCGGGATCCATCTTTTTTTTTCATTTCGTGATTGAAAGCACGTATCGCAACTTTTGATTTTACACGACCTTTCAATCATCTTTGCGACCCTGGGGGCTCGTCGCGGCCTTTTTTGTCCAAGGCCCCGTCCAAAGTGGATTGGATTATTACGGCATTTTCATATATTCATTTTTTGTCGACAATTCCATTCAGAGGCATGGCCCCGACCTGGAGTTCCCGGAAATGGGGCCAACCACGAACTCCTATGATGATCGGGAGCTCCACGTCGGGATCCTGCATGCGCATCGCCCTCATGACCGATCTCCATGCCAACTGGCGCGCGTTCGAGGCCTGCCTGGACCACGCGCGCTCCATCCGTGCAGACCGGCTGGTGTTCCTGGGCGATTATGTCGGCTATGGCCCGGAACCCAACGAGGTGGTGGAACGGGTCATGGCCGAGACCCGCCGTGGGGCGATCGCGATCCTCGGCAACCACGACCAGGCCCTGGCCGAGACCCGGGAATCCATGGTCTCGGATGCGGAGATCGCCATGGCCTGGACGAGAGGGCAGTTGGGCCCGGAAGCCCGCGGATTTCTCGCCGGCCTGCCCCTGTGGGTCGAGGACGACACCCGGCTCTATGTCCACGCCAGCCCAAGGACCCCTCCAGCCTGGATCTACGTGAACGATGAGGTTGCGGCAAAGGAGGCCCTGGAAGCCTGCCGCGCCCAGAAGGTCTTCTGTGGACATACCCACATCCCTGCGCTGTACAGCATCACCGCGACAGGGCATTTGATCTCCTTCCAGCCCGTCCCGGGAGTACCCGTTCCCCTCACCCGGCGGCGCCGGTGGCTGAACGTGGTCGGAGCGGTGGGTCAGTCCCGCGACGGGGATCCCACGGCCGCCTACGCCCTCCTGGACACGGACCGGTCCGAGATCCTCCATCTCCGCGTACCCTACGATGTCGAGGCCGCCGCCGCGGCCATCCTTCATGCCGGGCTCCCTCCCGCCCTCGCAGCGCGGCTGCAGAAGGGGATCTGACCCATGCATCGACCCCGCATCGAGCCCGGCATCACCCTGGACGGCTATCTCATCGCGGAGCGGATCCACCGGGGGGGCATGGCATCGCTCTGGGCCGCGAGCCATCCGGACTTCGATTTCCCGCTCCTGGTGAAGGCGCCGGTTCTCAGTGAAGGCACCGACCCCGCCGCCATCGTCAGCTTCGAGATGGAACAGATGATCCTGCCCCGGCTTTCCGGGCCCCATGTGCCCCGGTACATCGCCCAGGGCGAGTTCGGGGGGCATCCCTACCTCGTCATGGAGCGGGTTCCGGGGCCCTCGCTGCTGCCCACCCTCGAGCGCCTCCCCCTTTCCTGCCCCGAGGTCGCCAAGCTCGGTGGCCGCATCGCCTTGGCCCTGGAAGACCTCCATCGCCAGCACGTCGTCCACCTGGACGTGAAACCCTCGAATCTCCTGACCCGCCCCACCGGCGCCATGGTGCTCATCGATTTCGGGCTGGCCCACCACGATGAACTGCCGGACCTCATGGGCGAGGAGTTCCGCCTTCCCTACGGCACCGCGCCTTACATGGCTCCGGAACAGGTGCTGGGCCACCGCAGGGATCCCCGCAGCGACCAGTTCGCCCTGGGGGTCCTCATGTACTTCTTCCTGACCGGAGTCCGTCCCTTCGGGAATCCGCAGCGCCTGCGCGGGCTCAAGCGGCGCATCTGGCGCGACCCCGTGCCTCCCCGTCAGCTGCGGCCGGACTGCCCCCCCTGGATGCAGGAGATCATCCTCCGCTGCCTGGAAGTCCACCCGGCCTGGCGATTCCCCACGGCGGGCCACCTGTCCCTGGCCCTCCAGCATCCCGACCAGGTCAAGCTGACTGCCCGCGCGGAAAAGCAGAAACAGGATGCCTTCACCACGGCTCTGCGGCGCCGCTTCGCCGACCCGCCCCTCCCCGTTCCCAAGGCCGAGACTCCCGCCAGGCACGACGGCGACGCCCCCATCCTCGCGGTGGCCGTGGATCTCTCCCCCGAGGCCGCCCCCATCGCGGGAACGCTGCTGACCATGGTGGCGCGGATGCTCACGACCCTGCCCGGCGCCCGCGTGGCCTGCCTGAACGTACTCAAGCAGGGGCTCATCACCCTGGACGCCACGCA
>JARLGO010000013.1 GCA_031292655.1 Geothrix sp.
GCAGGAGCGCTGAGATGCCCATCTACGCGCCCACGCTCCCGCCCGCGCCGGACCTCCACCAGGGCCAGCCCCCGGCCCTGGTGCTCATGCGCTTCGACTTCGCCCGGCTCTGGCGGCAGAAGATCGGCCGCTTCTTCGGCTTCGCCTTCCTGCTGATGCTGCTCTGGAAGGTGGCCCGCATCTACGTGGACCATCTGCTTCAGACGAACCAGGCCTTCAGGCCCGTGCAGGACTTCGCCCGGAGCATCCTCACCCAGGGGGCGGCGTTTCAGGCGGACCTGCTGAACCCCGCCAGCTACCTGCTCTGGTTCCTGGTGGCCCTGGTGGGCGGCGGGCTCGTGGCCCGGGACACGCTCTATCGGGTCCGGCCCCTGATGTACGCCCATCCTGTGGCGCCCAAGGACTACCTGCTGGCCAAGCTCGGCTTCGCCTCCGCGCTGCCCTTCGCCATCCTCCTGCCCTTCGCCCTCCTGCCCTGGCTGATGTCCCTGGTGCTGGCGGGCACGGGCGGCCCCGTCTGGGTCACGGCTCCCCTCCGGCTGCTGCCCGCCATGGCCCTCAGCTCGGTCCTCATGGGCTCCCTGGCCGTGGGCGCCTCCAGCCTGGCCGCCACGCCGCGGGCGGGCATCGGCTGGGTGCTGGGACTGGTGCTGGGGCTGGGCACGCTGGCTTCCATGATCCAAGGTTTGACGGGAAATGCAGCGGTGCAGGCCCTCAACCCCATCGTGCTGGCGGAGGCATGGCCCCAGCTCTTCGTGGGGGTGGAGCATCCCCTGGTGGCGTGGCTACCGGCGATCCTGGGGACGGCCCTCCACGTCGGCCTGTGGACCTTCGTGGCCGCCCGGCGGACCCGGCCCTCCGAGGTGGTGATCTGATGATCGTCCTCGACCGCGCCTCCCTCCGCTACGGCCCCATCTTGGGCCTCAGCCCCACCACCTTCGAACTGCCCGATGGCGGCGGCATCACGGGGCTGCTGGGGCCCAACGGCGCCGGGAAGTCCTCGCTGCTCCAGCTGCTCTCGGGCCTGCTGCCCCCCTCGGGGGGCGAGGTGAAGGTCTTCGGCGCCGCGCCCTTCCGCAACGCGGTCGTCCTGTCCCGCCTGGGCCTGGTGCCCGAGGGGGACCGGCTGCCCTCGGGCCTGCGTGCCGACCGCTGGCTGCGCATGATGGCCGAGCTTTCGGGGCTGGCGGGCGAGGGCCTGAAGGCGGCCGTGGCCCGGGTCCTCGAGGTCGTGGGCATGACGGACCGGGCCCACCTCACCTTTGGGCGGATGTCCAAGGGCATGCGCCAGCGCATCCGCCTGGCCCAGGCCCTGCTGCACGAGCCGGAGCTGCTCATCCTGGACGAACCCTTCAACGGGCTGGACCCCGAGGCCCGCCTCGCCTTGATGGCCCTGCTGCGGGACCTGGCCGGAAGCGGCACGCGCATCCTGGTGTCGAGCCACATCCTGGGGGAGATCGCCCAGCTCACGGACCGCATCCTGCTGCTGTTCCGGGGCCGCCTCCTGGCGGAGGGCTCGGTGCCGGAGATCCGCCAGCTGCTGGATCGCCACCCCGTCGAGCTGCGCCTCACGGGCGAGGCCCAGGCCCTGGCCCGCTGGGCCGTGGAGCAGCCGGAGCTGGCGGCCCTGCGCATGGAGGACGGGGCCGTGGTGATCTCCGTGCGCTCCCCCCGGGACCTCCTGCCCCGCCTCCAGCGGGCCGCGGCCCAGGGGGCCATCCCCCTTCGTGCCATGGATCCCCTGGACCTCAACCTGGATGCGGTCTTCCAGTATTTGACGAAGGATCACGCATGAGCGCCGCCCCGTCTCCCCTGGCGACGATCCGCGCCGTGGCGCGGGGCTACGCCCCCCGGGTCCTCCAGGGCCGCGGGTGGGTCCTCGCGGGCCTGGTGGTGCTCCCCGTGAGTCTCAGCCTGCTCATCTTCACCCTCGTCCGCATCCAGGGCGGGGAGGCCAGTTCCGCGGAGGCGGTCAAGGTCTTCCACGAGGTGCTGGTGAAGATGATGCTGCCCATCATGGCCCTGGTGGCGGCCCCCGCGGGCATCCGCGAGGACCTCGAGCAGCGGACCCTGCCCCTGCTGCTGGTCCGCCCGGCCCCCGCCTGGGCCCTGCCCCTGGGCAAGGGCCTGCCCTGGTTCGCCTGGGGGGCCGCCTGGCTCATCCTCGGCGTCCTGGGCCTCCAGGTCCTCGGCGGGGACCCGGGCCTGCTGCCGGGCCGCATGGTGGCGATGGTGGGCGCCTGGTGGGGCGAGCTGGCCCTCCTGACCCTGGTGGGCCTCCTCTTCAAGCGGGGCACCCTCTGGGGCGCCCTCTACTTCTTCCTCTGGGAACCCCTCGTGCGGATCCTGCCGCCCTTCCTCCAGCGCCTCACCTTCACCCACTACATCGAAAGCCTGGCCGGCAGCCGGGCGGCCGAGGTCCAGGCCAGCCAGCTGCTGGCCCAGGAGCAGGTGAGCACCCATCCGGCCCTGGCGCTCCTCGCCCTGCTGGCCTTCGGGGCCCTCTGCTGGGCCCTGGCGGGGTGGAAGCTCCAGCGGACGCCC
>JARLGO010000151.1 GCA_031292655.1 Geothrix sp.
CGCAGGCGGCCGGAATCGCCGGCCCGCAGGCCCACCACGGCCTCGGGGCGGATCAGCAGGTGGCGGTGGCCGCGGACCACGCGGGCTCCCAGGGCCAGCTCCGCCTCCGCCAGGGTCTTCCAGGTGGTGCGCAGCCGCTCCCCCGCAAAGGCCCACACCGTCTCGTCCTCGAAGAGGAAGTGGGTGGTTCGGGCCAGGTCCACCAGCACCAGGCCCTCGCCCGCCTTCACGGGGAAGCGGAACGGCCCCGCGGCGGCGCCGGCCCCGCGGTCCGCCTCGACCCCGGGCAGGGTCCGCAGGCGCTGGAGGGTGGCCGCGAGGCGCTCCGCGGTCACGGGTTTGAGCAGGTAATCCGTGGCCGCCTGCTCGAAGGCCCGCACCGCGTGCTCCGCAAAGGCGGTCACAAAGACCACCGGGATGGGCCGGGGCAGCTCCGCCGTCACGCCCAGCCCCGTGAGCCCCGGCATCTGGATATCCAGGAACAGGACATCCACGGCCTCGCCGCGGGCCAGCCAGTCGAGCACGGAGGGACCGTCCTCGAGCTCGGCGACCACCTCGCAGCCCGCCTCGCGCAGGAGCCGCGTGAGGCGGCGCCG
This sequence comes from Geothrix sp., assembly GCA_031292655.1. Lineage (GTDB taxonomy): Bacteria > Acidobacteriota > Holophagae > Holophagales > Holophagaceae > Geothrix. Next base: position 597 of record JARLGO010000151.1, read on the forward strand.
GTTGAAGGGCTCGTCCTCGGCCACCAGGGCGCGCAGCGGATGGCTCATGCCTTCACCGCCAGCCGCAGCTCGGCCACGGTCCAGTCGCCCTCGCGATGCAGCCGCAGGGCGTCGGCCGGGGCGCCGAGCAGGTCGAGCCGCTCCCGCAGGTTCCGCAGGCCGAGGCCCTGCCCTTCCGCCAGGGCCGGGGCCGGTCCGGTGTTGGCGACCCGCACCATGAGGTACTCTCCTTCGCGCCGGACCTTCACCTCCAGCTGTCCCCCGCCCAAAGCCATCGCGACGCCGTGCTTCAGGGCGTTCTCCACCAGGGGCTGGATCATGAGGGGCGGGATCTCCAGGGCGTCGAGGGCCTCCGGCCACTCCCAGCGCTCCTGGAGACGGCGGCCCAGGCGAAGGCGCTCCAGGGCCAGGTGCCGTTCGACCAGACGGCGCTCGTCGCCCAGGGGGGCCCGCAGGCGGGAGCCATGATCCAGCAGGGCCCGCAGCAGGTCCGAGAGGTTCACCAGGGCGGCCTCTGCCGCCACCGGATCCTCCCGCACCAGCTCCGTCAGGCCGCTGATGGCGTTGAACAGCACATGCGGGTTCATCTGCCCCTGGAGGATCCGGGCCCGGGCCTCCTTCACGGCCCGATGGGCGGCCGCCTCCTGGAACTCGGCCCGCTCGCGATCCGCCAGGATCCAGCCCAGCAGCAGGCCGAAGCAGAGGTGGGCCACGCCAAGGACCCACAGGCGGGGGTGGATGGGGAAGGGCCCCATCTCGCCGGGCCGCGGGCCCCAAGGGCCATGGTGGGGGCCTCCGCGTCCCATCATGCCCATGCCTGGCCCCATGCCCAGGCCCGGACCCATGCCCCGACCCAGCATCGCCCCGCCCGTCGTTCCGAGGAGCAGGAGGACCCCGAGGGTGAGCGCGGCCATCCAGGGCAGGGCCTGGGCCCCGCCGCGCAGGGTTCCGGCCATGGGGGCCTCATCACCGGTCCACTGCCAGGGCAGGGGCGCCAGCACCAGGAAGAGCGCCACCCACAGCGAGGGCAGGAGGAGCTCCATGAGGCCGGGCTCGGGCAGCCCCATCAGGGCCCGGGTGCCGTTCCACACCAGCCCGAACAGCAGCGCGGCGCCCCAGGTCCGGGGGCGCCGCGTCCGCTGCCAGGTGGCCTGGAGGACCGGTGAAGCGCGCATGGATCCCTAGAATACCGGGCAGGTTCTCCTCAGGAGGGCTTCACCATGGGGCAATCGGGATTCATGCCCCGGCCGAAGCCCGGCCCGCGGCCGCGCCCGCCCCGGGGGCCCATGCCCATCGGTCCCTTCTCGAACTGCGCCTTTTGTTCGGGGGTGAGCAGGGGCAGGATCTCCTGACGCACGGCCCGGTGCTCGAGCATCAGGTCGAACTGGGCGGCGGAGGCCTTCTCATGCAGGGCCTGGAGGGTCTTGGCGTCCGTGGCCGGGTTCAGCATGGCCTCGCGCAGGGCCTGGTGGGCGGCCTGCGTGGCGTCGCCCTTGGTTTTGAAGGCGGCCTGGTGATTCTCGTGGATGGCCTTCACCTTGGCCTGCTGGTCGGCGCTGAGGTTCAGGCCCCTGAGACCCAGGCCAGCGCCCTGGCCGGGGCCGAAACCGCCGCGGCGGCAGCCGCAGCCGGGTCCATAGCCCTGGGCGGGGAGGGAGGTGCCGAAGGCCAGCAGGGCCACGGCGAGAGCGGCGAAACGAAGGGGATGGGTGCGCATGGAAACCTCCAGGTCAGCGGGGCGGATCATCCGTCCACATCATGAGACCCTTCCCCGGGGACCGGTGGGCCGGCCGCTCCCCCGGGTTGCAGATTTCAAGCCTCGAATGACAGCTGCGGGGGGCCGAGCGGAAGGCCTACTCGCCCTCCTCCGTCTCGCCGATGTCCTCCTCGACGGCCTCCCAGCGCCGGCGGGCCTGGAAGGCGGGGTCCTTCAGCCGGCCCAGGAAGTCCGCCATCCGGGGCCCCCAGGAAGACGTGGCCACGCGGCCCTCCGGCACGTGGGGCAGCAGGTCCGAGGGCGCCTCCTCCAGGCAGAGCTGGGTGAGGGTCAGGGCCTGCCGGTAGCTTTCCCCCACCGGCGTCAGGTTGGCGGCCAGGGTGTCGAGGAGCTCCGCCAGGGGCGCCTCCCCGGGCAGGGTCTCGGCCGCGGCCTCGATCAGCTCCACGGTCTTCAGCCGCGCGGTGATGAGCTTGAGGTGCAGGCGCTCCAGCTCCCGCCGGGGGGCTCCCCGGGACAGGGCATGGGCGGCGTCCTCCAGATGGGGGTGCAGCTTGCGGAACAGCAGGGAGAGGGCGGTTTCAGCCGGGGACAGGGGAGTGGCTTCGGTCATACTGTCCAGCCTACTTCATCCCGTTGGACGGACGGGACCGTCTGCTTCAGCATGGGAGCCGGGAGTTTGCCATGACCGCATCGGATCTGCTGGACCTGACCACCCTCCAGAACCTGGTGGACCTCGACGATGGCGGCCACGAACTCCTGTCTGAAATGATCGCCATCTTCCGGGACGATACGCCCCGCCGCATCCAGGACATCCTCGGAGCCATCGCCCGGGGGAACGCCGAGGAGCTTTCCCGCGCCGGACATGCGCTCAAGGGCGGGGCCGGGGCCCTGGGCGCCGAGGCCATGCGCCGCCTGGCGGCGGGGCTGGAGGCGCTGGGACGGGGCGGCTCCACGGAGGCCGACGGGGATCTGCCTGAGCGGCTGGAAGCCCTCTTCCAGGCCTCCCTGGCGGCCCTGGATGCCTACGTGGCGAACCTTCCTTCCTAGGTCCGGGGCTCAGGGCGCCCCGAGGGGCCTCACGCCCGAGGCCCCCTTGGGGGGGGGCTGGTCGCTGATCTGCGTGCGCCCGCTGGCGTCGGTCCACTGGTAGATGCGGGTGGAGGCCCGCGGCGGGAGGCTCGACTCGGGCACGGTCTTCTGCTCCTCCACTTTGAATCCGCCCCGCCCCTTCTGGAGGAGGGCCATGCTGCCCGCCAGCTTCGGATCCGGCTGCACCGCCTTGCGGTGGTAGAGATCCAGCACCTTGGGCACGTAGGCCTGCGTCTCGCGGAAGGGCGGGATGCCCTTGTGCTTGTTCACGGCGCCTTCGCCCGCGTTGTAGGCCGCCACGACCCGGATCAGGTCACCGCCGTAGTAGTCGTGGAGCCACTTCAGGTACTTCACGCCGCCACTGATGTTCTGGCGCGGATCGAAGGGGTCCAGCACGCCGAAGCGCTCGGCCGTGGAGGGCATCAGCTGCATAAGGCCCAGGGCCCCGGCTCGCGACCGGGCCCGGTAGTTGAAGGCGCTTTCGGCCTGGATGATGGCCCGGGCCAGGTCCCGGTCCACCCCCTCGGCCAGGGCGATCTCGTCCACCATCGCGATGAGCTCGGGGCTCCGGAGGGCCTTCGCCATTTCCGCGGGGGAGATCGCCAGCCGAACCTTGCCCACGCCCACGTGCTTCAGCACCAGCCCCTGCCCCTTCATGTAGGCCGGCGGCAGGTTGTTGATCACCAGCCGGCCCTGCCGGTCGTAGTAGGTGTAGAGGTAGGTGACCCCGGGCTTCACGGGATCCTTCGCC
>JARLGO010000152.1 GCA_031292655.1 Geothrix sp.
GAATGCTGGGAACGGCTGATCCACGAGGCCGTCGGCCCCACCCGCGAGGCCCGCATCGACGGCGCGCGCAACGCCTTCTATCGCGGCTTCGTGGCCGAGGCGGTCGGGCGCTACTACGCTTCCACCGACATTCTCGACGCCTCCGGCCGCCACCACCGCGGCCTGCTGAGCGCCGACGACATGGCCCGCTGGGCCGCCCCCGTCGAGGCGCCGCTGGGCGTGGACTATCAGGGCCATCGCCTGCTCAAGTGCGGGCCCTGGAGCCAGGGGCCCACGTTCCTCCAACTGCTCGCCCTGCTCGACGGCATCGACCTCGCCGCCATGGACCCCTTCGGCGCCGAGTTCGCCCATACCCTCGTCGAGGCGTTCAAGCTCGTGTTCGCCGACCGCGAGGCCTACTACGGCGATCCCGACTTCGTGCAGGTGCCCCTCGGCACCCTGCTGTCGCGCGCTTACAACGACGAGCGCCGCGCCCTGATCGGGGAGACTGCCTCGATGGACCTGCGTCCCGGCGCCGTGCCGGGCCTCGCCGCGCAGGTGGAACGCGCGCTCGCGCAGGCCGCCCGCCTCGCCGCCCCGCCGGCCGAGGCAGCGGGTGTGGGCGAGCCCACCGTGGGCCGGCTGGGTGCCGTGGGCGGCGATACCTGCCACGTCGATGTCATCGACCGCTGGGGCAACATGGTCAGCGCCACCCCTTCCGGCGGCTGGCTGCAGTCTTCCCCGGTGGTGCCCGGCCTGGGCTTCCCGCTTTCCACCCGCGCGCAGATGTTCTGGACCGTGCCCGGCCTGCCCAACTCGGTCGCGCCCCGCAAGCGCCCGCGCACGACCCTCTCGCCCAGCCTGGTGCTGCGCGACGGCAAGGCGTGGATGAGCTTCGGCACCCCCGGTGGCGAGCAGCAGGACCAGTGGCAGCCCATCATGCTGCTGCACATGCTCCACCACGGCCTGTCCATCCAGCAGGCCATCGACGCGCCCTCCTTCCACACCGAGCACTGGAACTCGAGCTTCTGGCCGC
>JARLGO010000153.1 GCA_031292655.1 Geothrix sp.
CCCCCCCCGGGGCCGCATCGAACGCATCCGAGAGGCCTTTCATCCCCCGGTGGACCTGCCGGCGAGGGCCTGGAGCCTCTGTTTCGCCAACCTCCCCCAGTACGGATCGGGCCTTTGGATCGCGCCGGGGGCGGACCCCACGGATGGCGCCCTTCAGTGGGCCACCCTGAGCCGTCCGTCCTGGTTCGCCCTGCTGTTCGAGGCCTACCTGCTGTTCCGCGAGGGCGGCCACACCCCCCTCCGCCGGGAGGGCCGCCTGCGCCGCGCCCGCCTGAGACTGGAGCGTCCCCTGCCCTGGCACCTGGATGGCGAACCCGCCCCCAAACGCGACCGCGCGGAACTCACCGTGGAACCCCGCGCCTTCCGCATGCAGGTGACGGAGGGTTGTCCTTGGACCTAGGTGCAGCCTTGCTCAGAAACGGCCCCGAGCGGGGCCGTTTCTGAGTCAACTGAAGACTCACCGTCAGTGCGGGTACACCGCTGGCCCGCTCAGGCTCGGCCCGCGGAACTCGGCGGTGACGCTGGGCGTGGCGCCCCAGAGGCCCGCGACCATCTGGACCTGGCTGAGGTCGGTCCGGGCCGGATCCCAGTCCCGGCGGACCAGCAGGGTGTAGGGATCATGGGCGTCCGACCACCAGGCGGGATCGTCCACGACGACGTAGACGGCCGTGGCCTCCTTGCCGGGGTTCTTGTAGGTCACCATCACGGGCCGGTAGGCGGCGGCCGCCTCGAGCATGCCGGCCTCCGGGTAGCCCCACTTGCTCATGAGCATGAGCCGGAACCAGCCCACCTTGGTGTGCTGGACCTCCACCTGCACCGTGCCGCCCACCGGGACGGCGATCCCGTAGGCGCGCCATCCGGCCGGCAACTGCACGTAATCCGAAAGCGCATCCACGCTATTGCCCACGGGGCTCACGGGGATGTAGCCCGCCCGGGAGAGCCATTGGATCTCGCCCAGGAGGTCCCGCTGCCCCCAGAAGGCCATGTCGGGCATGGTCATGCGCCGGCCCCAGCCCGGCGGAATCACGGTCTGGGTCCCGGGATAGGCGTAGAGCCGGCTCACCCGGGGGTGCACATAGCCCGTGCTGCGCTGGGAGGGACCGGGCCGGTTGCCAGACCGATCCGTGGGGGACATGGCCGCAGGAGCGGCCTCCCGGAGAGACGGGGCCGCCTGGAGGCCGCTTTCAGTGGGAACCTGGGGCCCGGGATGCGCCATTCGGCTTTCCTGGGGGGGGATGGCCCAGAGGGCCGAAGCCAAGGCGAAACCAGCAAGGACGGTCAGGGAACGGTGTTGGGGAGACCAGGATCGCATCAGACACCTCCTCACAGCATTAGACACCTTGAACCCTCCAAAAGTGGCGGGTCCGACTGAGATTTCATGGAGCCCCGCCGCTTTGAAGCCGGGCCCGGAAAATCGCCCCGGGGGAAAGGCCCGCCCCACCTGATCCGCATCACCCAGGCGCCAGGGGGGCGCCAGGGCGGTATCCTGGCGGATTCAAGGATGGGGGCCCCCAGGTGTTTGGCAAGATCCAGCACATCCATTTCGTGGGTATCGGCGGCATCGGGATGTCGGGCATCGCCGAGGTGCTCGCCAACCTGGGCTACCAGGTCTCGGGCTCGGACCTGAAGGAGAGCCCCGTCACCCAGCGGCTGCGCAGCCTCGGCATCACCGTGCACCTGGGGCACGAGGGCCGGGCCATCGAGGGCGCCCAGGTGGTGGTCATCAGCTCGGCCGTGAAGGGCGACAACCCCGAGGTGGTCGCCGCCCACGCCGCCAAGATCCCCGTGATCCCCCGCGGCGAGATGCTGGCGGAGCTCATGCGCATGAAGTACGGCATCGCCGTGGCCGGCTCCCACGGGAAGACCACCACCACCAGCATGGTGGCCCAGGTGCTCAGCCAGGGCGGCATCGATCCCACCATCGTCATCGGCGGCAAGCTCGGCACCATCGGCAGCAACGCCAAGCTCGGCAAGGGCCCCTTTCTCGTGGCCGAGGCCGACGAGAGCGACGGCAGCTTCCTCATGCTGAACCCCACCCTGGCCGTCATCACCAACATCGACCGGGAGCACCTGGATCACTACCGGGATCTGGAGGAGATCCAGGACGCCTTCGTGGACTTCGCCAACAAGGTGCCTTTCTACGGGTCCGTGTTCCTCTGCATGGACGACCCCAACGCCGCCGCCGTGCGGCCGCGCCTGAAGCGCCAGCTCCGCACCTACGGCACCCACCCCCAGGTGGACATCCGGGCCCGGGAGATCCGCCAGGAGGGCTTCCGCACTTTCTTCAAGGTGACGGCCCACGGCGCCGACCTGGGCGCCTTCAGCCTCGGCGTGCCGGGCCACCACATGGTGCTCAACGCCCTGGCGGCCATCGGCATCGCCCTGGAACTGGACGTCGAGCCCGAGGTGATCCGGGCCAGCCTCTCCAGCTTCACCGGTGCCGACCGCCGCTTCCACCTGAAGGGCGAGAAGGGCGGCGTGCTGGTGGTGGACGATTATGGCCACCACCCCACGGAAATCGCCGCCACCCTGGCCGCCGCCCGCGCCGGGTTCCCGGAGCGCCGCATCGTGGCCGCCTTCCAGCCCCACCGCTACAGCCGGACCAAGGCCCTGCTGGACGAATTCGGCACCGCCTTCTTCGAGGCCGATTCCGTGGTCGTCACCGACATCTACCCGGCCGGGGAGCAGGTCATCCAGGGCGTGGACGGGGCGGCCGTGGCCGAGGCGCTGCGCGCCCATGGCCAGAAGGACGTCCACCTGGTGCCGCGGGTGGAGGATCTGCCCGAGGCGCTGAAGCGCCTGACGCGAAGTGGCGACCTGCTCCTCACCTTCGGCGCGGGCTCCATCACCCACGCCGGCCCGGCCTTCCTGGCGCTGGGGTAGGGCTCCCGCCATGGGCCTCCGGTTCACCCTCGCCATCACGGGAGCCTCGGGTTCCGCCTTCGGCGTGGCCGCCTTGAGGCGGATGTCGGCGAGCCCCCTGGTGGACCAGGTCGCCCTGCTGCTGTCACCCACGGGGAAGCGCTGCCTGCTGGACGAGACGGGCCTGACCCCGAAGGACCTGGCCGCCCTCCCCAAAGTGAGCCTGCGGGATGAGCGGGACCTGGGCGCCGACATCTCGTCGGGGTCCCACCGCCACGACGGCATGGCGATCCTGCCCTGCAGCGCGGGTGCCCTGGGCCGCATCGCCTCGGGCGTGAGCGAGACCCTGGTGAGCCGGGCGGCGGACGTCTGCCTGAAGGAGCGCCGCCCGCTGGTGCTCTGCCTGCGCGAGACCCCCCTGAACCGGATCCATCTCGAGAACATGCTGCGCGTCCATGACGCCGGCGCCGTGGTGATGCCGATCATGCCCGGGTTCTACAGCGGCCCCAAGGGCCTGGACGACCTCTTCGACACCTTCGCCACCCGCGTGCTGGACCAGCTGGGGCTTCCCGAAGCCGATTCGAGGCGGTGGAAGGGCTAGGCCGATCCCTCCATCAGCGCCTCTTCCTCGCGCTGGGCCTTGCGGGTGGACCAGAAGGCCCAGAGGGCGCCCAGGGCGCCGGTGGCCGCGCCCACGAAGGTCAGCAGGAGGATGCTGCCCCAGGAGAAGAACCCCAGCCGGGCCAGCTCCACCAAGAGGGGCGAAAGACCCCCCAGGCCCCGGGAGACCGGCAGCCAGAGGCCGAAGAGCCCCAGCAGCGCCGCCAGGCTGCCCCCCAGGCCCAGAAAGGCGCCTTCCAGCAGGAGCGGCGTGCGGATGAATGCTTCCGAAGCCCCCACCAGCCGCATGATCGTGATCTCCTCCTCGCGGGCCAGGATGCTCATGCGGATCACGTTGCCCGTGGCGAACCCCGCGGCCAGGAGCAGCAGGGCGCCGAGGGTGGCCAGGGCCGACCGGAGCATCCGCGCGGTGCGCTGGAGGTTCTCCAGGCGCTCCTGATCCACGAGCACATCGCCCACGCCCGGCAGGCCCCGCAGGCTCTCGCCCACTTCCGACGCCCGGCTCCCGGTGGTGAGATCCTGGCGCAGGCTCAGTTCCAGGCTCTCGGGCAGGGCCTCCTGCCCCGCGCTTTCCAGCAGCAGGCCCGCCTCGCGGCTGGCCGACTGGAAGCGCTTGCGGTTCTCGTCGGCGGACATCCGGCGGACCTCGCGAAACCGGGGGTCGCGGGCCAACCGGGAGGAGGCCTCGTCCAGTGAACGGCCCTCCGCCGCATAAACCACGATCTTGGCCATGCCCTCCAGGCGGCCCACAAAGCGGTCGAGGCTCTCCACCAGCAGCAGTCCCCCGCCCGCCAGCAGCAGGCCCGAAGCCAGGGTGAGCACGGCGAGGAGGTACTGGCCGCGGTGCCGGTAGAGATCGCGGAACACGTCCTGGAGCAGCAGGCCCAGGAGGCGCAGGGTCGTCACGAGGCGTTTCCGTCCACGGCCAGGCCCTTTAGCACCGAGCCGGCGGGGGCCGTGACCGCCACCGCGTCCGTGCCCCCCGAGGGCGACTTCCAGAGGAAGATGGTGTTGGAGCCGGTCGTGCCCGTGCCCGACAGCCCCACCAGCCAGTCCTTGATGCCGGGATGGGAGATGACCCTGAGATTGGGCTGGTTGGTGGCGGACCCCAGCTGGGCATTGGGCGTCTGGTAGGGCCCCGAAGTGAACTGGCCCGTGGTGAAGACGTCAATGGGCGGCGCTGTGGTCCCCGAATCGGTGTTGTGCCGGGCCGCGAACAGGAGGCCGTCACCGGTGTCGAAGGCCAGGGAGCCGTAGATGCCGAGGAGGCTCTGGGACCCCACGATGGTCAGGTTGGAATTGGGATCGAAGCCGGAGGCGACCCCCTTGCGGATGCGGGGGCCGGTCAGGTAGTTGATGCCCACGGGACCGCCATTGGCCATGAACCCGTAGACCGCCCCGTTGGCCGCGGCGACCCCGGTCCCGCCCGTGTCCCCGCCGATCTGGAGCGCTTGGAGGGCCACCGAGGCGTTCTGGGTCTGGGTGCTGGCGCCGGACACCACCCAGATCTGGGTGGCGCTGTCGCCGTTCTCGGTGATGTAGAGGGTGTCGGTCTGGGCATCCAAGGTGGCCTGCCCGAAGCTGCTGTTGGTGAGCCGACCCGTGCTGGACAGGCTGAAGGAGAACACCTGCGTGCTGGGCACGGCGGCGGTCTGGGTGCGGATGGCACTCACGCGCACGATGCTGCCGGTGGCCGACACCAGGTAGAGGACCCCGCGGTTCTGGTCGAAGCAGAGGCCCCCCCAGGCCAGGTTGGTGACCTGGCTGAAGAGGCTGCTGCTGATCTGGAGGTCCGGGGCGCTGGTCGGGCTGCCGTAGAGCTTCTCCATGTCGTTCCACACGAACACCTGGCTGGTGGTGCTGTCGAAGGCGTAGAGCGCCGACCCGGCGGTGTTGGACCCCGGATCCTTGCATCCCGTGGCCAGCAGCAGAAGAGAGGCCGCAAGGCCGAGGAGGAAACGGGATGTCATGGGAGACCTATTTGCTGGAGAAGAGGGCCTTGAGGTGCGTGTTCAAGGTGCGGATCATGTCGGCGTCGCAGCCGGCATCCACGGCGCCGCGGCTGATGGCCAGGGCGAGCCCCTTCACCGCATCCGGTCCGTCGCCCGAGATGATCTGCTGGGTCGCCCGAGCCTGGAGCCGGTTCACCATCTCATGCTGGCCCTCCGGCAGCACCAGCTTGGCGGCCTGGGCGATGCGCTGGGTGAAGTTCATCAGCTTGACCATGCGCTGCGGGTCGTCCGGGCTGGGCGCGGGCTTAGGGGACTCCACGGGCAGCGCGCCCCCGGCCACACCACCCCCCACGGTCTCGGGGATCGGCTCCCGGTCGGGGGGCGGAAGGGGGGGCGGCGCCTGGAGCTGCCCGAAGGGGCCTTCCTCCGGCCGGGCCTCCGGCTCGACCGGCCCGGGGGCCGCGGCGGGAGGCATGCCCAGCAGGGCGGACACCGGGATCAGTTCCTTGACGGGCTCTTGGAAGGCCTCCGCTTCCGGATGGACGGGCTCCGCTTCCCGGGCCCTGGCGGGTTCCTCCGACGCGGGCGTGCTCTCCACCTTCACGGGCTTGCCCGAGCGGATCCCCTTCAGCACCACGTGCCCGGCCATGACCAGGCCATAGAGATCCTTCGCGACGGTGATGACCGGTTTTTGGAGCAGTTCGGCCAGTTCCGCCACGGTGTAGTAGCCCGTGGCCAGGCCCAGGACTCGGGCCTCCCGGGGGTTGACGCCCTGGGGCGTCTCACCGGGAAGCAGGGTGGAGGCCGGATAGAGGTCCACGGACGGCACTTTCTGGCTGATGACGCGCCATTCGTCCATCCGGCGCCCCAACTCCATCAGGATGGAAGCAATGGGCTTGGTGATGGTGGTGGGGACATCGGACACCCCTTCCTCGAAGCGATAGCTGCCCTCGATCCAGAGCGCCACCTCCATGAGGCCCTCGAAGCCCTGGCTGGCCTGCGTCACCGCGTGAACGATCCGGCCATCCCTCAAGTAGATCCGGGCCTTGGCAAACTCCTGCTGCACATGGAAGCATCCCGATTTCCCGCCCTGGCTCACCAGCTGGATGATGTCGGGCAGCGGCGCCTCACGCATGGAGCCTTGGATCACACCCTGAGACATGGAAGGTTCCTCTCGGGAAAAATTCAGATGCCCAACCATACCATGGCGGCCACCCACAACTGCGGGATCTGCCCTTCCCCCGGAAGGGGTCCTGAGCGATGCTGGGAGTCCCATGAGCCTCCGCCCCGACTCCCCCTTCGCCTCCATCGAGGAAGCCATCGAAACCATCCGCCAGGGCCGGATGGTGGTGGTGGTCGACGATGAGGACCGCGAGAACGAAGGCGACCTCACCCTGGCGGCCGAACACGTGAGCCCCGAGGCCATCGCCTTCATGGCCACCCATGGCCGGGGGCTGATTTGCGCGGCCCTGGAGGGCCCCCTGCTCGACCAGCTCCAGATCCCCCTCATGGTCCGGGACAACACCAGCCCCTTCGAGACGGCCTTTTGCGTCTCCGTCGAGGCGCGGGAAGGCACCACCACCGGCATCAGCGCCCATGACCGCTCCCGGACCATCCAGGCCCTCATCGCCCCCGAGGCCCGACCCCAGCATTTCGTGAAGCCGGGCCATGTCTTCCCGCTGAGGGCCCGCCCGGGGGGGGTGCTCACCCGCACGGGCCAGACCGAGGCCAGCGTGGACCTGGCGCGCCTGGCGGGGCTGCACCCCAGCGGCGTGATCTGCGAAATCATGATGGACGACGGCACCATGGCCCGGGTGCCCGACCTGGTGCCCTTCTGCCGCCAGCACGGCCTGCCCCTGGTGACCGTGGCCGACCTCGTGGCCTACCGCCTCCGCCAGGAGCCCCTGGTCCGGCCCCTGGAGACCCGGACCATGGCCAGCATCTGGGGCGAGCTGCAGGTCCACCGCTTCAAGAGCCTGCTGGACGGGGGCAGCCACCTGGCCTTCGTCCTGGGGGACCTGGCCGGGGGCGAGCCGCCCCTGGTCCGCGTGCACGTGGAAACCCTGCCCGACGACCTGCACGGGTTCGAGGGGGGCCTCTTCCAGAGGGCCATGGCGCACCTCGCCCGGGAGGGCCGGGGCGCCCTGGTCTACCTGCGCCGACATGCCCACACCCCCGGCGTGGCGGACGAAGGGCCGGTCCAGCCCCAGATCATGAGCGACCGCGAATTCGGCGTGGGCGCCCAGATCCTCCGGCAGCTCGGCATCGGGAAAATGCGCCTCCTCAGCCGGCACGAAACCAAGTACATTGGCCTCCGTGGCTTTGGCCTCGACCTCTGCGCCCATGTGCCACTGGAACCCCCTGCCGGTTCCCCCTCCACGGATCAGCATTGATCGACGCCACCTTCCTGACCCAGTCGCCCCTGTTCAGGAACCTGGACGAGTCGGAAAGGGTCCAGATCCTCATCATCGGACAGGTCCGATCGGTCAAGGCCGGCGAGGTCCTCTTCCGGGAAGGGGACCCCGGCGACGGCCTTTTTGTCGTCATGAAGGGCTCGATCCGGATCTCCAAGCAGAGCGCCAGTGGGGAAGAGGCGCTGGCCGTGCTGGAGTCCCCCGCCTTCTTCGGCGAGATGGCCCTGATCGACCTCGCCACCCGCGCGGCGGACGCCATCGCCAACGAGGACTCGGAGCTGTTCTTCATCCCGCTCCAGGAGCTCCGGTCCGTGATCGACGCCTACCACAAGCTCGCGCTGAAGATCCTCTATGCCCTCTGCGAAGTGCTCGCGCAGCGCCTCCGGGAAACGAACGAACGCTACATGAGCGTCTTCACCATCGCCCAGTGGGGGGGAGCCAAGCTGGATGGCCCCCTGCCCATCCCCTGAACCCGTGAACTTGAAAGGAGTCTCCATGTCCGACCTCATTGCCCACATCACCGACGCCGAATTCCCCCAGGCCGTCGCCCAGGGCGTCACCCTCGTGGATTTCTGGGCCCCCTGGTGCGGCCCCTGCAAGATGATCGCCCCCGTGCTCGACGAGCTGGCCTCCGAGATGCAGGGGAAGGCCAAGTTCGTGAAGATGAACGTGGACGAGAACCCGCAGGTGGCCGGTCAGTTCGGCATCATGAGCATCCCGACCCTCATCGTCTTCAAGGATGGCAAGGCCGTGAACAAGCTCGTCGGCGGCCAGCCCAAGCCCCAGCTCAAGGCCTTCGTGGAAGGGGCCTTCTAGCCCACCACCTTCCGCCTTGCGAAAAACGCCGGCTTGCCGGCGTTTTTCGTTAACGCTCGGGCGGAGCCCGTGCGCCGAGCGGGTTGGAACCCGGGAACGATTACTTCCTCCGCAGGACCAGCCTGATCTGATTGCCCTTCTCGTTGAAATGGACCTCGTCCATCACCAGGAAGATCAGCGGGAGGCCGCGGCCACAGTGGGAACCCATCTCGGAGCCCTTCGGCGGAACGGAGATCCGGCTGGTGTCGAAGCCATGGCCCTCGTCGCTGATCTCCACCTCGAACCGCTCGGTATCCATGGCGAGGCGGATCTCGATCAGGCGTCCGGCGAAGGCCGGATCCGCCATCCGCTCCCCGCGCAGCTTGCTGTAGGGATCCTCGCGCAGGAAGAGATCGCCCTTGAGGGTCGACTCCAGTTCCAGGTTGCCGTGCTCCAGGGCATTCACGAGGGCCTCGTGGAGGGCCATGGCGATGACGTCCAGGTTGCTCAGGGAGGCGAAGCCCATGGGCACCAGCCGGTCCGTCAGGTGGCGCACCAGGCTGGGCACGTCGAGTTCATCGGACCGGAAGAGGAAGTGCCGCCGCTCGTTCACCAGGCCGCGCAGCCCGTCATCGGCCAGCCGGAAGTCCCGGTGCAGTTCCACCAGGTGGAACACGCTGCGCACCAGGTCCTGGATGGCGATGGGCTTCATGAACAGGTCCGAGGCCCCCATGCGCATGGCCCGGACGGCGTAGTCCACCGAGGACGCTCCGGTCATCAGCGCCACCGGCAGGCGCGGCTGCATGGCCTTCACCTTGTGGATGACATCGAAGCCGTCGAGGCCGTCCATGTTGATGTCGGTGATGACCAGGTCGAATTCAGGAGCGGATGGGTTCTGGAGCAGTTCCAGCGCCTGGACCGCCTCGGGGTAGGCGTACACCTCCATCCCGTAGTGGGCCAGCGCCGAGTGCACCATGTCCAGGACCGCCGGATCGTCGTCGATCAGCAGGATTTGAGCGGCCCGTGGATTCATGGAGGCTCCGTGAGGGCAATTCTAGCCGGTCGGAAGAAAGGGTGTGATCAGCGACCAGGTCCGGTCCAGGGCACCGCTCAGGGACTCCGGGAGGGCCCTGGCCCCGGTGGAGCGGAGGGGCGCCACCGCCAGCGCGGCCAGGATCCAGGCTCCGACCCCCTCCGCCGGCACGACCTCCAGGCGGCCCGCCGACCGCAGGGGCTGCACCACGTCCTCGAAGTTGGCGGACCCGGGACCGATGGCCGTGGGGAGGCCCGCCCGGACCGGTTCCAGCGGGTTGTGCCCCCCGGGCGCCGCCCAGCCTCCGGCCACCAGGGCCAGGGTGCCCTCCGCGTAGGCGGCCGGCAGCTCCCCCAGGGTGTCCAGCAGCAGGACTTGGGTCCCCCGCCAGGCCCCCTCGTCCGGCCAGGGTTCCGAGGCCCGGCGGAAGGCCAGTCCCCGGTCCCCGAAGCCGCGGGCCACGGCGTCGAAGCGCCGGGGCTGCCGGGGCGCGAGGATCAGGCGCAGGTCCGGCGCCGCGGCCCTGGCCGCCTGCCAGGCCCCCAGCAGCAGTTCCTCTTCCCCGTCCACGGTGTTGCCCGCCACCAGCACCGGGGCCCCGGCCCAGGCCGACCGCAGGGCACCCCATCCGGCATGCAGGGGCCGGGGCGGGGCCAGGTCGGCCTTGAGGTTTCCACCCAGCGCCACGTCCGGGGCCCCCAGCCGCCGGAAGGCCTCCAGGCTGGCCTCGTCCCGGGCGGCCACCCGCGTGAGCCGCGAGGCGGCCCGGCGCAGCCAGGGCCCGCCCCGGCGGAGGGACTTCTCGGTCAGGCGCCCGTTCACCACGAGGCTGGGAACACCGCGGGAGTGCAGGGCCTCCAGGAGGCCCGGCCAAAGTTCGGTTTCCAGGGCGACGAAGGCGCCCGGGACGTTGCGCAGGAAGGGCTCCAGTCCCGCCGGATCGTCCAGGGGAAAGGCGCCGCCGCTGATCCGCCCGGTACCCGCGTCCCAGTCCGGCAGGCGGCGGGCCAGCAGCTCCAGGCCCGCGGGGGTGCTGGTGCTCAGGTGGACCCGCTGCCCGGCCCCGCGAAGGCGGCCCACCAGGCCGTCCGCCAGCAGCAGCTCCCCCACACTCACGGCGTGGAGCCAGATCCAGCGTCCTGCGGGAAGGTCCGGAGCCTCCGCCTGCAGCCGCACCCGCCAGCCCTCCGGCAGGCCCCGGGCGCAGGCCCGGGCCGCGGCCCCCGCCAGGGAGACCGCGAGGCGGTAGCTGAGGTCAGCAGTATCCACGCGTCCACGCTCTCATACATTCAGGGATGTGCGGCGGAGGTCCGAGGGCCCTTGGCGCCTACCAGACCTGGAAGGAGCTCAGGAACTGGTCGGCCTGGATGGCGGGGTGGCTTGCGGAGCCGACGATGATGAGCTGATAGAGGCGCTTGCCGCTCAGGTATTGATGGACGGTGTAGTTCAAGCCGCTGGAGTCGGTGGCCGTGAAGGCGCGACCCGGCACGCCGTTGAGGGTGATGGGCACATCCGTCAGAAGGGTCTTGCCGCTCACCGCCCCATCCCGGGTGGTGGCGAGAACGGATTGCGGGTCGCCGTTGGCGTAATCGCCGGGATAGTCGTTGTACATGACGATGTACGCGATGTTGTCGTTATCGAGCTCGACCGTGAATTGAAAGAGGGTGGTGGAGCCGCCGCCCTTCAGCGGGACGACCTGAGAATCCCGCTTGGGCTCTCCCGCGAAGATGATCCTGAAGTGACCCTCCTGCGAGGTGAAGGCCTGTGAAGCCGGTGCCACCGGGGGTCCGGTTTGGGCAGGCAAGGAAGCGGCGGAGACAAACAGGAGGGCGAAGAGGGAGAGGCTGGAGAGCATTTTTCGCATGGCTTACCTCAGCGGAGGGTTTGATCTCTGATGAAAGGCGTGGATGGGGGATTTCCGGCCCATTATGACGCGGGGATGGATGGCAGTTCCAGAACCGGGCCGGGATCTGGATGCCCTTCTGGTTCTTTCCGAAGGCATCATGGGTGGATGGACGGACACTCCCCCCTGGACATCCTCATCGTCACCGGCCCCCTGGGCGCCGGCAAGACCACCGTGGTGAACCGCCTGCTCAAGGCGGAGGTGGCCGCGGGGCGCCGGGTGGCCGTGCTCATCAACGAGTTCGGCGCCATCAGCGTGGACGGCACCCTGGTGGATGCCGAACGACCCGAGCTGGCGGGCGTGCAGAACCTGGTGAACGGGTGCGTCTGCTGCAGCCTGCGCGATGATGTGGTCGCGACGCTGCGGGCCTGGTGCGACCAGCCCGCGGGCTTGCGCCCCGAGCGGGTGGTGCTGGAGACCACCGGCCTGGCCGATCCCACGGACCTGCTGGACCTCGAGCAGGAGCCGCCGCTGGCGGGGCGCCTGCGGCTGGCGGGGCTGCTCACGGTGATCTCCTGCCTGGCCCCCGTGGACCACCTGAGGACGAAACCCCTGCTCCACCGCCAGGCGGCCCTGGCCAGCCTCATCCACCTCAGCAAGGCCGACCTCGATCCCTCCGCCGCCGTGGCCTGGGAGGGGGAGCTCCGCAGCGCCTTCCGCCAGATCCCGCAGGTGGCCACGCGCCATGGCCTGGCGCCCGAAGGCAGCCCGGACCCCTGGCTGGGCGATGTCCGGCCGCTGCCGCAGGGCTGGGCGGCCCCATCGGCCCTCAGCTTCGCCGAGGCCCGGTCCCTCACCCTGCCCTGGGATCACCCGGTGGACCCCGCCGCCCTGGAGGCCCTGCTCCTGGCGCCGCCCGCCCAGGGCGAGCTGCTGCGGGCCAAGGGCGTCTGCGCCTTTGCCGGGTGGGCCGCGCGCAACGACGGCAGTGATCGCTGGGCCTTCCAGCTGGCCGACGGGCGGCTCGAGATCTCGCCGCTTCCGCTGGGGTCGGACGGCAAGGCGGCGGCCTGCGCCGCGGTGGTCATCGGCACCGGCCTGGATGGCCTCTTCTGGAAGAAGGCCCTGCGCTCGCTCGAGCGGCCCCCGGCCGGCCAGCGTCGCAAAGTCATTCTCTAGGGCGGATCTGGTTCCGCACGAGCCAGATCCGCGCCCCCTTGGTATCATCGCCTTTCCCCCCTTTCAGGGATCGCAAGGAGCAGGTGTGGATCAAGTGCTCGACCTCATGGCCAAGGAGCTGAAGCTCCCCCGCGCGGGCGTCGCCGCCATCGTGGCACTGCTGGAGGAGGGCAATACGGTGCCCTTCATCGCCCGCTACCGCAAGGAGGCGACCGGCTCCCTCGACGAAGTGGCCATTCGCGCCGTGGAGGACCGCCACGCCTACTTCAAGGACCTGCTGGACCGCCGCAGGACCGTCCTCAAGACCATCGACGAGCAGGGCAAGCTCACGCCGGAACTGCGGGCCAAGATCGAGGCCACCTGGGTGAAGGCCGAGCTCGAGGACCTCTACCTGCCCTACAAGCCCAAGAAGCGCACCAAGGCCACGGCGGCCCGGGAGCGGGGCCTGGAGCCCCTGCTGGATTCCCTCCTGGCCGACGACAGCGGCGCCGATCCCTTCCTCATCAGCGAGCCCTTCATCAAGGACGAGGACGGCCTGCGCTCGCCCTCCGAGTGCATGGAGGGGGCGGGCCACATCCTGGCCGAGCGGCTCTCCGAGGACGCCGCCATCCGCGCCTGGCTGCGCCTCGAATTCCACGAGCACGGCGTGCTGAAATCCGAGGTGCGCGAAGAGCGCAAGGCGGATCAGGCCGCTCTGCGCTTCCGGCCCTACTTCGACTTCTCCGAGCCCATCCGCAAGATCCCCAGCCACCGGCTGCTGGCCCTGCGCCGGGGCGAGAAGGAGGAGATCCTCACCGTCAAGCTCCAGGTGGAACGCGAGAACCTGGTGAGCCAGCTGGTCTCCAAGGTCCCGGTGAATCCGGCGAGCGGGTACCGGCGCTTCCTCAACGAGGTGGCCGGCGATGCCTTCGACCGCCTGCTGGCGCCCGCCATCGAATCCGAAGTCCGCTACGAGGCCAAGAAGAAGGCGGACGCCGAGGCCATCAAGGTGTTCCAGACCAACCTGGACCACCTGCTGCTGGCCCCCCCCGCCGGCCAGCGCTGCACCCTGGGCGTGGATCCCGGCATCCGCACGGGCTGCAAGCTGGTGGTCATCAACCGCCTGGGCCAGCTGGTCCAAAACGAGGTCATCTACCCCCTGGAACCCAAGCGGGACCTGGAGGGCAGCCGGGCCATCCTGGAAAGGCTCTGCACCGCGAACCCCATCGAGGCCATCGCCATCGGCAACGGCACCGGGGGCCGCGAGGTGGAGGCCTTCATCCGAGAGTGGCTGAAGGAGACCGGCCGCTCGGGCCTCATTTGCGTGAGCGTGAGCGAGGCGGGCGCCTCGGTCTACTCCGCCAGCGACATCGCCCGGGAGGAGTTCCCCGAGCACGACGTCACCGTGCGCGGCGCCGTGAGCATCGCCCGGCGCTTCCAGGACCCCCTGGCCGAGCTGGTGAAGGTGGATCCCAAGAGCATCGGCGTGGGGCAGTACCAGCACGACGTGAATCAGACCGCCCTCAAGAAGGGCCTGGATGACGTGGTGGAGAGCTGCGTGAACCGCGTGGGCGTGGACCTCAACAGCGCCTCCTACAAGCTGCTGGCCTACGTGGCGGGCATCGGCGAGGGGCTGGCCAAGAACATCGTGGCCCACCGCTTCGAGCACGGCGCCTTCAAGCGCCGCGAGCAGCTCCTGGACATCGGCCGCTTCGGCGCCAAGGCCTTCCAGCAGGCCGCGGGCTTCCTCCGCATCCCCGGGGGGGAGGACCCCCTGGACGCCTCCGCCGTCCATCCCGAGAGCTACCCCGTGGTGCAGCGCATCTGCCAGGTCGCGGGCAGGACCGTGCCCGAGCTCATCGGCAACGATGCGGTGCTGGACACCCTCGATCCCAAGCTCTTCGTGGATGACCGCTTCGGCGTCGAGACCGTGAAGGACATCCTGGCCGAGCTCCGGAAGCCGGGCCGCGACCCCCGGCATCAGTTCGAGATCGTCCAGTTCCGCGAGGGCGTGAACAAGCCCGGCGACCTGGAGATCGGCATGGAGCTCCAGGGCGTCGTCACCAACGTGACCGACTTCGGCGCCTTCGTGGACGTGGGCGTCCACCAGGACGGCCTCGTGCACCTCTCCGAGATCGCCCACCGCTACGTGAAGAATCCCGCCGACGCGCTCAGCGTGGGCCAGGTGGTGAAGGTGAAGGTGCTGGCCCTCGACCTGGAGGCCAAGCGCATCGCCCTGTCCATCAAGGCCCTGCTGGCCGCGCCCGAGGGCGCCGGGCGGCCCCAGCCGAACCACCGGAGGCCCAGCCGAGAAGGGGCCCAGGCCAGGCCGGCGGGGCCCCGCCCGCCCAGAGCCGCCGACGGCCCGCGCCCACCCAGGACCGACGGCCGTCCGCCCCGGCCGGAAGGTGCCCGGCCCCCGCGGCCCGAAGGCGCCCGTCCCCAGGGACTCCGCCCCCCGCGGCCCGAGGGGCCCAGGCCCCCCAGGCCCGAAGGCGCCCGACCCAGCCGACCCGAGGGCCCCCGGCCACCGCGCCTCCAGGAGACCCGGCCTCCGCGCCCTGAGCGCGAAGCCCGCGGCCCCCTGCCGGAACCTGTGCCTTCCGTTCCGGCCACCAGTTCCTCCCTGTCCGACCTCGTGGCCAAGTTCAGCAAGGGCCACCGCTGATGCGGAGACTCCGGAATCAGCTGGTCCCCGTGGTCCTGCTGGCCGGCCTGGCCTGCCAGCCGCAGCCCGCCGTCCCGGTGGTCTACGGCCCCTGGGAGGAGGGTCTCACCCTGACCTACGAGGACCCCTCCCTGCCCCAGCCGCGGCGATCCGAGGACCGGCTGCAGGTCCGGGTGGCCCGCTCCGCCCTGGCCCCCGGCCCGCCGGACCTCGTCCAGCTGGATTTCACGAGCCTCCGGGGCCGCATGAGCGTGCTGGCCCGGCATCATGACGGCGGCATCGACCTGACGGATGAAAGCGGCCGGGTCCTTGCCCAGGCCCTGCCCGCCCATTTCCCGGATCTCGCGGGCTGGGTGGACCATGGCACCGAGTACCGCGTGATCGGCCGCGCCGCCTGGGAGGGCGCCGCGCTCCTGCCGACCACGTCAGATCCCGTCGGCATCTGGGTGGAGTCCAGCCCCTCCCAGGGGACCCGGCGAAGGTCCCTCTACCTGCCCAACCTCGGTGAGGTGGAATCCCGGGAGGAGCGCGACGGCCGCTGGGTCGTCGTGAACCGTCTCGTGAGCAGGGGATTCACGGATCTCCCCACCACCCACCGTCCCTAGCCCCTTCCGGAGCCGCCATGGCCGAAGAGACCGCCCCCCCTGAAGACCAGGAAATCGCCCTGCCCCCGGGCTCCGAGAAGGGCATGGTCCGGGACAACCTCGAGGTGATCTGCTTCGCCATGGTCCTGATCTTGTTCTTCAAGGCCTTCGTGGGCCAGCAGTTCAAGATCCCGTCGGCCTCCATGCGGAACACGCTGATGATCGGCGACCACCTCCTGGCCAACAAGTTCATCTTCGCCCAGCCCCAGTGGGCCTGGGAGGAGAAGCTGTTCCCCATGCGCGGCGTGCAGCGCGGCGACATCATCGTCTTCCGCTGGCCCCTCGACCGGGACCAGGACTACGTGAAGCGCTGCGTGGCCCTCGCGGGCGACACGGTGGAGATGCGCAACAAGCGGCTCTACGTGAACGGCAAGCAGGTGACCGGCGCCTTCGAGCACATGTTCGGGCGCAGCCCCGAAGGCCCGACGCCCGGCCCCTGGCCCCCCACGCGCTACGCCGGGGAAGCCGAGCGGCCCGTGGGTCTCTGGCGCCACGCGGATCCCGAGGTGCTGGCCCTCCACGACCGCAACCAGATGCAGTCCATGAACAGCCTCATCCAGGAGGGGTTCAAGGACAATCTGGGCCCCGTCACCGTGCCCTCGGGCCACCTCTTCGCCATGGGCGACAACCGGGACAACAGCATGGACAGCCGCTACTGGGGCTTCCTGCCCGTGGACCACCTGCGCGGCCGCCCCTTCATCGTGTGGTGGAGCTTCCGCGAGGGCGATACGGACAACGACAACGGCCGTGTGCCCGACGGCCCCACGGACGTGGCCGGCGACTTCATCGACACCGCCCGGCACTTCTTCACCCGCACCCGCTGGGAACGGACCGGCACCATCCCGGAATAGTTCGAGCTGATACCAGTCGTTGGTTCCTACGCGAATCCGCGAGGCGGATTCGCGTATCGAAATAAACCTGGAGGCCCCCCATCCGAATGTTGCGAACTCACGTATGCCGTCCCTGGTTATTGCTCCTGCTCATGGCGGCGCCCCTGTGGTCCTGGGGCGACCTGGGTCATCGGGTGGTTTCGTCCTTGGCCATCCGGTCCCTGCCCGAGGGGCCCCGGGCCTGGCTGGACGGGCGGGAGGCGGAGGTCTGCGATCACGCCTCGGATCCCGACCACTGGAAGCGGGACCGGAAGGAGGGGCCCCGCCATTTCATGGACCTGGAGCCCTACGGCGATCCGGACCACCTGCCCCGCACCCTGGCGGAGGCCCGGGCCCGCGTCGGTGGGAGCTACTACCGCCTGGGCGTGGTGCCCTGGATCATCCAGGACCGCTGGCGGGACCTGGTGGAGGCCTTCCGGAGCGGCGACCCCGCCAAGGTCGCCTTTGCCGCCGCCATCCTCGGCCACTACATCGCCGACGCCCACGTGCCCCTGCACACCACCGTGAATCATGACGGCCAGTTCACGGACCAGCGCGGCGTCCACAGCCGCTGGGAGACGGGTCTCGTGGAACGGCATGTCGCGGTGGATGCCCTTCGCGTGACGCCGGCCCAACCCGATGAAGCCTTCCTGCAGCGCCCCTGGGACTGGCTCGCCGCCGCCCACAAGCTCGTGCCCCAGCTGCTGGAAGACGACCGGGAGGCCGACCGCACCACCCCGCAACACCCTCACGGCAAGCAGCGCGGCCCGGCCTACTGGGCGATCTTCTGGGCCCGGCAGGGTCCCGTCGTGACCCAGCAGCTCCAGCTCGCGGGAGCGCACCTGGGCGACGCCATCCTCAGCGCCTGGATCGAAGCGGGCAGCCCCACCTTGGCGGCGAAGCCGCCTGACTGAAATCGTCGCCCCGCGGCGATTTCAGCGGGAACGGACGAAGGGAAGCTACTTCCCCTCTTCCCACCTTTTGCGCTCCAGCCACACCTGCTCGTCCTTGCCGCGGGCGTCCTTGCCCTGCCAGTGGAGCTTGAGGGGACCCGTGGCGTCCTTCTTGGTCACGGAGACACCGGCGCCCTGGCCCGTGCGGAGGAGCCGCAACAGGGCCTCCACGCTGGCCACCTGGGGCAGGAAGGGGAGCGGCAGCTGGGAGAGGGTGGTGGCCCGCTGGTCGAGCTTCTGCCGGGGCACCTGCAGGCGGTAGCCGGCGGCGCCATCGCCTTCCAGTAGCACCAGCCGCTCGCCCGGCGCGTGCAGCTCCAGGATGAGGCGACCGGTGGCGGGCTCCAGCAGCAGGCTGAGGGTGCCGACCCCCTCCCCGTCGGGACCGGCGTAGCCCCAGCCGTACTGGGCCCGGATGGGCGCGGCCGGCGCCGGGGCCGACAGGGGGGGCGGGGCTTGGAGAGGCATCACTCGTCATCCTCCTCGTCTTCGGGTGTCGCCACGGGCACGGCTGGCGCCGTCGCAGGGGCCTCGGCCTTGGCCGCCTGCTCCTTGGCGATGCGGACGCGCAGCTCGGCCAGGCGCTTTTCCAGGGCGGGCCGCTCGGGGAAGACGAAGGCCAAGGCGCGATCCCACTGCTCGGCGGCCTCCACCAGCTTGCCCTGCTTCACCAGGACCTCGCCGAGGTGCTTGCGGACCTCGGGGCTGAAGGGGCTCAGCTCCACGGCGCGACGCAAAGTGACCTCCGCCTCGGCGGTCCGGCCCAGCTTGAACTGGGCCCAGCCCAGGCTGTCCATCACGTTGCCGTTGTCCGGCGTGGCCTTGGCGCTGGCCTCGATAAGGGCGGCGGCCTCGGCGAGGTCCTGGTCGTGCTCCAGCAGCAGGTAGCCGAGGTTGTTTTGCACCAGGGGATTGGTCGGTTCCATCGCCTGGGCCTCCCGCAGCACCGCCAGGGACTCCGCGGGCCGCTTGAGCTGGTCATAGGCCTCGCTCTGCAAGATGAGCATGTCCACCCGGCGCACGGGCGACAGGGTGCGGGCCTTTTCCAGGGCCGCCAGGCACTTGTCCCAGCGCTGGAATTCCTGCCAGAGGGTGGCCATGCCTTCGAGGTGCAGCTGCTCCAGCGCGGCGCGGGCCTCCTTCCGGGAGAAGAAGGCGTACTCGAGGTATTTCGGCGGCAGCGCGGCGGCCTGCTGGAAGAAGGGGATCTTCGGGTAGAGGGCGATCCCCTGCCGGAGGGCCTCCAGGGCGCTCATCCAGTCATTGAGGCTGATGAAGGCCTGGGTCTTGAAGACCTGGGCCTCGCCGTCGGTGCGGGGATGGGGCGGCCGATCCTTCAGGAAGGCCAGGAGAGCCTTCCCCTTGCCCTGGAGCAGCAGGGCCTCCGCATAGAGCATGGGCGCGCCATCGGCGATCCACTGGGGCTGGAGGTCCTGGTCCACGATGGGCTGGAGCCGCCGCTCGGCCTCCTCGAAGCGCCCCAGGTTCATGAGGGCGCGCGCCGTGTGGAAGGTCAGGGTGGGGCTCGGTTTCAGGGCCTCGGCCTTGGCCAGCGATTGGAGCGCCTCGGACCAGCGCCCGGTCTGGAGGCGCACCAGGGAGATGTTCTCCCAGAACCCGGGCTCCTGGGGCACATGGCTCGCCAGCAGGAGGTAACTCTCCTCCGCGTGGGCCAGGTAGCCGGCCTGGATCTGCTCCCGAGCCAGCTCCTCCAGCATCCGGAGGTGCCGGTCCTCGGGATTCCGCGCGTTCAGGGCCAGGAGGGCCTCGCGCTTGCCCTCATAGTCCTGGATGGCCCGGGCATGGATGAGGGCCCGCTCCCAGGCCGGCGTGAAGCTCGGCCGCAGCCGGCCCAGCCGGATCCAGGCCCGGAGGGCCCCCGCGTTGTCCTTCAGCTGCTCGGAGACCTCGCCCAGACGGGCCCAGAGTTCCGGATCCTGGGGCAGGCGGAGGGTGGCGGCCCGCAGCTCCTTCGCCGCTTCCGGCAGCAGGGAGACGTCTTTGCGCGACCGCTCGTACTGGAGGAGGGCCAGGTGGGCCTGGGCCTCGGCATTTTGCGGGGCCAGGGCCACGGCCCGCCTGGCGGGGGCCACGGCGGCCTCCGGGTCCTGGGCCTCCTGGAGGGCCTCCGACAACCGCAGGTTCGCCTCGGCGCTGTCGGGCACCTGTTCCAGCACCCGCTTGTAGATGGCCGCCGCTCCCGCCGGGTCGGTGCCGCCACCCCGCAGCTGGAGGGCCCGGGCCTGAAGCATGAGGGCCCGCACATCCTCCGCGGAGGCAGGCAGTGCCAGGAGGAGGAGCGCGAGAATCGAGGGGCGGAGGTCAGGCACGGAGGCTCTCCTGGTGGAGCAGGGACAGGAGCCGGGCGTGGGGAGCTTCCCAGGCCTGGGGAGGCAGCGCCCGCTGCACGGCGGGTTCGTTCGGTCGGGGGAGGATGCAATGGATGACGATGGCGGGAGCCTCCTCGGTGGAGCCTGCGGCCCGCAGGGCCTTCTTGTCCCGGGTGAGGAGGGGCAGGCAGTCGCGCCAGGGCGCCACCAGCGGGGCCAGCGGCGCCAGCCGCCGGGCCAGGGGATCGAGGAGGCTGGCCGGGAAGGGTTTCAATCCCTGGTCCTCCGCCAGGAGGCAGGCTCCCAGCAGCCCGAGACCGACGGCCTCGCCATGGAGGAGCTGGTAGCCGGAGGCGGCCTCCAGGGCGTGCCCCAGCGTGTGGCCGAGGTTGAGCAGGCGGCGCTCGCCGGCCTCGCGCGGATCCCGGTGCACGACGCCGGCCTTGAAGGCGAGGGCCCGCTCCACCCAGGCGATCTTCACCGGCCCCTCCTGAAGCATGTCCAGGGCCCAGGTCATCTCGCCCTGGATCAGGGCCGTCTTGATCAGCTCCCAGCGCCCATTTTGAAGGTGGCGTTCCGGAAGCCCCGCCAGGAAGTCCGTGCAGGCCACCAGGCGGCGGGGGGGATGGAAGGCCCCCACCAGGTTCTTGCCCGCCGCGAGATCCGCCCCGGTCTTGCCGCCCAGGGCAGCGTCGGCCATGGCCAGGAGGGTGGTGGGCCAGACCTGCCAGGCCACCCCGCGCAGGTAGAGCGAGGCCGCGAGCCCCGTGAGGTCCGTCAGCACGCCGCCGCCCAGGGCCACTACCGTGGCGTCCCGGTGGAGCGGCACCCCGGCCCAGTGCTCCAGCCAGGGGATCACGGTGCGCAGCCGCTTTTCTTCCTCCGGCACGGCCACCCACAGGGCGTGATCCGGCACCGGCAGGCCGGCTCCCGTCCAGGCCTCGTGGAGCCGCTGGTCGCCCACCAGGGTCCAGGGACCCTCCGGCAGCAGATCCCCGTCTGGCCTTTCGAGGAGAAAGACCTCCGAAGCGAATCCAGAGGGTGTCGCCAGCCTCATCAGGGGGCCTTCCATGCCGGAGCGGCCGGGCGGGCGGCATTGCGAACGTGGTGCCGGGAACCCATGACGTCTCCAGGGGAATCCCCAGTGTACATGAGGCCGGCGCACATTTCCCGGGCCGGTTCCGTCCCGGCGGCCGGATTCGCGTCCGCTGTGGGACAATGGGCCCATGTCCGAACAGGGAGCGTTCTTCCAATCCGATCAGGCGGATCCGAGCCCCATGCGCCACACCCTGCTCTGGCGGCTGGCCAGCTATCTCCGCCCCTACTGGATCGGACTGGTGGTCCTGTTCGTGCTCATGGCCCTGGGCGCGGCCCTCGAGGTGATGCCTTCCGAGCTGACCCTCCGGCTCATCAACCGGTTCATGGCCCAGGGCAGCCTCCGGGGCGCCGCCCCCCTCCTCGCGGGCTTTGTCGGTGTCCTCGTCGCGGGCTTCACGGTGAGCTTCGCCCGCTACTTCCTGCTGGCCAAGGTGGGCCAGAAGGCCATGCTGGACCTCCGGATCGAGCTCTTCGCCCACCTCATGGGCCGCAGCACGGACTTCTTCCACCGCAATCCCGTGGGCCGCCTCATGACCCGCGTGACCGGCGACGTGCAGAACCTGAACGAGATGTTCGCCTCGGGCTTCGTGGCCATCGTGGGGGACGCGTTCTCCCTGCTGGCCATCGTGATCTGGATGTTCTGGACCCACGCCGGCATGGCCCTGGTCGCCGTGGGCATCCTGCCCTTCCTCCTGGTGGCCACGGAGGTCTTCCGCCGCCGGGCGGGCGAGGCCTTCCGGGAGACCCAGCGGCGCTACGCAGCCATCAACGCCTTCCTCCAGGAGCAGATCTCGGGCATGGGCCTGATCCAGGTCAATGGCCAGGAGATGCACAGCGGCCAGCAGTTCCAGGCCCTCAACGAGGACTACTTCCAGGCCTTCCTGCGCACCATCTTCGCCTACGCGGTGTTCTTCCCCGTGGTCGAGTTCATCACCTCCGCCACCACGGCGGCGCTCATCTTCTACGCCGGCATCAAGCTCAAGGCCGGCGCCATCACCTGGGGCCTGCTGCTGGCCTTCGTCCAGCAGTCCAGCCGCTTCTTCCGGCCCATCCGCGAACTGGCCGAGCGCTACAACGTGATGCAGACGGCCCTGGCCTCCAGCGAGCGCATCTTCCGCCTGCTGGACAACCGCAACGAGATCCCCGAATCCCCCGAGGCCCGGCCCGCCGCCTTCGCCCGGGAGGTCCGCTTCGAGGACGTCACCTTCGCCTACGAGGCGGACGGCCGGCAGGTCGTGCGTGAGCTCAGCGGCGTCATCCCCAAGGGCCAGCGCGTGGCCGTGGTGGGCCACACCGGGGCCGGGAAGAGCACGCTGATCAACCTGCTCATGCGGTTCTACGACGTGCATGCCGGCCGGATCACCGTGGACGGCGTGGACGTCCGGGAGCTGCAGATCCGCAGCTTGCGCAGCCTCTTCGGCCTGGTGCTCCAGGACGTCTTCGTCTTTTCCGGCAGCCTGCGCGACAACATCGTCATGGACCGGCCCATGGACGAAGGCCGGCTGGCCTCCGTGCTGGAGCAGAGCCAGCTCAAGGACCTGGTGGGACGCCTGCCCCTGGGCCTGGACACCCAGGTGGGCGAGCGGGGCCAGAAGCTCAGCGCCGGCGAGCGCCAGCTGCTCGCCTTCGCCCGCATGCTCTACCTGGAACCCGCCGTGCTGCTGCTGGACGAGGCCACCGCCAACATCGACTCCGAGACCGAGGCCAAGATCCAGACCGTCATCGAGCGCGTGAGCCACCGCCTCACGACCTTCACCATCGCCCACCGGCTGTCCACCATCCGCGAAGCCGACGAGATCTGGGTCATGGATCAGGGTGCCCTCGTCGAACGGGGCACCCACGATGGGCTCATCGCCCAGGACGGCGTCTACGCCAAACTGGTGCGGCTCCAGTTCGCGGACAGCGAGGCGGCCTGAGCATCTAGACTGGAGCCATGCTCCACCTGCCGCCCCTCTATCCCATCACCGACGCCACGCTTCCGGAACCCCTGTCCGCCCAGATCCGGCGGCTGGGTGAGGCGGGGTTCCCCCTGGTCCAATTCCGGGGCAAACCCCTGGACGCCGCGGCCCAGTGGGCGGAGCTCCGCCGGGCCCTCGCGGAAGCCGCCGCCAACGGGGGCTGGCCCCTGATCTGCGTGAACGACCGGGCCGACCTGGCCGTGCTCGCGGCGCGGGAGGGGCTCGCCCCCTGGGGGCTGCACCTGGGCCAGGGGGACCTGCCGGCGGCCGAGGCGCGGAAACTGCCGGGTCTGGGGGCCGCGCACATCGGCGCCTCCAGCCATTGCGCGGCCGAGTGGACCTCGGTGGACGGGGCCTGCGACCACGCGGGCATCGGCCCCCTCCGCGCCACGGCCACGAAATCCGATCATGCCGACCCCATCGGGCTGGAGGGCCTGCGGGCCGGCTGCGCCACCCTGCGGAGCCAGGGCCTCGCCCCCGTGGCCATCGGGGGGCTCCGCCTGGCGGATGCCGCCCCCTGCTTCGAAGCCGGCGCCGAGGCCCTGGCCATGGTGGGGGAGGTCCACCGGGCGGAGGCTCCCGCGGCCCTCGGCTGGGAGGTCCAGCGGCAGCGCTGGCGCGTCCGCCCCCCCTTCCAGCGGGGCCAGGGAGTCCTGCTCATCGGCGGCAGCGGCGCCGGAAAGACCACCGTCGGCCGGCAGCTCGCCTACCACCTGGCCCTGCCCTTCCACGACCTGGATGCGGCCATCGAGGA
>JARLGO010000154.1 GCA_031292655.1 Geothrix sp.
GGCCGTGGGCCTGGCCTTCGCCGGAAAGTTCACCCTGGCCGTCGAGGAGGAGATCTTCGCCGACGACATCGTCTACGCCAAGGACAGCGCCTATCAGCGCATCGTGCTCACCCGGGGCCGGGGCAGCTTCCAGCTCTTCCTGAACGGCAACCTGCAGTTCTCCAGCGCCGACGAGTACCGCTACCACGAGGCCCTGGTGCACCCGGCCTTCGGCCTCCGGTCCGAGGCGAAGCGGGTCCTCATCTGCGGCGGCGGGGACGGCCTCGCCGTGCGCGAGGTGCTGAAGCACCCTTCCGTGCGGGAGGTGGTGCTGGTGGATCTCGACCCGGCCATGACGGACCTGGCCCGGATGCAACCCATGGTGCGCCAGCTCAACGGCGCCTCCCTGGACGACCCCCGGGTGAAGGTGATCAACGCCGATGCCATGGTGTGGCTCCAGGAGACTTCGGGGCCCCCCTTCGACCTGGCCTTCGTGGACTTCCCGGATCCCAACACCTACGCCTTGGGCAAGCTCTACACCTCGCGCTTCTACCGCCTCCTGCGGCGCCGCCTCACGGACGAGGCCATGATCACCGTGCAGAGCACCTCCCCGCTCATGGCCCGGGAGTCCTTCTGGTGCATCGCCGCCACCATGGAGGCCGCGGGCCTGAAGGTGCGGCCCTACCACCTGGCGGTGCCCTCCTTCGGCGTGTGGGGCTTCGCCCTGGCCTCCAAGCGGGATTTCGACGTGCCCACCCACGTGCTGCCGGGCCTGCGCCACCTGTCCGACGAGGCCACCGCCGCCATGTTCGCCTTCCCGAAGGACATGGACCGCGTGCCCGTGCAGGTGAACCGCCTCGACAACCAGGTGCTGGTCCACCTCTACGCCCGGGAGTGGCGGCGATGGTCCTGAGGCCGCAGAAAAAGAAATGGTCCACAGATTACACAGATTACACAGAACGAGGCTGGCCCCCCCAGCCATCTTTGAGTTTCAAATCTTCGAATCGATACCTTCAGATCAAGCGACAGTTCCTTCAATTCAATCTGTGTGAATCTGTGAAATCTGTGGATTCAATCTTCCCTATTTCGCTTTTTCAATCTGTGACATCTGTGGTTGCAAATTCATTTTCATCTGTGGTCTCGCAATCATGAGGCGCCGGGACTTCCTCGCGGCTGCGGCGGCCTCGGCGCTGCCCCTGGCCTGCCGGCCCAAGCCCGAGTTCCCCTTCCCCGGCGACCTGGTGGGGCCGGACCTGGCCCTGGGCCACTGGCTGCGGGGCGGGGCCTTCCCTGATCCGGACCGCTTCGAGCCGGTCTCCGTGCTCATCGTGGGGGGCGGCGTGGCGGGGCTCAGCGCCGCCTGGCGCCTGGCGGGCGGGGGGTTCGACGACTTCCGCGTGCTGGAGCTGGAATCCGAGGCTGGCGGAACCTCCCGGTCCGGGCAGAACCCCGTGAGCGCCTTCCCCTGGGCCGCGCACTACATCCCCGCGCCGGATCGCGGCAACCACGCGGTGCTGCGGCTGCTGGAGGAGTGCGGCCTGCTCCAGGGCTTCGATGCCAAGGGCGACCCGGTCTTTGCCGAGGAGACCACGGTGCGCGCCCCCGAGGAGCGCCTCTTCGCCTACGGCCAGTGGTGGGAGGGGCTCTACCTGAGGGCGGGGGCCAGCGCCGAGGACGAGCGCCAGTACCACGCCTTCTTCCAGGAGGTGGACCGCTGGGCGGCCTTCAGGGATCGAAGAGGCCGCCCGGCCTTCAGCATCCCGCGGTCCCGCAGCTCGGACGCGCCCGAGGCCCTCGCCCTGGACCGGCTCTCCTTTGAAGCCTGGCTGGACGCCCGCGGCCTCGGGTCGCCCCGCCTGCGCTGGCTGCTGGAGTACGCCTGCCGGGACCACTACGGCTCCCGCCTCGACACCACAAGCGCCTGGGCGGGCCTTGTCTACTTCGCCGCCCGCAAGCAGGGTCCCGGCGAGGACTCCCGCCCCCTGCTCACCTGGCCCCAGGGCAACGGGTTCCTCGTCGAGCACCTGCGCCGGGCCGCCGGGGATCGTCTGCGCTGCGGCGTGATGGCGACCGCCATCCGCGCGGACAAGGAGGCCCTGCTCGTCACCGCCTGGGATGCGGTCCGCCAGCAGCGAGTGGGCTGGCGGGCCCAGCGTGTGATCTTCGCCGGCCCCCAGCACGTGGCCCGGCATGTGGTCGAGGGGCTGCAGGCCGCCCGGCCCGCCTCGGCCCGCATCCGCAACGCCCCCTGGATGGTGGCCAACCTCACGCTTCGTGCCCGGCCGCAGGAGCCGAGCTTCCCGCCGGCCTGGGACAATGTCCTCCGGGACAGCGAGGCCCTGGGCTACGTGGTGGCCACCCACCAGAGCCTGCGGGACTACGGACCCACGGTCTGGACCTGGTACCGGCCCTTCACCGGGCCCGACTGCGAGGCCGAGCGCGCCCGGCTGCGCACCCTGGACTGGCCCGCCTGCGCGCGCATGGTGATGGACGACCTGCGCCGGGCCCACCCGGATCTGGAGCCCCTGGTGGCGCGCCTGGACGTGATGCGCTGGGGTCACGCCATGGTGCGTCCGGCGCCAGGTCTCCTATGGGACCCGGACTTCCTGGCCCTGGCGTCGCCCTTCGGTGCCGTCCACTTCGCCCACACGGAACTGAGCGGCCTGGCCCTGTTCGAAGAGGCCCAGGACCACGGGCTCCGCGCCGCGGAGGAAGTGCTGGCGGCCCTGGGACACCGGGCCCGCAGCTGGCGCTGAGAGTGCCTAACAAAACCCCCACGGGGTCGCGCGAGGGTCGCCGGGCGAGGGAGGCGAGGAACGCGAGTCGAAGCGTAGCGGGTACTACGCGCGACGAGCGTGACGCTGCATCGCGACGCCCGCCGGCCCTCGCCCGGTGGGATGAAGCCAGGCAGGCGCCCCGCGGCGTCAGGTCCCTTGAACAACGAACCACGTTGCCC